>QWQF01000266.1 GCA_003669125.1 Planctomycetota bacterium
AGTCCGCACAACCACGTCGTCATCGTGCCACCGCCGGAGTTGCCCGTGATGCCGACATGCTTCGGATCAACCTCCTCGCGAGACAGCAAATAGTCGAGTGCTCGGATGCCGTCCCACGCTCGCCATGCTCCGAAGAACTCACCGACGAGGAACTGCTGATTGCCAGCGTGCAGATGTTCGGCGACACCGATCCCACGCTTCGGTTTGAGTTGCTCATCGACGTACTGCAATCGTTCGCCTTGGCCGATCGGGTCGAAGATCAAGCAGACGTAGCCGAGCTTCGCCAACGTTTGCGCGAAGGGTTGATACGCATCGCCCGCCTTACCGTTCGCCGAGTGACCGCACGAGCCGACGACTCCGGGGAACGGGCCTTTGCGATTCTTCGGCACGTACAGATTCGCAGTGACGAGGAATCCGGGACGGCTCTCGAAGATCACGTTCTCAATGCGGTACTGCTCCCGTTCGACAACCTTCGTCACGCGGGCGTTGAGCGGCGTCCGTTCCGGTTCCGGCCCGAAGCAACGGCGAATCTTTTCCTGCACCTTGCGGACGTAGGCTTCCGCATCGGCTTTCGTTTTGAGCGCGGCTTGCTCGGCGAGGATTCTCGCTTCGATCGCTCGCACTTGATCGACGAACCAGTCTTGGACGACTCGCGAGAAACGATTCAGCGGCGGTGTGATCGCCGGCTTCGACTCTTGCGCGGCGCTCAGCGACGGCCATGTGAACGACATGGCTCCGGCAGTCCAAGCTCCGAGGCCGATTGCTTGCAGCCATTCGCGGCGAGGGAGGTCTGCGTTCATTTCGGGGTTCCTTGGCAAGGGCCGTGATCCTGTTTTAGGGAAGACGAAGAGACTCGCGATGCCGTCACGTCGCTTGCTCGACTTGTTCGGCCGATTCAAACGGCAGCAGCATCGCTCGCATGACAAATTGATCGCGGCGATTCAGCTCGTGCTTGTCGATGAAGAATTGAAAGTCCCAAGCGGGATCGCCTTGGCCGCCTCCGCTGGGGAATTGCGTGAGCCGCACTCGGTCTTGCGGCCGAAACATCTGCGCGTTCGTGTCCGGAAAGTAGAAGTCGTTGGCAGTGTCCTGATCGCGGCAGCGACTCGCAACCACGTTCACCGACATCGGGCTGCGGAGTGGATTGCTCGGCGGATCACGATACCATGCCCCCTTCGATTTGGCGGAGCGATTCGTTCAACGAATTTGGCGGCGAGGTTTCATGACCGACAACACTGATCCCGTAGTCCGCACCGGTCGGCGCGAAGCGTTGATCGTGGTCGGCATTTGGCTGACGGCGGCGGTATGGTCCGTCACCACCAGTTATCGGTTGGGCTACAACCGCCCGGTCGAAGAATTGAAGCTGATCTGGGGCTTCCCCGAATGGACGTTCTGGGGCGTTGCCGTGCCGTGGGTCGTGTGCGTCGTGATCTCGTGGATCTTCGGTGCTCTGTTCGTCCACGATTCTCACTTGGGCGAAGAGTTGCCGGAAGAAGCTGATGAACTCGGATTGGGGGGCTAACCAATGACGAACCACCTCCCTGCTCTGCTGGCCGCGGCCGATACGTCCAAGATGCCAAGCGTCGGCTACGGCGCGTTGATTGCGCTCGTGGTGTTCATCCTCGCGAGCTTGTGGATCGGTGCGCTCGCCAATCGCAGGACCCGCGAAGGCTCGTTCATGACTGGGTTCTTCCTGGGCAATCGTGGCCTGGGAGCCTGGGCGCTGGCGTTGACGGCGACCGTGCAAAGCGGCGGGACGTTCATGGGATTCCCGTCGCTGGTTTACACGCACGGCTGGATCGTCGCGTTGTGGATCGGTGGCTACATCGTGGTGCCGATCACCGGATTCGGGATCCTCGGCAAACGACTCGCGCAACTCAGCCGCCGCACCGAGGCGATCACCGTCCCGGACTTGTTTCGTTCGCGGTTCGGCAGCCCGGCTTTGGGACTGGTCGCGTCGCTGTTCATTCTGCTGTATTTGTCCTTCATGATGTTCGCGCAGTTCAAAGCGGGTGCGATCGTGATGAAGACCGCTTGGCCCGGCTCCGGAGTGCTGTCGGTCAATGAAGATCAAAAGCCGTTCACGCTGACCGCACAATCCTTGAGTACCTTGAAGGACGATGGCCTCTCCGATGTGGTGGCGGACAAACTGACCCCATTGATCGGTCACGGTTTCTCCACGGAACGGGAACTGACCGCACAACTGAAATCGCTGCTCACCGCCGATGAACTGACCGAGTCCAAAGACCGCATCGTCAAACAGTCCAAGCAGTGGGACCGCCTGTATCTCTACGGCTTGGCGATTTTCTCGCTGACGGTCGTGGCCTACACGCTGATGGGGGGCTTCCTCGCCGCCGTGTGGACCGACATGTTTCAGAGCGTGCTGATGTTCTTCGGTGTGATGGTGCTGTTGTTCGCGTCGTTGCATCAGGCCGGTGGATTGGAAAACGCGACTCGCACGGCGTTGAAGAACACCGGGCCAGGCTACGTCTATGGCCCCGGCTACGACGACAAGTTCGAAGGACCGAAAGCTGCGCCGAATGCGACGACCGCGCCGCGGATGGCTTATGACGCCGCCGTCCCGCGCGAGTTTTTGCCGCTGTCGTTGGCTCTGTCGTTTTTCTGCGTGTGGGTTTGGAGCGGCGTCGGTTCGCCCGCGAGCTTGGTACGGCTGATGGCCAGCCAGAACACGGAGGTCATCCGCCGTTCGATCTATCTGCTGAGCGTCTACAACTTGGGCATCTACTTGCCGCTGATCGTGATTTGCATCTGCGGTCGAGCGTTGATTCCCGAACTGCCGGGACAGACTGACGAGATCATCCCGCGCATGGCGTTGCTGGCGACCAAGGATTGGCCGGGCGGTTCGTTGATCGCCGGGATGATTCTGGCCGCTCCGTTCGGAGCGGTGATGTCCACGGTCAGTTCGTATTTGGTTGTGCTGTCGTCGGGCCTCGTCCGCGACATTTATCAGCGTTTCATTCGGCCGCAGGCGACACCGGGCGAGCTTCGCAAAGCCGCGTACCTCTCGATGATCTTCGTCGGAGCGGTGGCGGTCGCGGTGAACATCAGCCCGGTCGCGTACCTGCAAGCCTTCATCGTCTTCAGCGCGACCGGCTCGGCGGCAACGTTCCTGATTCCCTCCATCATGGCCTGCTACTGGCGACGAGCCACCGTTGCCGGCGCGCTCGCCGGTATGACTGGTGGTGCCTCGACGGTGCTGTCCTTGTACTTACTGGGCATCCTCGAGAAGACGCCCGAACAACGCATCGGGCAACTCACCAGCTTCCGCCCGTACTATCTCTGCGACTTTGACCCGTTCTTGTGGGGCGTGTTGGTGTCCGGGTTGTGCGGCATCCTCGTGAGCCTGCTCACCTCACCACCGGACAAGGCACTGCTGTCGAAGATGTTCGACAAAGAAACGGCCAAGTGAATCCGTCAGAAAACGAAAAACGCCGAAATGATCCTTGATCGAGACGGCATCGACGCGAAGCTCAGCGCAGCAAAAAACCCGACCACTCTGCATGGCCGGGGCTGAATGACTTCAACGATCAACGTCTCGTCGCAGCAATTACTTCAGTGTTCGCTCGCGAATCCAATCGGTATGGAAGGCTTGGCCTCGCGGCTTGTCCGTGCGCTCGTAGGTGTGCGCTCCGAAATAATCTCGCTGAGCTTGCAACAAGTTCGCCGGCAGACGGCTCTGGCGGTAGCCGTCGTAATAGCTCAGAGCCGCACTGAAGACCGGCACTGGAAAACCCATCTGCACCGACGTGGAAATCACGCGACGCCAACTCGGCTGTGCCTTCTCGACGGCGGCCTTAAAGAAGTCATCGAGCAGCAGGTTCTCGAGCTTCGGGTTCTTGTCAAACGCCGCCTTGATGTCCCCGAGGAATCGCGAACGGATGATGCAGCCACCTCGCCACAACAAAGCGATGTTGCCGTTGTTGAGTGCCCAGCCAAACTCCTTGGCCGCCGCATCAAGTTGCACATACCCCTGCGCGTAGCTGCAGAGCTTCGAGGCATACAACGCCTGCCGAACATCCTCAATGAACTGTTGCTTGTCGCCAGTGAACTTGACGTCGCCCGGACCTTTCAGCACCTGTGACGCCCGGACGCGGGCATCCTTCTGAGCCGACAAACAGCGAGCGTACACGGACTCCGTGATGAGCGTCGTCGGAACTCCCAAATCCAGAGCGTGCTGGCTCATCCACTTGCCAGTCCCCTTCTGCTGAGCGGTGTCGAGCAACTTGTCGACGAGATGCTCGCCGGTCTCGCAATCCTTCACCGAAAAGATGTCGCGAGTGATCTCGATGAGATAACTTTCGAGTTCTCCCTCGTTCCAATCCTTGAAGACGTGATACAGCTCGTCGTTGGTCAGACCGAGAGCGTTTTTCAGAATGAAGTACGCCTCGCAAATGAGCTGCATGTCACCGTACTCGATACCGTTGTGGACCATCTTGACGTAATGGCCCGCTCCGGCTTCGCCGACCCAATCGCAGCAGGGAATGTCGTTGTTGGGCCCGACCTTGGCGGATATCTTTTGGAACACGTCTTTCACGAACGGCCAGGCTTCCACATGCCCACCCGGCATGATGCTGGGACCTTTGAGTGCCCCCTCTTCGCCTCCGGAAACGCCGGTGCCAATGAATCGCAAGCCGGCCGCCTTCAACTCCTCGTGCCGACGATTCGTGTCACGAAAGTCGGAATTGCCACCGTCAATGATGATGTCACCGGGCGACAGCAACGGACAAAGCTGCTGAATCACGGCATCCACCGGAGCACCGGCCTTGACCATGATCATCACGCGTCGAGGAGCTTTCAGATTGGCAACAAAGTCTTCGACGGAATGATAACCACTGATTCGCTCGGCCGTTCCGGGATGCACTTTGTCGGCTGGTTCGCTCGTCAATTTGTTGACGAATTCGTCCGTCGTGGCAGCCGTCCGATTGAAAACGCCCACCGAAAACCCGTGGTTCGCCATGTTGAGAACCAGGTTCTGCCCCATCACCGCCAAGCCGATCAAACCAATTTCATTCTTTGACATTGCAAGCTTTCTGGGGAGATCAAAAATCGCAAAAACACGCCGGGGAATCGCTTCTCGCCGGCGAACTCAATACCCGGGCTGTTGTAAGCAAATTGACTGGACCGTGCAAAACAGTCACGTTCCAACCCATCTCAAAGTTCGCAGCCAAGCTTTTTCGGCCCTGCCCGAGGGGCCTTCAAGCCATCCTGGACCAGGGATTGGAGCTTCTCCAAAACTTCAGAATCAGAGAGCTTTGTCGTTGATTTTTGGTTTTCAATGAAGAAATAATTCACAACCTTTCTGAAACTGACTACTTCACAGTATGCACCGCCTCAAATTTGGCGATCGAATTTCTTGTCCCCAACATGATTTCTTCATGGTAAATTAAGTTTTCTGGAGGATGTGAAGTTTCTTTTCCGATACTCACGAGCCACCATGCAGTTCTCCGTCAAACGACGTTCGTTTGCGGTTTTCAGGAAGAGAGGGCAGACGTCAGGGCAGTTTTTCATTTCTTGTTCCCCGTACTGTTTCCTTAATGGGTGTTTTTCATTTCTTTTTTTAGGAGTCCAGTCATGATGAAACGACGCGGTTTTACGTTGATCGAGCTGCTGGTGGTGATTGCAATCATCGCCGTGCTCATCGCCCTCTTGCTGCCGGCGGTTCAGCAGGCACGCGAAGCGGCTCGCCGAACCCAGTGCAAGAACAATCTCAAGAACTTTGGATTGGCTCTGCATAACTACCACGACAGCAACAAGGCCTTCTGCCCGATGTCGGGTGGGACGAACCTGAACTCTGCCGGAACAAACGGCGGAGCCTTAAGTGGCTTCGCCATGTTGCTGCCGAATATCGAACAAGGTCCGTTGTGGGAAACGATTCTCGCCAACACGGTTGCAGGCTCGACTTCTCAAGGCGGCGATCCCTGTACGCCCAACAACACCGCACCGGCAGGACAAGTCTGGGCTCCAAACGGTTGGCACGCCCCAGGTGCGATCGAAGTCTTCGAGTGCCCGTCCTCGACCAAGTCTCCTGTGACTCCGATTCAACGCAGCTATTGCTTCAATGTCGGAGATCGAATGGCCGTTCAAACCACAGCGGGTGGCGTCCCAGCAGCACCGATGCAACTCTGGGTAAGCCAAGCGGCACCAACGGGAACCGCAACGGCCCCGATCTTTTTGAACCTGCTGACGTCAGGTCCAGCACCGGGAATTCAACTGGGGAGCCGTGGACCGTTTACGATTGGCACTTGTTTCTCGGAGAGAGATTTTTTGGATGGAACCAGCAATACCATTGCCATGGCCGAACGTGATCTCGGAAATCCTGCCAACCTCAACGATGTCCTGGGACGTACTCAGAATGTGGCAGCGACCGCCGGACCTGCTGGTTGCCAGGCTGGTGTTGTCAACGGGAAATACACCGCGAACGGCTTCGTGACGACGGCGACGAATCCGTTGGCGAGTGAACGCTGGGCTTGCGGCCATCCCTACCACAGCGCCGTGACGATTGCCGCCGCTCCCAACAGCGGTTCCTGCATGGCAACGGCAACTCCTGGATGGGCGACCCTGGCCACAATTGGAGACGTCTGGATGACTCCCAGCAGCCGTCACACTGGTGGTGTGCAAGTCTTGATGGGAGACGGTGCGGTCCGTTTCATCAACGAAACGATCAACAGTGTTACCAGCACCCCGCCTTGCGCTTCTGGCACCAGCCAATCAACCGTCAGCTCGAATGGCTGCGCTGGCCAAAGCCCCTTCGGAGTCTGGGGTGCCTTGGGAACGATGGCCGGCGGCGAGACGACCAGCGAGTTCTAAACGACGATCGCGTGATTCGTGATCGGGACACACAGAACCCCTCGAAACTCCGTTTCGAGGGGTTTTTTCATGTTCTCTGACCTCGCAGGAACCCTTCGATGAAATCCCAATTTCTCCAACGGACGATGCAACGACTTCACTTTTCGTCGTTCCTTTTTCTGCTGGCGCTGGGGTGCGAGAAGATTCCCACGTTCCAGGAACTGACTGGTCAGCAGCAGAATTCCAACACCACAAATTCGCCGAAGATCACCCCATCTGTCGTTCCAAAAGATTCACAACCGACTCCCGTCGTGGAAGTCCCAAAAGCCGTCCTAATTGACTCGGTGAAATTCCTGGCGGACTTCACCAGCAAACGTTCCGAGCAGATCACCGACGCCGATTTGAAGACCCTGGCGAATCTGGAATCAGGCCGTGAGCAAGTCACGTTTTTGAACATCACGCGTGCCGCGATCACGGACGAAAGCCTGCAACATCTGACAAAACTTCCAGAATTGACCCAACTCGATCTCACGTCCACAAGCATTGACGGGCACGGAATCACCTCGCTGCGCGAGTGTTCCACGCTTCGGAAATTGAAGGTCAGTGGGGTCTTGAGAATGACACCACAGGGCTGGGAGGAGATCAGCAAACTCTCGCAATTGGAGGTGCTCGACGTCTCGTCAAGCAGCAACATTTCCAACACGGACGTCGCCAAATTCATGGCACTGACCAATCTTCGGGAGCTGAATCTCAGCGAGACTCCCATCACCGACGACGCGTTCAAGTCTTTGGCCGAAATGGAGGGGCTGGAAATCTTGAAGATCGAAGGAAATGGACTTCTCAAAGGTCATGGCCTTCAAGCCTACACACGTTCGAAGCCAGCTCTTCGCGAACTGCATGCGATGCGCACTCCGATTCACGCAGCCGGCCTGAAGCACATCAAGTCCATCCCCAAATTGGAATTCCTCGACATCTCCAGCACCAGCTTGAGCGACCAGCAATTCGCGGATCTCAAAGGAGCGAACAACCTCGTGCATCTCAAGGTCGGCGCGAATTTTTTGACGAACGCGGGAATGCAAACCGTGCTCACATTGAGCAAACTCAAGATCTTAGATCTGGAGGGCATGCAAACCATTAGCGATCCCGGTTTGGGGATTCTCTCAAAAAAGAGCGGCCTGCAAATGTTGAACGCGAAGAAGACGCCGTTCACTCGGAAAGCCCTCGATCTGTTTCAAAAGATCAATAAAAACTGCGAGGTTCTCGTTTCGGAGTGACCGCGTGGAGTCGCCACTGCCATCCCAAACAGTTGGTCCTGGGCCGTCTCCCGATCTCATGGCCCATCGCAAGAAATTCATCCGAGCAGCGCAGTTCTCGCGACGCCTCGGCCGTCCTGAGTCGCATAGAACGGTCGTTGTTCCACCATGACGTGGTAGTCGGTGGCAATTCCGAGCGTGTGCAACATCGTGGCGTGCAGGTCGGTGACATTGATCGGGTTTTCAATCGTCGTACACGGACGCTCCGGTGCGGTCTTGCCGTAGAGAAAGCCACGTTTGACGCCACCGCCAAACATCAACACGCTGGACGCACCGGTGAAATGACGGTGCATGCCGTAGTGCTTGAGTTCTTTGAGGACCGCCGGTTGCTCGACCTGATTGCCGACTGGCTTTTCGGGTTTACCTTCGAGCAAACAGTCACGGCTGAACTCGCTGGCCAAGACGATCAGCGTGCGGTCGAGCAGTCCGCGCTGTTCTAGATCGAGCACCAATTGAGCGATCGGGGCATCGATCTCTGACTTCAATTTCGCCAGCCGAGTGTGGCCATTGTCGTGTGTGTCCCACTGCAGGAACGGACCGTATTCCGTGGTGACTTCGATGAATCGGGCACCCTCTTCCACCAGACGCCTCGCCAGCAGGCAACCGAGACCGAACTTGCAAGTGTTGTAGGTGTCGAAGGACGCTTTTGGTTCCAGCGACAAGTCGAATGCTTTCGCCGCAGACGAATCCATCAACCGATGGGCTTGCTCGACCGAGCGAAGCAATGCGTCACGTTGCGCGTCGCTCAGTGTCTTGCCGTCTGAGCCAACTCCATCGGCCACCATCTTGCGAAACGTGTCGTAGCGACGTCGGAACCGTTCGAGACTCATCCCCGTCGGCGGCTTCACGATGTTGACCGCTTGCCGAGGATCGGGGACTCGGAACGGATTGAACTCCGCACCAAGGCAGCCGCCGGTTTGAAAGGCTTTGAGTTCCTCTGCCTCACCGTTCCCTTCGTAGCTTTGGCCGATGTCGATGAACGCGGGGATCGCCGGATTCTTCGGCCCCAGCGCGTGCGCGATCCAAGCTCCCAGATGCGGAGCCGCGACGTTCTGCGGCGGCTCATAGCCGGTGTGCCAGTGGTACTGATGCCGCGAGTGCAGAATCGTTCCGAGATCGCCGAGCACATGCGACCGGATCAACGTTCCTCGATCGAGGACGCTCGCCACTTTTTCAAAGCCTTCGGTGATCTCGATCCCATCGACCGCCGTCTTGATCGAGGGGAATGTGCAGAGCACGTCGTCGGCCTTCATACCTGGCTCGAATGGGACATGCCGTTTCGGATCGAACGTCTCCGTGTGCGCCATGCCACCGGCCATCCAGAGCACGATCATGGTATCGGCCGTCGCAGGAAACGCGGGTCTCCTCGGCTGCTGGCTCGGCGAATTGGTTGACTCGGCGAACGCGCTAACCGCGGCGCCAACGGTCAGTGAGCCACCGGCGATGCGCGCGAGAAACTCACGGCGGGAAGAGCGATCAAAATCAAGTTGAGTGAGTTCCATCACGGCACTATCTGAAATTCGGGGAGCAGGATGATCGTCCACAGCCAATCGGCAACGCCCTCTTTCGTCGGCGAGTTGCCGAGCAATTCTGCCGCGAGGTCGCGTTCGCGGGAAGTGGGTTCTCG
>QWQF01000192.1 GCA_003669125.1 Planctomycetota bacterium
ATCAGCTTTGCTCCGGCTGCCGCTGCCTCTTTCAGCTTGGCTAGCATCACGGCCAAGTTGGCATCGGGCTGACCGATCGTGACATCCATCTGCACGGCAGCAATTCGCATTTTGAAAATCCTTGGGCGGGTGAATCACGACAGATCAATTGGCCGGCCAGTGCTCGCTCGAACCGAAAATCCATCCGGGCTGATGCCGGTTTCCGGCGGGATGCCGAGTGTGTGAAACAGCGTCGCGCCAAAATCTTCCGGGCTGACCGGTCGGTCTTTGACGTACGCCGCTTGGGCGTCTGACGAACCGTAAACCGTACCGCCGCGCACGCCCGCTCCGGCCAGCATCGCCGAGTAGCAATTCGGCCAGTGATCGCGACCGATCGCCGAAGCTCCACGGCTGATGCGCGGCGTGCGACCGAACTCGCCGACCAGCACGACAAGCGTTTGATCCAACAGGCCGCGCTGTTGCAGATCGTCCAGCAGAGCCGACACCGCAGTGTCGCAAACCGGCAAAGCCCAGCCGAGTCCGTTCCAGCCGTTGCCGAAGATGTCGATACCCCCGTTGCCGTGCATGTCCCACGTTTCGAGGCTGTTGAACTTGTCGCCGGGAGCCAGCCCGCACCACGCCACGACGTTGACCAGTCGGACTCCCGCTTCGATCAGTCGTCGCGCAAGCAGCAAATTCTGTCCGAGCGGATTGCGGCCGTACCGATCGCGCACCGAATCCGGTTCGCGATCGACATCGAAGGCTTGCCGCGCGGCCGAACCGGTCAGCAGATCAAATGCCCGCTCGCGAAATCGAGACAACGAATCGGCGGGGCGATTGATCGACGCGGTTGGTTCAAACTGATCGAGCAACTGCCGTCGCGCGGCGAGCCGATCCGTCGTGACTCCCTCAGCCGCATCAAACGCTTTGACTCGGAAGCCGTTCGTCCCCGGATTGTCTTCGTGACCGGTGCCGATCACGAGCGGCGCGTGAGCCATGCCCAGCCAACCACCGGTGATGTACGTCGGTTCCGGCGGCATTGCTCCGCCGCCGAACTTTTGCAGCCACACATGCGACGGCACGCTGGCGGACGACGGACGCAGCTTTGTCACGATGGAACCGAACGCCGGAGCATCCATCGCCGGTTGTGATTGCCCCGCCAACAGCATTCGATTCGCGACATCATGCACCGGCACGCCGTGACTCATCGATCGAATCACCGCGTACCGATCCGCCTGCTGAGCCAGTCGCGGCATCAGCTCGCCAACTTGAAAACCGGGAACCGAAGTCGCAATCGGACGGTACGGCCCGCGAGTTTCCGAAGGTCCATTCGGCTTCGGATCCCACGAATCAAGCTGACTCAGCCCGCCGTATTGAAAAATGAAAATGCACGACTTCTCGCGAGCGTCTTTCCCACGAACCGACTCTTGCTCCGCGAACAGTCGAGGCAGCGACAGGCCCAGCGCCGGCACCGCTCCCGCTTGCAACACCTGGCGGCGCGACAGACGACCAAATTGTGAGGTGTGACAAGTCATGCTCGAAACAAGCTACCGTCGAGACCGCCTCGTCACCATGTCAGTCAACTCTTGGCCGGGGGCGGGTTCTGCCGTAGCGGTCTTTCGATGACCGGGCCACCAGCGCGGCGAGGTCAAACACAGCGTGATCACAGCTCCGAAGAAAATCCACGAGACGTAGTGGTGCCGATTGCCTTGAATGGCCTGCCAGTGTTTGGCTTCCCATTTCTGCTGGAACCAGGATTCGACGGTCGCTCGCCAGCCGGCGGGAATCCAGCCGGGGACGTCGCGATGGCGACTCGACTCGTACAAATCCTCGATCGCGTTCTTGTCCGAGGTGCAGGCCAGCAGAGCATCGCGTTGCTCGACGCTCATCTGGCCGATGAAGTTCAGCGTTCCAGGAGCGGCCTCTTTGGTCTCTGGTTCAAAGGTCACAACGCTTCGCAAATCTTCCGGCACGTCATCGGGCTTTGCGAAATCTTTCAGGCGAGAGTGCGAGACCATGTAGCCTTGCCAGTGAGGATCGAGGCTGACTTGATGGTTCCGCACAAAGTACCCGGCGACTTCGCGATCGCCCATCATCATCTCTCCGGCGGTGAATGCCAGAATCCCCGCGCCCAACGTGACGATCCAGTGGTAGCGGTTCATCAACGAGGCGATCAAATTGCTGCACGTCATGATGATCGCGATCGAAATGATCAATCCGCCCAACAGCAGTTTCCAGTTGCCGTGACTGGCTCCCGCGACGGCCAGCATGTTGTCGAGGCTCATCGCGAAGTCGGCGAGAAAAATCATCTTGATCGCGGCGATGGTGCTGCGACCGGCGCTGTCGGCGGTGACCTCTTCTTCCTCTTCGTCGCGGAGTAGTTTGCAGGCGATCCAGACCAGCAGGAGGCCGCCGAACAGCCGCAGCCAGGGGACCATCAGCAGGAACGACATGATCATCGTGAAGATGATTCGCAGAACGATGGCGATGCCGCCTCCCCACAAGATCGCTCGCTTCCGCTGGTGTTCGGGCAGTTTGTGCGCCGCCATTGCGATCACCACGGCGTTGTCGCCCGACAACACGACGTCGATGAGAATGATTTGCAGAATGGACAGGGTTAGCTGAAGCGTCATGGTCGTGACTGACTCGGCAAGGTGGCAGGGAATTTGGGGACGGTAAGATAGTCGGCCGACCCGCTCGCGAGAAGTTGCTGAATCTCGCGCCGTTGGCGGTCGAAGGTCGCGTCATCGAGCACCGATTGCAGCCCCGATGTCGGCAGCGCCGTCGGCAAGTCGACCCAGCTTTTGCAGCCGGCGAAGTGCGGCGAGTCCGCGATCTCGACCGGCGTTGGCTGCCGATAAACGCGGACGGTCAGCGCGAACAATCCCGGCGAGCGGTAGTGGAATCGCTGCTCGACCGTGGACTCGGACCAGACGTGCCGGCCACTCAACCGAGCCAGCGCCGAACGGTCGAGCACCTGCTGCACATCCTCGACGACGGCGTACAGTTCCAATTCATGGCCGCGTGGCTCGCCGCGAGTTTGCAGTTCATCGAGCAACGGCCACACATCCGGGATGACCTCGTTTCGCTGCTGATGAAATCCGGTGGGGAACAACCAGAACTCACGGTGCTCGACACGGAAACCTTCGTGGCCCTCGTGAATGCCTCCCTTGCGGAGGATCAGCGTTTGCCGGCCGCTCGCCAGAGCGGCGCAAACGACCGCCCACTCCTTGAACGCGAATCGGGTTTCCAGTTGCATGACGAGTACCACTCTCGATCATTTCTTTGCGTTTTGCTTGGCCGTCTCCAAGCGAGGCTTGGCCTTCTCGGCCCATTCGCTTTTCGGAAACTTTGCGATCAGCGACTCGTAGTCTCGAACCACCTGCGGCCAATCGCCGAGTTGCTCATCGCACGCGCCGGCTTGGAACAGCGCGGGGGCTTGCCATTCGGGGAAGTCGTAAAGAATGTCGACCTTCAAGTAGCTCTCCAGCGCGGCCTTGTAGTCCTTCTGCAAGTAGTGCGTCTCGGCGATCATCAACTGCGCCTTGGCGGCAGTCTCGGTGCGCTTGCCGTTCGGATCGTCGATGACTTGCTTGAAGACGGCGCGGGCCTCGTCGAATTTGCCTTGGCTCTTGTAGGCTCGGCCGAGCGTTTCTTCGGCTTGATACAGCAATCGGTTCTTGGCGTCCCACGCTCGGAAGTCGCTGACGGTCGCGATGACGTCGGCATAGTTCTTCTTCTGCCATTGCGACTCTGCCAGCAGCACGAAGACGCGCGGGAACCAGTCTTTGTCCCTCATTGCCGGGTCTGCCTTCGCGGCGGCGAGCGGCTTGAGCAATTCCAACGCAAGCTCCGACTGCTGACGTTGCAGATGCGACAGCGCGAGATAAAACGCCGCGTCAGACTTGTGCGACCCCTCGGCGAATCGCGTGCGAAGTGAGGTCGCGGACTTGGCCATTTCGTCCCAGAGCTTTTGTTGTTCGGCGATCTGCATCAGTCGCCAGAGCGAGTCTTGTTGGACATCGACGTCCGATTTCGGATCTTGCTCCAACTTCTGAAACGCAGCCTTCGCGGATTCGAGCTTCGCGACGATCACCGAGCCGTCGTCGGGATTCACGCTCGACAACAAGTCGGACTCAGCGAGACTGAATCGCGCGTTGTCGGCCAGTTCGCTGGTCGGCGTTTCGGCGATCAGCCGTTTGAAGATCGCATCCGACCGCTCGAAGCGGCCCGCTTCGTAGTTCAGCAAGGCCCACTCGTCGAACAGCTTGTCGAGGTTCTGCGGCTTCGGAAATTTGACGAGCAACTTTTCGTAGGCGGCGTCCGCTTCGGCGGCTTTGTTCAATCGGCGCAGAGTCCGTGCCGCTTCCAATCCGGCGAGGTAGCCGTAGTTGCCCGGTGAGTAGCTCTCGAACGCCTCGCCGAATGCCTTGGCCGCCGCTTCGAGTTGATTGTCGAGCTGCAACGACTCACCCAATTTGAACGCCGCTTCCGGCGCGAGTGCGTGCTGCGGGAACTCTTTGACCAGTTGGCTGAAAATTTCGGCGGCCGGTTTGAACTGCTTCTTCTCGAATTGGCTCCACGCCTGTCCCGACAGCGCGGGAACGAAGTGCGACGACTGCGGACCGGCCGCGACCACGACCGCGTACCACTCCAGCGACGCATCGAACTGCTTTTGCGAATACGCGGCCTCGGCCAGTTGCAAAGTCGTTCGCACGATCAGCGGACTGTTCGGCAACACTGCTTTCAACTGAGTCATCGACTGCTTGGCGACGTCGAACTGTTTCTGGTTGGCCTCGGCCAGAGCCTTCGAGACGAACGCTTGATCGAGTTGCTCCCCTTTCGGAATCAATCGGATGTAGTCGGTGGCAGCGGTTACAGCTTCGGGATTTTTCTTCTCGACCAGCAGGCTGCTGGCGAACATCACCAGCGAGTCGATGAATTCGGACGCCGCGCCCTCTTTGCGAACCTGTTCGATGACCGGCGTGAGCGTCTCGATCACTGCTGCGTGTTGCTTCAACTTCTGCTGAGCGCGAGCCAGGTGATAGCGAGCTTGAAGCTGTGTCTGCGGACGCTGTGTTGAGCCGACGATTCCTTTGAAGAGTTCGATCGCCGCCGTCGCATCGGCGTCACTGCCGCGAGCCAACAGCACTCGGCCGCGCAGCAGGTCGTTGTAGAACTTCAGTCCGCTGTTCGGCTGCGTCGCCGCGAACTGTTTCGTGTAGCCCTCGGCTGCTTGAATCGCCGCGATGCGAGTCTCAGCGTTTGCCGTTCGGTTCGCTCGTTGCAGCGCCGCTTCGCCGGCGAAGTACAGCGCATCGTCGGCCCACTGTCCTTGCGGCCAACGCTTCGCGACGTCGGCGAAGTGCAATTCGGCCGAGTCGAACTGAGACAACCGCAGTTCGCAATCCGCCCATTGGAAGAGCACCTGCTCGGCAATCGGGTTCTGCGAGTGAGCTTCGAACGCTGCTTTCAAGATCGCTGACGCTCCAGGCAAATCGCCGGTCTGTTTTTGCGACATGCCTCGCCAGTAGCTCGCGGCCGGAGCTTGTTCCGGCTCTTTCGCGGCGAGTTCAAACTGCGTGGTGGCGGCTTTGAAGTCCTTAAATTCGTAGAAGGCATAGCCCGCGTTCAAACGCGACGTCGGGACGTATTTGCTCTCCGGAAAATTCTTTTCGAGGTCGGTGTAGGCCTTCGCTGCGTTCGCGAAATCTTTCTGCTCGAATAACCGGCTGGCGATCTGCAACTGCGCCTGAGCCGCTCTCACGCCGGCGCGATTCGCGGTGATCTCGCGGTACAGCACGAGAGCCTCTGGAAACTTTTGCTGCGCATCGAACGACTTCGCCAGTCCCCAGCGCGAGTCCTCCAGCAGCTTGCCCTGCGGGAAGAGTTTGATCGACTGCTGGAAATTGGCCGCAGCCGCGTCCGGCTTGCCGAGCCGCAACTGCGTGTCGGCCAAATACGGCAGCGCGTACTCGCGGAGCGCGTCTTCCGGAGACTTGGCGAGGAACGCGGTGAACTCCGCTTCGGCCCCCTTGAGGTCGTCCAGGAAGTAGCTCGACTCGGCGACGCGATACATCGCCTGCGGAACCTGCGCGTTGGCCGGGAAGTCCTTGACGAAGGCACGCAAGATCGTGCGAGCCTCGTCGTACTTTTCCAAATTGGTCAGCGACAGTCCCAGATACAGCCGAGCAAACGGCGCTCGGTCGTGCTTGGCGTTGTTCTTCAAAAACTTTTTGAAGGCTTCTTCGGCCAAGCCCCAGCGGCTTTGCTTGTAAAAGCCAACCGCCGCCGCGTAGTCGTCGGCCGCTTGATCGGCATGAGCCACCTGCGGCCCGAACATGGACTGGCCTGTCGGGATCGCCAACAGGGCAATCGCGGCGATCAGCGTGATCCAGCAACGCCAAGCTCCGTGCCTGCGTTCGTTTTTCCGTGGAGTTTGCATCATTCGCTCCTGCACCTCGAAGGACCGTCCAAAGACGAGGAAAACTCGCGTCTTTGCCGCCAGAGGGGAGCTTACCGGCCCGCGAGTCGCCAGAAAACGTTGGCGTGGCTGAGGGCCGGATCGGCTCGACCGAGACTCATCTTGGCCGGCATTCGAGGTCCAACTAGAGTCCCACCCCGAAATGGGTCGGACGCGGAGACGCTCGGCCAGAGATGTTTTGAGCAGCCTCCGCCAGGGAAGGCAATTGGGATGGCGACCGCGAGTTTGAATCGTCGGCTCGACGAACTGGATGTTCGACGTATTTGCGTCATCAAGCCGAGCGCCCTCGGTGACGTTGTCCAATCGTTGCCGCTGCTGTCGGTGTTGCGTGAGCGATTCCCGCACGCGGAAATTTCCTGGGTCATCAATCACGAATTCGCGGATCTGCTCGAAGGGCATCCGCTCTTGCACGAACTGCTGCACTTTCATCGACGCGGCGGAGCCACTCACTACTTGCAACTGCTGCAAGACCTGCGGCAACGGCAATTCGATTTGGTCTTCGACCTGCAAGGTCTGATGCGCTCCGGCGTGATGGCTGCGGCCACCGGGGCTCCGTTGCGAGTCGGTTTGGAATCGTCGCGTGAAGGGGCGAGCTTGGCGTGTCATGTCACGATCCCCGGCACCAGCAAAGGGATGTCCGCGTTTCAAAGGTACTGGCGGATCGCGGAGGAACTCGGTCTCGGCGATCGCAAACCACAGACAATCGTGCCGACGACGGACGCCGATCACGCTTGGGCCGCGGACTCGTTGAGCAGCCTGACTGGGCCGATTTTGGCGATCCATCCGGGAGCACGCTGGATGACGAAACGCTGGCCGATCGAAAAGTTTGCCGTCGTGGCCCACAAGGCGATGCGGCAGTTTGGATTCTCGGTCATGATCCTCGGCAGCAAATGGGAGATGCCGGTCGCCAACGAACTGCAAACTCTGCTGAACGGTTTCGCATCGCGGAAGGCGGTGCTGAATCTGACCGGACAGACAACGCTCAAGCAGCTCTCGGCGGTGTTGTCGTCGGTGGATGTCGTGCTGACGAACGACTCCGGACCGATGCACCTCGCGGCGGGACTCGGCACGTCGGTGTTGGGAGTCTTCACCTGCACCAGTCCCACGATTTCCGGACCGCCCGGCGAGCAGCACGAACTCGTCGCCACGCAAGTCGCTTGTGCGGCCAGCTACAAAAAGATCTGCCCGTTTTCCGGCCGGATGCACCAGTGCTGCATGGACGAACTCTCGACCGAACGAGTTTGTGCCGCGTTGGTCCGACTGATCGAAAAACGCCAGCTCCATTCGCGAGCGGCATGAGCCGCCGGACTTCGCATTGACCGTTTTTCGGGAGCGGCATATACGACCCCGCCCACAAGCTGGCTGGGAGCCGGCGTCTGCGGCAGGGATGCCATGAACCGTGCGACCTCTGCGACTGTTTGCTCGAACGACGCGACTGCTGTGCGCGATCGTGCGCGTTCGTCCGCGGACGTGAACCGCTGGGTCGCCATGATCGATGCGGAACTGCGCTCTGACGAAGTCGGCGGCGCGACCGACCAAGACGCGGTCGCCATCACGCTGGAATTCGGCCGAACCACAATCGACCTCGCCGCTCAGCCGCTGAAAGCGGGAGACTCACTACGCCTCGATCAACTGGCGAACGAACCACTCGACGTCGTTGTCGAAGGTCGTTCGGTTGCACGCGGTGAATTGGTGGTCATCGATGGTCAGCTCGGTGTTCGCATCGTTGAACTGTTGATGTTGCTGGTGGCTTGGCTCACGCTCGGCGCGTCACCCAGCCTGGCTCAAGAACGATCCGGTGCGTTTGTGTTCGACAGCGAATCCGAACGTCTCGAAACACCCTTCGGAACGGTGCGTAGCTCGCGCGCGATGCTCGAAGACGAAGATTCCTCTGCGCTGCCGTCGTCTCGTGAGACTGCTCCGCCATCGGCGGACTCGCCTTCAGCGACGCCGTTGCCTCGACGCTCGGACGCTGCAACGCGAGACGCGAATCGCGCTCAAGGCAACGCCGCGACTAGCTGGTCGGCCACCGTGTGGCCATTGTTGCTCGTGGTCGGACTGAGCGTCATCGGTGCCCGCTGGTTGAAGTCCCGATCGCCAGCAGTCGCGTGCGGATTGCCGGCTGAAGTCTTCGAGGTGCTCGGCCGCAAAGCGATCGACACGCGCACGTCGGTCGTGATGGTCCGGTGCGGTTCGCGACTGCTCGTACTGAGCCAATCGCCGCACGGCCTGCAGACGCTTGCCGAGATCACCGACCCCGTCGAGATTGACTGCCTCGCCGGCCTGTGTCGCACGACACAACGCGACCAAACGCTCGTCGAAACGTTTCGTTCGATGCTGCACAAGCCGACGAACCCGAAGCCAAAAACGGCTCCGCCCACGAAAGCCGCACTTCCCAACGAGCTCGACGATCGACTCGCTGCGCGGCTGATGCCGGCGCGATCCGTCACCTCCGCTTCGATGTCGGAGGTGCGGCCATGACGTCACGAACCCGAAGCGTCAGCGAGGGCGAATGCTCCATCGATGTGATGCGCGGCACAACGTTCCGAAGCGTTCGCCCTCGCTCACGCTTCGGGTTGGTTGGGCTGATCTCGTTCGGTCTGCTCGTGTTGGCGGGATCGACGGCACTCGCCGCTGAAATTGCGCCACTGGAGCCGAGCAATCTCGTTACACCGCAATCGTTGTCGGCGTCGTTGCCGTGGTTGATCGGAGCGACGGTGCTCAGCCTTGTCCCGGCCGTGCTGCTGATGAGCACTTGCTTCGTTCGCTTCGCGGTCGTGTTCGGATTACTGCGGCAGGCGCTTGGCACACCGCAGGTCTTGCCCAATCAAATCCTGATGGCCTTGAGTCTGTTCCTGACGTTCACCGTGATGGCTCCGGTGTGGCGGGAATCGTATGAGTCCGGTTGGAAGCCGTATGCCCAATCCGCAACCGCCGAGAACTCGTCGGCCATTTTCGAGCAGGCGCTGCCGAAGATGCTCGCCCCGATTCGCCGCTTCATGAGCCGTCAGATCGAAGCCTCCGGAAACGCCGACGGCGTTTGGATGTTGCTCGACCTGCAACGCCAGCACGCCGGTGAAACCGACACGCCCGAACCGAAAAGCTACGACGAGGTGCCGATCTCGGTCCTGTTGCCGTCATTTCTGCTGAGCGAACTCAAGACCGGATTCCTGATTGGCTTTCAATTGTTCCTGCCATTCCTGGTGATCGACTTCGTCATCGCCTCCGTGTTGACCGCGTTGGGCCTGACGACGATGACGCCAACCTCCGTTGCGTTGCCCTTCAAACTCCTGCTGTTCGTGCTCATCGACGGCTGGTTCCTGATCGTCGGCATGTTGCTCGCCAGCGTCCATTGAGAAGGGGCTAGGGAAACACGCACCTCCTTTTCTAGCTTTTATCCATGACTCCCGATCAAGCCTCCGAACTCACCCGCAACTCGCTCTGGATGGCGCTGCAAGTCGCCGGGCCGCTGCTCGTGGTGTGTCTGCTGGTTGGCTTGGTGGTCAGTGTGTTTCAAGCGGCCACTCAACTGTCCGATCAAACGCTGAGCTTCGTGCCGAAGTTGTTCGCCGCCGTGTTGGCGGGAGCTGCGTTGCTTCCCTGGATGGCCTCGCGGCTGACGGAGTTCGCGCGGCAGTTGATCGAATCCATTGCACACGGTGGGTGAGGCCATGCCGCAGTTCACTCCCGCTGATCTCGCCGTGTGGCTGTCCCCTTGGATGGGACATCTCGTGACGTTCGCGTTGGTCCTCGCGCGTGTGTCGGGGCTACTTGCGGTCGGCCCGCTGCTCGGTCGAGCCATCCTGCCGTGGCAAGCTCGCATCGGACTGGCTCTCGCGCTCTCGTTGTTGCTGGCGCCGCTGGTTGGCACGGTGACGTTGCCAAGTTTTGAATTGACAAGTTTCATTCCGGCTGCCGCCACCGAGTTTGGCTTGGGCTTCCTGTTGAGTTGTGGATCGCTGCTGATCCTCTGGGCCATTCCGTTGGCGGGACGCTTGCTCGACCAGCAACATGCTTTGCCGGGCGACGATGATGATGATCCGCTCGGCGGTTCGCCGATCGCACGCTGGCTCACGCTTTGGGGGGCCGCCTGCTTTCTGCTCTGCTCGCCGATCAACGGACACCTGCAAGCCGTGAAGATTCTGGCTGACAGCTTTCGATCCTGGCCGCTCGGTTCATCGAGCGGAGTCTGGGAATCGAACCTCGTGGCACAACTCGTCCAACAATCCTGCCAAGTCTCGTTGCTGTTGATCGCGCCGGCACTGGCGACGCTGGTGCTCGTCAATTTGGGAATTGGACTGCTCGGTGCCGCCGGCCTGCCGGGAGCATCGACCAGCATCGGCAATACGACTCGACCGATCGTCGCTGCACTCGTGCTGGCGGCGAGCTTGTCCGGCATGCAACAGACCATCTCTGACGGCATCCGAGATGGCATCACGGCTCTGGCCGACAACTCCAACTCACCGCGCTGAATTTCTTTGAGTCCTCTCAATGGCACTGCTCGACGAAAATTCTGAAGCCCGCACCGAACGCCCGACCGAGCGTCATCGCCGAAAGGCTCGCGAGCGCGGCTTGATCACGCACAGCGTCGAGTTGCTCACCGCCGCGCGCCTGTTGGCCGTCTGGATCGTGCTCGGCTGGTGGTTCGTGAAGTTCGCGACCACTGCGAGTTCCTCGCTTCGAGCCGCACTGGAACACGCCGGATCGACCGCGCTCCAACCCTCAACCGCGATCGCTCAGCTTCAGGATTTGTCTTGGAGTTTTCTCGCGTCCGCGAGCTGGCCACTGGTGACAGTGAGCGCCGTGCTGCTGGTGGCTCACTTCTCTCAAGTCGGCTGGCTCTGGCGTTGGGAGAATGCGGCACCTCAGTTGTCGCGACTGTCACCGATCGCGGGGCTCCAACGCTTGGCCTCTTTGGCGACGCTGGGCCGCGCCCTGAAGCTGATCTTGAAGATGGCTGTTGTCGGTGGTGCGATTGGTTACGTCGTGTTGCCTCAATTGTTGTTTTCGTCGTCGAGCATATCCTCAGACGTCACGGGCCAACTCTCGACGTTTGGCTCATCCGCCACGCAACTCGTTGCTCGGGTCACACTGGTCCTGCTGGCATTCGGCGCATTGGACTACGTTTGGCAACGCTGGCGATTCGAGCGTTCCTTGCAAATGACTCGCGAGGAAGTCCGCGAAGAACTCAAAGAGATCGAAGGCGATCCACATTTGAAAAGTCGCCGTCAGGCCCAAGCTCGCCAACTCTCTGCCAATCCGGCACCAGCCGAATCCCACTCAGGCCACTTGGTGTAACCGACGCGCACTTCAACGTTGTCGTGCTTGTATTTCACGACTCCCACTGCGATAACTCCGCCCGCCATCGACGAGGCATTGAGAGGACCAACGGCCACTCATGCCAAGTCCGGTTTTTTCACGGGCTGTAGCGCAGTCTGGCTAGCGCGCCTGCTTGGGGTGTAGGAGGTCGTGGGTTCAAATCCCGCCAGCCCGATTTTGATTTCCTGATGACTTCGCCTTTCCGCCGGAGTTAGTTTGGATCACAGACCCGGATGGGCTTCGGCCCTCCGGGTTTTTGCATTGGCAATCGGCGAATTGCTGCCAGGCTCAACGAGCAGTCCGGCCGGTCACTTTTGCAATCAAGGTGGCTGTCATGTGAGCCGCTCAAGCATCTGTCAGTCTGCTTGATCGGTGCTCCGTCCTGGCACCGTGGGCCGTGTGTGGAATGCGGAATGTCTTGGGAGTATGCTGCCAAAGCACCGGGGACATGTCTCAGACAGCACGGGTGGTGTCCTATCGGTTAGGCGATCATCACGATCAGGAGAGCAGTCATGGCGAACACGGCAACGCAACTTCCTCGACGTCGGTTTTTGAAGACAGCCCTTTCGGCCGCGGGAGCCGCGATTCTGGCCCCGACGATTATTCCCAGTTCTGCCTTGGGCCTAGGTGGGGCCGTCGCTCCCAGTGAGCGGGTCATCGTCGGCGGCATTGGTATCGGGAACCGAGGGTTGTACGACCTCGGCTGTTTCCTGGAGCAGAGTGACGTTCAATTCGCAGCCGTGTGCGACGTGAAAGAAGCTCGCCGCACGTTGGTCAAGAAGATGGTTGATGCGAAGTTCGGCAACGAGAATTGCGACATGCACAGCGATTACCGCGAGCTGCTGGATCGCAGCGACATCGACGCGGTGCTGATTGCGACCGGGCCGAACTGGCACTGCACGATGTCGATGGCTGCGGCGAAGGCCGGCAAGGACATTTACTGCGAGAAGCCTTGCACGAAGAACATCGAACAGAGCCTGATTCTGCGGGACACGATCAAGCGAACCGGGCGAATTTTTCAGGCGGGAACACAGCGGCGCAACTTGCCGCACTTCGCGTTTGCGTGCGAGTTGGCTCGGACGGGGAAGCTCGGCAAGATGAAAAGGGTGTTCGCTCATCCGGCCGGAATGAAAGCGATGGAGAGCGGTTGGCTCCCGGCCGAAGAGGAGCCGCAGAAGGAGGTGGTCGATTGGAACACTTACCTCGGCCCGGCGGCGTATCGGCCGTTCAACAAAGCTCTACTCAACGGTTTCAACTTTGAAAAGGGCGGCGGGTTCGTCGGCGCATTCGGAGCCGGCGGTGTGCTCGAATGGGGTTCGCATTGCGTGGATCTCTGCCAGTGGGCCATGGGCGATTGCGAGCCACCGATCGAATACAACCCGCCGAAGGATGGCCACCTCGTCGCGAAGTACGAGAGCGGCGTCGAGTTGATCTTCCGCGAGAAGGATTGGATTCCGCTCGGCTCGTGCCCCGTGCGGTTCGAGGGGGAGACCGGCTGGGTCGAAGCGGGTGACAGCGGCAAGATGGTGCTGAGCTCACCGGAGTTGCTCGCGGGGCGAACGGTTCTGGAGATCGGCGGCTACCCGGCGACGTTCCACGTTCGCGACTTCCTCGATTGCGTGAAGGCTCGGTCGCAACCGAAGACGAACGCCCTCGCGGCCTGCAATGCTCACATCGCTTGCCACGCGGCCAACGTCGCCCTCTACCTCAATCGACAAGTCAGATACGACAACAAGACCAACACGTTCAACGACGACGAACCCGCCAACCGGATGCGCTCCGAAGCGCTGCGAGAACCATGGCGGCTGTAAATAAAACGTCGTAGCCACGTTCGCCAGAGCGTGGCGACCTCAGATCCACAAGTCTTCCATTTGATTCACATCGTCCTCAACGATCAGGACCGAAATTATGCTCATGACTCGGAAATTCGCTTGCTCTGTTTTTGTTGCCGCCTTGATGTTGGTGGTCGCCACATCGGTTCGTGCGGAGGACGGTTTCAAGGCCTCGCCGGAAAAAGAAAAGGAGCTGATTGCGGTCCTTCGCTCGGACGCTCCGCCGCAGGACAAGGCGATTGCTTGCAAGAAGCTGGCGGTCGACGGGTCCAGCGAAGCGGTTGGCGATTTGGCGAAGTTGTTGTCCGATCCGCAATTGGCCTCGTGGTCGCGGATCGCACTCGAGGCGATTCCCGGAACAGC
This sequence comes from Planctomycetota bacterium, assembly GCA_003669125.1. Lineage (GTDB taxonomy): Bacteria > Planctomycetota > Planctomycetia > Planctomycetales > Planctomycetaceae > SXKJ01. Next base: position 13,978 of record QWQF01000192.1, read on the forward strand.
GCCAGATGAGGCGTTGCGGAAGGCGTCCGAGTCGCTCGATGGAAACCTGTTGGTCGGCGTGTTGAATTCGATCGGTGTTCGCCGCGATGTGAACTCGGCCGAGATGTTGACCAAGCGATTGCGTGACAAGGACGAAGAAGTCGCCTCCGCCGCTGCGGTCGCATTGGGTCGCATTGGAAACGCTGCGTCAGCAACAACACTTCGAGCGGCGTTGACGAGCGGTCCCGCGAAAGTCCGATCGGCCGCTGCCGAAGGCTGCGTGCTGTGTGCCGAACGATTGCTCGCCGAAGGGAAGACTGCCGACGCGGTCGCGCTGTACGACGAAGTTCGCAAGGCCGAACTCCCGAAGCAGCGAATCGTCGAAGCGACTCGCGGAGCAATTCTCGCTCGGAAGGACGAAGGGATCCCGCTGCTGATCGAACAATTGCGATCGACCGACAAGAAGTTGTTTGAGGTCGCGTTGTTCACTGCTCGTGAATTTCCCGGCAGCGAGGTCGACAAGGCTCTCGCCGCTGAATTGGCCAAGGCAACGCCCGAACGAGGGGCCTTGATCGTTCAAGCGATGGCTGATCGCAAAGAGACAGTCGTCGTTGCCGCCGTGTCGAAAGCCGCCGGAAGCGGCCCGAAGCCGGTTCGCTTGGCCGCGATCAAAGCTCTCCGCCAAGTCGGCGATGCGTCGTCCGTGAACGCTTTGCTGGAAACGGCGATCGATGCTGACGAAGACTTGGCCCTCGCCGCGAAAGCGACGCTCGCCGATCTGCCGGGGGACAAAATCAATTCGCAAATCGCCGCGATGCTCCCGAACGCCAAGGGCAAAACATACCCGCTGCTGATCGAACTCGTTGGTCAGCGGCGAATCGAAGCGACCCCCGCGTTGCTCAAGGCGATCGACAGCCCCGATAAGAACATCCGCCAAGCCGCGCTGCTCGCGCTCGGTGAAACGGTGTCGCTGAAGAATCTCAACGTGCTGATCTCGCAGGCGATCAACACGAAGAACGCGGACGATGCGGCCACTGCTCAACAAGCATTGAAAACCGCGAGCGTCCGCATGCCCGATCGTGAAGCGTGCGCGACCGAACTCGCGGCCGCGCTCGAGAAAGCTCCGGCGGCGTCAAAGATTTTGCTGCTCGATATCCTTGGCGATGTCGGCGGTGAGAAAGCGTTGAAGACCCTCAGTACCGCCGCGAAGAGCAATAACCCGCAGCTTCAAGATGCCGGCAGCCGAGTCCTCGGCAAGTGGGCCAGCCTGGATGCCGCGCCGGTTCTGCTCGACTTGGCCAAGACCGCTCCGGCCGCTCAGTTCCGAAGCCGGGCATTGAAAGGTTACATCAGTCTCGCCCGCCGCTTCGCCATGCCCGACGAAGATCGAGCCGACATGTGCCAAAAGGCGTTCGACCTCTCGAAAGACCCGGCCGAACAGAAGCTCATCCTGGATGTTTGCCGAATCCAACCCAGCATCGAGACGCTCAAGCTGTCCATCAAGTTCATGAAGGTTGCCGAACTCAAAGAGGACGCGACTCAGACAACGCTGCTCGTCGCTCAAAAGCTGGGAGCCAAAGGGATCAACGTCAGTGAACAACTCAGCACCGCCGGCTTTCAAAAAGTCAAAGTCGAAATCGTCAAAGCCGAGTACGGATCAGGTGCGACTCAGAAGGACGTGACCGCGATCGTGAAGAAGCAAGCGAGCGATCTGCCGCTGATCACGCTGGCCGCGGACGGCTACAACGCCAGCTTCGGCGGCGACCCGGCTCCGAACACCGTCAAGCAGTTGAAGATTCAGTACAAAATCAACGGCAAAGCGGGCGAGGCCACGTTTGCCGAAAACGCCCTCATCGTGCTGCCAATGCCGAAGTAACGACACCACGGGCGATCGATGCGATCCTAAAACGCGGCGGCATGACGTCCGGATCGCGCGTCGCCGGCCGCATCGAATTCACCGGCGGGGGCGATGCGAATCACGCTGGGTGCCCACAACGCGCCGGGGGTTGGTTGCACCTTGTGTCCCAATCTCTCCAGCGCGCTGATGGTGGCTGGCTGAGCATCCGCATGGATCAGCAGACTTCCCAGCACGGGCGGCGTCTGGCGGAACGAACCGACATGATGATTGGTGCCGAACCGCACGGCCATCACCGACTCGGAGGCCGACAAGCCGAACTCGATGTGATTCAGCACCGCTTGCAACGCCGCCTGATCTTGGCCGTCTCCACCAGCGACGCTGACGGCCAACACCGGTTGCGAATCTTTGAGAACCAGCGTCGGCGTCAACGTGATGCGTGGCCGCTTGCCGGGCGCGATGCAGTTGGGATGGCCCTCCCAAGTGTTGAAACTTTGCAGTCGCGTACCCAACCAGATGCCGGTCTCTCCGGCTTGCACTCCGCTCCAACCGCTGGGCGTGGCGACAACGACATTGCCCCAGCGATCGGCGGTGGCGCAGGTGGTCGTGTCATGAACGGGGCCGCCGAGTCCCTTTCGCTTTTTGAGGTCAGGCAACAACGATTGGCCTCGGCGCGGATCGCCCGGACGTTGTTCGAGCGAGGCCTGCTCGCGGTTGATCAGCGTGCGGCGCAGGCTGGCGTACTCCTTCGACAACAGCGTCTCGATTGGCACGTTCACGAACAGCGAGTCGGCGTAGAACACGTCGCGATCGGCCAGCGCCAACTTCATCGCTTCAAGCGTGACATGAATCGTCTCCGGCTGGTTGTGTCCCAGCGTGGGGAGATCAAAGCCTTCCAACAGCCGCAGCGTTTGCAGCAAGTACGGGCCTTGAGTCCAAGTCCCACATTTGAAAACCGTGTGACCTCGGTAATCGACCGACAGCGGTTCCTCGATCCGAGTCACATGCGTGGCGAGATCTTCGTAGCGGATCAATCCATCGTGCTGCTCGCACCACTTGGCCAGCTCGCGAGCGAGTGGCCCGCGATAGAAATAGTCGCTCGCCAAACGCAGGCCGCGACTGCGATCACCGCCCCCTTTCGCTTCTGCGGCGATCAACCGGCGCAGCGAATGGGCCAGCAGCGGATGCCACTCGACCTTGGCTCGGTCGAGCAACGTCAATGTCGGCTCGGCGACATCGGCCAGCCGCAAAGTTCCGTAACGATCGAGCAATGTCACCACGGCATCAAACGCGGCGGGCACGGTGGCTGACTGCAATCCCGTCGCTGGAATGCCTCCGACCTTGGCGAAGTGTTCGCGCGTCGCCAAGCGTGGAGCAGTGCCTTGTCCCGCGAGCACCTCGACCACTTTTCGGCGAGCGTCATAAACCAGAATCGGCACCTCGCCCCCGAAACAGAATCCACCGGAATCGGTGACGCTCAAGGCTAGGATCGTCGCCGCTGCGGAATCCGCCGCGTTGCCGCCTCGTTTGAGAATCTGCAATCCCGCTGCGACCGCTTCGGCACCGCCGGCACTGACCGCTCCTTGCTTGCCCGTGGCGGCGGACCCCGGCAAGTCATTCGCCGCGTTCGATGGCGACTGCCACACGATCAGCGAGCCGATCAGAGACACCCAAGTCCAGATACGTACTTTGCGACTCATGCTGTTGTCCTCCGTGGGCCACCATAAATGTCGGTGACGAGACTTGCCAGCGCGTCGCTTACGGCCGCGCAGATTTGGTGCCACAATTGCGCACTCGCACCACGACTCTCAATTTCGGAGGCGACCGATGTCATCCGTCAAACGCGCACTGACTCCGGAAGATGTTCTGGGCTTCAAGAACGTCGAGGACACGCAGATTTCTCCGGACGGAACGCTGGTGGCGTTCGTCGTTGGCGACTCGTTCAAAGTCGATACCAAGTGGCCAAGGTCCACGATCTGGCTGGTCGCCACGGCGGATGGAGAACCGCGACAGCTCACCAGCGGTTCGCGTACCGATGCACTGCCGCGCTGGTCGCCGGATGGCTGTCAGCTCGCGTTTCTTTCGGATCGGTTGGTTGAGGGGCAGCGGCAGGTGTTTGTCATTGCTCGTGACGGCGGCGAAGCGATGCCGCTCACGAGCATCGCCGGAGCGATCCCGACTCCGCGTGGGCTGAACGCGTTGCAATGGTCGCCCGATGGATGCTCGCTCGCCTTTCTGACGGAAGACCCGGAGACCGACGAAGAACGCGTCAAACGGGAAGCGAAAGACGACGCGATTGCGGTTGAGCAGCATCCGAAGTTCGTGCGCGTTTGGGTTGTCGATGTCGCGACGAAATCCATCCGCTGTGTGTCGCCGGACAACCTCCAAATCTGGGAGTTCGGTTGGCATCCGAACTCGCGCGAGATCGCTGCGGTTGTTTCCGACCAACCCTACGAATGGTCGTGGTACACGAATCGAATCGTCCGCTTCGGACTGGGCGAGCCGGCTCAGACGGTTTGGCAATCGAAGCGACAGGTCGCTCTGCCCGTATGGTCGCCCGACGGGAATCAGGTCGCGTTCGTCTCGTCCAACTGGAGCGACCGTGGTTGCGTCGCGGGTGACGTGTGGACGATTGACTCGCGCGGCGGAGAAGCTCGTAACCTCTCGGCAGGCATCGTTGCCAGTCTCGGCTGGATGCAGTGGTCATCGACCGGCCAAGAGTTATTGGCGATCGGCCACGATCGAGGTGGGACGGGACTGCATCGCATCAACGTCACGACCGGCGAGCGGTCTCAAGTCTGGTGGCAGCAAGCGGCGGTCGCGGAAGCTCACTGGCCGCGGTTCTCGGCATCGCGCGACGGAGCGCTCGCGGTCGCGCTCGAAGATGCCGATCATCCGCGCGACGTGTGGATTCTCCGCGAGACTTCCGGAAAGCTTGCCGGCCAGCAATTGACGCACCTGCATCCATTGGCCGCCGAGATCGCGATTGGCGAAACGTCGATCCTGCATTGGCAAGGAACGGATGGCTGCGAGATGCAGGGGTTGCTCATCAAGCCGGTCGGTCATCAGGCCGGACAAGGTTGCCCGATGGTGATGTGGGTGCATGGCGGGCCGACGGGCATCAGTGCCTCGCGCTATTACGCGGCCTTCGGCTGGAATCAACTGCTCGCCGCCGCGGGCTATGCCGTGTTCCTGCCGAACTACCGTGGCTCCGTGGGCTGGGGATTGGAATTCGCCGAGTCCAACATCGGCGACATGGGAGGCAAAGATTTTGAGGACATGCTGCTCGGAGTCGACTCACTGATCGAATCGGGAATCGCCGATCCGCAACGACTCGCGATTGCGGGCTGGTCATACGGCGGCTTCACGGCGGCTTGGGCCGTTTCGCAGACGGATCGCTTCAAGGCGGCGGTGATGGGAGCTGGGATTTCTCACTGGCTCAGCTTCCACGGCAAGAGTTCGCTCGCCGATTGGGATGCGATCCACTACGCCGAGTCCCCCTACCAATCGACCGGACGATTCCAGAAGTTCTCACCTCTGTCGTACTGCGAGAACCTGAGCACGCCGACGCTGATCCTACACGGTGCCGAGGACCAAGACGTGCCGGTCGAGCAGTCGTATCTCTTCTACCGGGCCTTGAAAGATCAACGTGTGCCGACCGAACTCATCGTCTATCCGCGCGAAGACCATGCGATCAAAGAGCGTTCGCATCTGCTCGACATGTCGAGACGAGTGCTCGCGTGGCTTCAGGCATATTTGTGACCGGTTGCGGTGGCCGCAAAAGTTGCCTCCCAAAATCTCAGGCTTGGGACGTGTCGCGCATCCATTCCAGAAATTGTTTGGCGTAGCGGTCGAGGTTCTCCTCGCTGCCGCCGCCTCGGAGCGGCGAACACATTTCGTAGGCGACCGCTCCTTGATAGCCGACGTCGCGCAGCGCGGCGAAGAACGAGTCGTAGTCGATGAAGCCTTCGCCCATCGGCACCGCGCGGATCGCGTCGGGTTCGGAGACGTAATTGACGAGATTCGGGACGTAGCTGAATCGCGGCCGACGGACGTAGTCGGCGACGGTCGTGTGGACAATCCGTGAACCGAGCCGCTTCACGGCCACGACCAGATCGGAACCGTGCAGGGCAGGGGACCACGCATCGAACGCGGCCTGGCAATTCGGTTCGTCCACGTCGTCGAGCAGGTCCGCGAAGCTCTCGAAGTGAGCGGCGGTGTCGTGATGGTTTTGCAGAGCCAGCGTCACGCCGAAGTCGGCGGCGCGGCGAGACGATTCCTTCAACGACTCGACGCACCAATTCCAGGCTTGGTCGTAACCGACATTCGGTCGGCAGTAGCCGGTGAAGACGCGGACCAGCTTGCTGCCCAGTGTCGCCGCCAGGCGAGCCAACTGCGTGACGTACAGCACCTGCATCTCGCGCGTCGGAATGTCCGGCCGGTCGCTGCCGATCGTGAAGTCGGTGTAGCCTGCGAGACAAGCGACCTTCAAACCGAGTTCGTCGATGCGCCAGCGCAGGCGTTCGGTGGCGACGTTTTCAAAGTCGAGTACCGACAGATGCGGCCGCTTGGCCATGAGCATCACGCCCTCGTAGCCCAACGACCACGCGCGGGTCAGAAAGTCGTCCAAGCTCAACCGAGCCTGCCCCGGCCAAACGCCGGCGTAGCTCACGGAATGCAAAACCGTTTGAAGCATGGTGGTCTCCGTTGTGCGGTGAGGCGATTGTGTCCCACTCAGCGCGGCCTTCGCCACTGTTCCCAGTTTGATTGACCTCGGCCGGAGGATTCGCCCGGCCACGAATCGCGTCGCCATTGGCCTTGTTGTCGATCAACGGTTTCGCCGGAGAAGTGAAACAGATGATCGGCCGAGGTCCATTCTCCATCGCCAAATTGGTCGTCATCTGGCGGAAAGCCAAGAAGTCGTCGGATCGCGCGGACGAGCAGCAGCAGCACGAACATGCCGACGGGCAAGAACAGAGCACTCGCTCCCAGGAAGACCGGATTCGAGAACAGCGGCTCGAAGCGAATCCAAATCCATTTCCAGCCGAGCAGCGTGATCAACGTGCCGAGGCTCAAGAATGGCCCGAAGGGAATCTCGCGATTCCAGGCAAACAGTCGCGTGGCCAGGACCAGTACGACGGACAGAATCGCTGCGATGAGAATTGCGATGACGGTCGGCTGCCAACCGAGGAAGGCTCCCACCATCGCCATCAGCACCACGTCGCCGAAGCCCATCGCCTCGCGTTTCAATGCCGCGCGTCCGACCAAGCGAATCACCCAAATCATTCCGCCACCGACCAGCCAGCCGACGAGGCTGACGCTCAACGCATGCCAGCGCGGGTCGTGCAGAATCCAATCGGGGACCGGCGAGGTCGTTCCCCCCTTGGGCCACTCGCCGGTGACGAAGGCGACGAGCGATTTCCAATGGACCGGGTCTTGAGTCCACACCGGCACCAGCCAGAAATTGCCGAACAGCACCGCTCCGATCAGAGCCAGCACCATCGGAGGCAGCGTCACGGAATCGGGGATGATCATGAAATCCCAGTCGATCAGCGATGCGACGATCAGTGCCTCGATCAACACGAGGTGATAAACGACTCGCCAATTCACGGCCGCGATGCTCATTGGGCCGGCGAGATCGGTGAACTTCAGTGAGCCAACCGAGATGCTCAGGCAACTGTCGGTCAGCGGCGGGAAGCGGCCCTGTGGCACCTCCAGAAAATAGACCAGCACGAACAGCAATCCGTTGGCCAGTTCGATCAGCGGATACTTGCCGGGAATGCCTCGTTTGCAGAAGCGGCAGCGTCCGCGCAACCACAGCCAGCCGAAGATCGGGACGTTGTCTTTCGCCGGCAGAGTCGTTCTGCAGCGGTCGCAGTACGACGAGAGCGGACTGATCAGCGAACGCCAAGCTCCAAATACCGTTTCGTGCGGCGGGAAGCGATGCACACACACGGTCAGAAAACTGCCGATCACCGCGCCGTACAGAAACAGGAAGACGACCATGAAGGCCGGAGGCAAATCGTACGGAATCACGAAGTGCCTCCTCGGACTGTCGCCGGTAAACTTCGCAGCACGTCTTCAACCAGTTGCTCCGCTGAGGATTTGTCGGCATTGAGCGTGATCGTCGCGCACTCGCGATACAGCGGTTCGCGAATCGTCAGCAGTCGCTCAATCTCGACACGACCGCCGGTGCTGGTGAGGTTCGGGCGACGCTGGCTTGTGGCTGGATCGGTCGCCAGCCGGCGTTCGATGGTGTCCACCGACGCTTGCAGCCAGATCACGGGTCCGGCGGACGTCATGTCTGCCCGAGTCGCCTCGTTCTGAATCGCGCCGCCGCCGGCCGCGAGCACCAGCCGATCACGTTTCAACAGCTCCGACAGCAGTTCCCGTTCGAGTCGACGAAACTCCGGTTCGCCGTCGGTCGCGAAGATGTCCTTGATGGATCGTCCCGCGCGGCGTTCCAACTCGACATCGGCGTCGAGCCACTCCCAGCCGAGTCGCTGCGCCAACGGAGCGGCGAGCGTGCTCTTGCCGGTGCCGCGGTAGCCGATCAACGTGATGACCATGAATTCATGCCTCACGGATTCAATCGGATGGGCGACAACTCGCGCCGCAGTGTTTCACGCATGTGCTCGATGGGTGCGGGTTGCCCCGTGAAGAGTTCAAACTGCGCGGCGGCTTGGCGAATGAACATTTCCAAGCCGGTGGCGGTGTGGCATTCGCGCTGCTTGGCTTGTTTGATCAGCAGCGTGTTTTCCGGATTGTAGATCGTGTCGAAGACCAGCATCCCGTCCCGCAGCCAGTTATCCGCGAACGGCGATTCGTCCACGTTGGGGTGCATTCCGGCAGGCGTGCAATTGATGAGCACGTCGGCGTATTGCGTTCCGCGGTTCTCCCACAAGACGTGTTGGCAGCCCAGCTTTTCCGAGAGTTCCTTGGACCGCACGTGCGAGCGGCTGGCGATCATCAGGATGCCACCGTTCTTCACCACACCGGCACCGATTGCTTTCGCGACTCCACCGGCCCCCAGCATCATCACTCGCTTGCCGGCAAGGACGAAGTGGTTGTCGGGTTCCGATTCCAAGCCGATCGACAGGGTTTGCAGCGCGGCGAGGTAATCGGTGTTGGTCGCGTGCCACTGGCCACCGGAATCCTTCCAAAGCGTGTTGGCGGCTCCGATTGTCTGCACCGCTTCGTCGGTTAGGTCGGCCTTGTCGATGACATCCTCTTTGTGCGGGATGGTGATGCTGTAGCCCTTCACGTCGAACCAATCGAAATCGAACAACGTCGCTGGCAACTGATCCTTCGGCACTCGGAACGGGACGTAGACGGCGTTCATCCCCAGGTGCTGAAACGCCGAGTTGTGAATCAGCGGGCTGTAGCTGTGAGCCAGCGGATCGCCGAGCACTCCGAAGACCTGCGTGTCGGCGTTGATCTGATCGAAGCGGTAGACATGCTTCATCTCGTCGAACGACAACTGCCCCGGAGCCAGTTGGCGGTCTTTGTTGAATGTGGCGTAGGTCAACGGGCTGCCGTACTTGCCGCAGAGAACTCGGCTGGCCATGCCGAACTCGCCCATGCAAAAGCCGGCGGTCGGGACGCTGCTGTGTTTGACCAATTGCAGCATCCGCACCATGTCGCTGGGCGAATTCGCCATTGTCGCCAGCTTGATGATGTCGGGATCGAGCTTCGTCATCCGAGCGTGGATGTCGGCCAAGTCCTCCGGCGTCTCGCTGAAATTGTGATAGCTGATGATTCGCTTGGTTTTTCCGTAGCGGCGAATTTGTGTCGCGATGTCCCATTCCAGATCGACGTACTCGACCCCTTGGACGATCGCCTGCCGGAGCAACGTCTGCCGTTGCTCCTCGGAATCTCGCCAACGGCCTTTGTCTTCGGCTCTGCGGATCGTGATGACGACCGGCGTCGGCCGGTCCTTCAGCAACCGGCCGAGATCCGGCAAGTGCGACAAATAGTCGAGCCGGAACTCCACCAGATCCGCATCTTTTTGCGAGAGAGCCTGATGTTCCAGAGTCATCATTTTGTGGCGCGTATGGCCGATACTGACACAGATCATGGGGAGGGGTTGGGGGTTGGGGGCTTAGGGAAGCAGACCTTCAGGCGTTGTGGCGGAGTTTATTCAGCTCGTGCATGCTCGTCAGCCCAGTCTTCCGAACTGGCGGTCGAGTTCATTTTCCGTCAGCACCAGCGCGGTCGGCCGACCGTGAGGGCAGTGGTGGGCGTCGTCGATCAGGTGCCGTTGGGCGAGCAGGCTGTCAATCTCTTCCGGCGAGAGTCGCTGACCGGCTTTGATCGCGGCTTTGCAGGACATCATGTGCAGCAGCGAATCGAGCAGATCGCGGCGGTCAGGTGATTTTTCCGGCTGATCGAGTTGCTCGGCGAGATCACGGACGAGTTGCGGGAGATTCGCCTTTTTGAGCATCACCGGATAGCGATCGACCAGCACCGTCTGGCGACCGAACTCCTGCACGCCCAAGCCGAGCTGACTGAGCACGTCGGCGTACTCCAGCAGCAGCGCGGTTTCCTTCGGCGTGAGTTCGACGGTTTCCGGGACGAGCATCCGTTGCGATTCGACGGCGTTGTTGAGCACTCGCGGCCGCAGGTACTCGTACATGATCCGCTCGTGCAGCGCGTGCTGGTCGATGAGCGTCAGTCCCTCGTCGGTCTCGACGACGATGTACGTGTCGCGGATTTGCATGGCTCGGAGTTCGCCGTGACTCACGCGGCTCGCGTGAGTCTCCACCGGTTCGCTGTTTGGCGGTTCAGACGACATCGCGAACGAAGCGACGTCGGCGACGGCTTGACTGCCGAGTGTTTCGAGGTCGGGCGTTTGAACTTTCGAGTCGGCCGGCGGCTCCGCATCGAGTCTGCCAACTTGCGGCAACTCGGCCGGCGGTCGCGGCGTGTTGCTCCAGAGCGAGCTGTTCGTCGGCGAGTTGCTCGCACCGAACCCGCGGGCTGGTTGCCACGCTTGAAGCTCGACGCCACGAGGTCGCGGCCCGGCTCCGGCTGGCGAATAGCCGCCGCTCGGCGGCAGGTGCATCGTCGATTCAAAATTCAAACTCAGGAATTTCGTCCGCAGCATCGACAGCAATTGGCGGAACAGAGCTTGGCTGTCGGCGAAACGAACTTCGGTTTTGGTCGGATGGACGTTGACGTCCACAATCTCGGCGGGGACTTCCAAAAACAAAAACGAGATTGGTTGGCGGCCGATCATCAGCAGTCCGCGATACGCCTCGGTCAACGCGTGTTGCAGCGAGCGATCTTGAATCCAGCGGCCGTTGAGGAACAGGTTCTGGCTCTTGCGAGTGCTCTTGCTGACCGACGGATGGCCGACGTAGCCCCACATCCGCACCCCCTGCGATTCCGATTCGACCGGGATCAGGTTGTCCGCCAGTTCGTTGCCGAACAGCAGGCGAATGCGGTCGAGCAACTGCTGAGTGCCAGGCAGTTCGAACACGACCTTGCCGTTGTGTCGCAGCACGAGATGCAGCCGCGGCTGCGCGAGCGCGATGCGTGTGAAGTGCTCGGTGATGTGCGCGAACTCGGTCGCGGTCGACTTCAGGAACTTCCGCCGCACCGGCGTGTTGGCGAAGAGTTGCCGCACCTCAATCTGCGTTCCGATCGGACAGCCGCACGGCTGCGGTGACGTGATCTGGCCGCAATCGGAGGCGATCTCAAATCCTGTTGCCGAGTCCGGCTGACGGCTGCGAATGCGGAGCCGGCTGACCTCGGCAATCGAGGCCAGCGCCTCGCCGCGAAAGCCCATCGTCTGGACTCGGAACAGGTCGTCGGCCGTCGCGATTTTGCTCGTCGCGTGAGCGGTCACGGCCAGCAGCAGGTCGTCGGGATGAATCCCTTCGCCGTCATCGACGATACGGATCAACTCGCCGCCGCCGGCCTCGATGTCGACGTCAATGCGCGACGCCAGCGCGTCGAGACTGTTTTCGAGCAGCTCTTTGACGACGTTGGCCGGCCGTTCGATGACCTCGCCGGCGGCGATTTTATTGACGACCGAAGTGTCGAGTGGATGAATCCGGGACATCGCGCTGAGTAATTCCTTCCTGGCTTGCGGAAGTTATCGGATCAAGACGCGGGCGTCTCGCCTGCGCCGCAAAACCCCGTGGAAAACTGGCATCGCCCGGTAATCGTGAGGTCTCCTAGAATCCCGCACCATGTTTGAGAGGGAGCAAAAAACTCTGGATTCCACGCTTCGCGGCCGAGGCGGCTTCACGCTGATCGAGTTGTTGGTCGTGATCTCGATCGTGGCCGTTCTGATCGCTCTGCTGTTGCCGGCGGTGCAGCAGGCTCGCGAGCGGGCGCGCACGCTGCAGTGCCAGAATAATCTCAAGCAAATCGGGCTAGCGCTGGCCAGCTACGAAGGGACGCACCGCTGTTTCCCGCCGAGCTTCGTGCGGCAAGAAGACGGCAATCCGCCGCCTCCCTCCGGTGGTGCGGCGTTGCAGTATCGCGTGCATTGGAGCGGCTTCCACATGCTGCTGCCGAACCTCGAACAGCAGCCGTTGTACCGGCAGTACGACTTCCGCAAGACCTGGCTGTCGAGCCTGACGAACATGAGCGACCACTCGATGTGGCCGCTCAATGCCACCGTGATCTCGACGCTGATCTGTCCAAGTGCGTCGCATTTGACGATGTCGCTGGGCGGTCCCACGTTGTGGATGCAGGGTGCTCCCACCGATTACTCGTTCAGCCACGGAGCAGACATCATCCGAGCGATTCCCGGTCCGGAGGCCGCGTGTCCCGGCGGGCTGTTGCATTACTGGCATCAAACGCCGTCGGAGACTCGCGGAGCGTTCGGCTACAACAGTACTTGCCGGCCGCAAGACATTCGGGACGGAAGTTCGCAGACGATGATGCTCGGCGAGAAGGCGGGAGGGCTGCTGACCTACGGCGGTCCCGATTCGACTTACCCGACGCTGAAGATCGAGTACCCGTGGGCGATGGCCGCGGTCGTGTATTTTGCCCCGGCCGGAGCGACTTGGGTGGTTGATCCGCTCGCCGTGACGCGTGACATTCAGCTTCCCGATTGCCCGGTCTCGCCTGCGGGGACGGGAGTTCCCTTCCCGATGAATCCGCGACCCCAAGTGATGGGCGTGACAGGGAATGAGCGGCCGTTGTACTCGTTCCAGTCGGATCACACCGGCGGAGCACAGTTCCTGTTCGGCGACGGCAACGCGCGATTTCTCAGCCAGAACATCGACCAAGGGGTCTACGAGTCGCTCTCGACCATCAGCGGCCAAGAACAAATTGGGTCACAGCAGTATTGATCGGACGACCGACGCAAACGGGAAACTGAGAACCGACGATGATTCGGAAAGTAGACTCTCTCCGCGAAGTTCAATTCTGCCTGCTTCTGCTCGCTCTCTCCGGCTGCGGGAAGAAGGACGGTTCGTTGGCCGAGGTGCAGGGCGACGTCACGTTTTGTGGACAACCGGCCGTGGCCGAGATCTCGTTCGAGTTGCTCAACACGGCTGGAAAAGCGGTTGGCCGCGCTTCGACGGCGACGAGCGACGAATCGGGACGCTTCCGATTGATGTTGGACGAATCGCAGCCGGGTGCCAAAATCGGCCGGCATCGAGTGGTGGTCCGCGCGCAACGGCTGGCTCCGTCGAGCGCGGCCGCCGAGCAGTCCGAGACTTCGCGAGACGGAGTGATCGGAACGCTCAAGGCCACTCAGGTCATTCGTGAAGTTCAAGCGGGCGACAACCAATTCCATTTTCGGCTGACGTACTAAGACGCGGTGCGCGGCAAACTATCACGATCGGTGAATCACGATGAAGTTCCTTCCGAGTGCCACGGCAGTGTCCGCCGTGTTGAAGCTCATGACGTTTCGCGTTGTTTTGTTGCTGTTGCTCGCCGCGCTTCCTGGTTGCGGCGGCGAGCGGCTTTCGCCGGCGGCGCTCGTGGCGCGAAATGCGTTGCGACTGGCTCGGCCACAAGAGGCGATCGACAAGCTGTCCGAAGGAGCGGGAGACTCCACGCCGGCGGGGCATTTCCTCCGAGCCTGTGCGCTGGAGCAACTCGAACAAGTCGATGCTGCAAAAGCAGAGATCAATTTGGCGCTCGAGGCCGCTCCGAAGAACCCCAAATACAAAGGCTACTCGCTGCGGCTGAAGCTGTTCGAGGGGGACGAAACGGCGATCGAACCTTTGCTCGAGTTGTACAACCAGAACTCCTCGTCAGGGGCAGTGTCGCTGTACGCCATCTATGCCTTCCAAGCCAAGCATGCGCAGCAACGCTCGGAGAAAAAGCTGCGTGCGGCGCGCGTGCAGTTGAGCAATGCTCAAGCCGCTTTGACGACCGCATTGAAGCTGTCTGGCGAGATCCCGGAACATCATCGCGAACTGCTCGGCATGGCGGTCTGGTTCGAGCAAACTGACGATGCCATCAAGCTGGTCGAGACTCTGCTGCGAGACGATGCGGAGAATGCCGAACTCCTGCGAGACCGCGTGAAGGTGTTGACCATGGCCAAGCGACCGGGCGAAACGATCTCGGCGGCCACGGCGTTGTTCAAACAACAGGACCGAACGGAAGTGGCCGCCGTCGAATTCGCCAACACCTTGAATCGACTACCTCCGTCGCCGGTCGTGATGCGACAGTACGAATCGCTCCGCGAGACGTTCCCCACGAACACGGCGATCCTGATGCGACATTGCTGGTCGCTCGGCAAGGTGGGGCGATCCGAAGAGGCGTGCGAGGAGTTGGCGAAGGCGTTCCATCAGCAGACCGACCCGCGCCGCCGCCGCACGCTGGCTCAATCGGCCGTCGCCATTCCGCTCGAGGTGGGTGACGCCGACACCGCCGCACTGCAATTGAAGACGTACCGCAAGGAGATCAGCGACGACCAGATGGTCGCGTTCTTCGAGGGACAGATCGCCGCGATCCGCAAGGACTACGAAGCCTCGGTCTCGAAGATGCAAGATGTCGTCAACATCTACCGCTCGGACAACCGTGCGTCGCCGGAGCTAGTTCGCGTCGCGCTGGGCCACATTCAGCAAGTCCTCACCGAGCAGCAGCTCGCCGATCAAATTCGCAAGGCAGCCGAACTGACGCTCCGCCGCAGCGGCATCAACCAGGATGACGCCGTCAACATTCACAAGGAGGCGGAATCGCTGCTCAACTTGCTGGAAGTCCACGACCGCCCGACGAACGAGACGCCGAAGTCGCAAGGCCCCACCGTCGTGCTCCCGAAAGAGAATCCGCCGAAGTGACCGTGAACCACGCGGAACTCAGGCAGCCGGCGCGAAATCGGATCCCGAAAGGTGTCCGAAGAAGATGGGGTGGCACAGCTTGCTTCAAGCTGTGTGCCGGAGGCATTGGAAATGCGAGGTTAATGCGACATCCAGAATGGCCGTCGATTTGTCATCGATCGTCAACATCGGGATTTCCGATGCTGCGCACACAGCTTGAAGCAAGCTGTGCCACCCACGATCGACATCCGTAAAGAGGCTCAATCGCTGCTCAACCTGCTGGAGGTCCACGACCGCCCCAGCACGGAAAAACCCAAGTCGGAAGGCCCCGCCATCATCATCCCCGACGAGACTCCACCGAAGTGAGAGTGAGCCAAGCCAGTTTCAGAACGTCACGTCCACGCCAACATTCAGCGACTGAATCCAGAAGTCGCTGTGATTTTCTTGGAAACCCGGACGCAACGGAGTTGCCGCCGGAACCGCTGGCGGAAACAAGTTTGGATTCACGGTGAAGTCGATTTGATCGTTCGCTCGCGCCGCCTTCGTCAAATAGATCAGTGAATAGCCAAGTCGTAGATTCATGTTCGAGCGAAACATCCAGACCAAGTTGGCACCCGCTTCGGGCAGCACTGCGAATTCGTTTCTGCGCTGTTCGCCGATGTTGCTGCTCAACGCATACACGCCACCATTGGCCGCCACGGGCGGAGGAGAACCGGTCACCGTCGTCGTGGTGTTTCCACGAATGTCGACCGTGCGATGCATGTTACCCACGGCCACTTTCGTCAGCACATTCAACGACAATCGATCACTCCACAGGTAACTGGTTCGCAGGCCAAGATCGAGGCCGTTGAACGAATTCCTGGCGGAGAAACTGTCTTGGCTGTCGATGCTTGTTCCGGGCATCGTCAACGAGTCGATGTGGTGTCGAATTCGCAGACTGTCACTGAACGACGCAAAGCGGTAGCCGAACATCGTGTCGAGCCGCAGCCCGGATTCTTGTTCCCAGACTTTCTCGGTCATGGCGAGATTGAAGCTGTAGAAGTCACCAACTTTCGACTCGACGCCGATCGTGCCGGTCGAGAGTCCCGGAAAGCCCACCAGTACCGAGGCTTGATCGTCCGTCGTGGCATCGATGTAAGGCCGCGCCAGGATGAAATCGTGAACGGCCGAATCAAAAAAGAAGCTCGACGAGTTGCTCGACAGAAACATGAAGCCGGCCTCGACACCGGCTTCGTGATATTGATCGTAGATGAAACCACCACCGAGACGAAAACCGGGCAAGAGACCGCTGCTCTGAGTTCCGCCAAGCAACGTCGTGGTTGCCGGCTCATCCAGCACGCCCGCGACCGGTTGAAGGGTCCCGGCCGAACTGGTCGTCACCAACGGAACGAGGTTCGTCCTCGCAGCCCAACCGAACAGAAACTCACCCGTCACCCAGGCGTTGTTATCCGTGGGGGTAAACGTCAGCAGGTCGCTCGGTGGAGCCGCGATGTCTTGAGCGCGAATCGAACCGATCCCGGCCAACAACAGCCCAAGAAGACACAGAATTCGTTTTGTCATGTCATCGCTCCATCGAATTCGCGGGCCCGTGAATTCGTTCCCGCCGCAGTCATCCTTGACCGCGATCAACTGATCGTTTTGCTGGCCGAGACAAGGATACCGTTGATTAAGCCATCGTTCGGAGTCACCTCGACCGTGATCGTGTCTCCCGCGACCTCGGTACCGATCGTGCTCAGGTCGAGAGTGTTGGTCAGGTTGGCGGTGGCCGAGGTCGTCTTCACGACTGTCGATCCCACTTTCCAGACGTAGATCAGTTTGACTGGCTGGCCATCGACGTCTGCGGCCGTCGCCGTGGCCGTCAACACCGAATTGACGAGGGGACTTTCGGGTGACAACGCGACCGTGGCCGTCGGTGCAGAATTGGCGAGAACTCGAGTCGCGGTGACTTTCGTTCCATCCACGGTGCCGTCGTTCGGCGTGACTTCGACCGTAATGCTGTTGCCCGCGACCTCGGTACCGATCGTGCGCAGGTCGAGCGTGTCGGTCATGCTGGTGGTGGTTGACGTCGTCTTCACCTCGGTCGTTCCCACCTTCCAGACGTAGGTCAATTTGACTGGCTGGCCATTGACGTCCGTGGTCGTGGCCGTAGCCGTCAGCACCGAGTTGACGAGTGGACTTTCTGGCGACAACTCGACCGTGGCCGTTGGTGCGGAATTGCTGGCGGCGATCGTTCGCGTCGCGGTGACTTTCGTTCCATCCACGAAGCCGTCGTTCGGTGTGACTTCGACAGTGATACTGTTTCCCGCAGCCTCGGTACTGATCGTGCTCAGATTGAGCGTGTCGGTCAGGCTGCTTGTGGACGATGTGGTTTTCACGACCGTCGATCCCAGTTTCCAGACGTAGGTCAGCTTGACCGGATCGCTGTCGCCGTCCAACGCAGTCGCGGTCGCGGTGAGCGTCGAATTCACCAGCGGCTGCGCTGGATTCAGAGCAACAGTTGCCGTGGGAGCGACATTGCCGACCGGAGCGACATGTACTCGAAACGTCGTCGTCACGGACTCGCCAGCCAAGTCGGTCGCCCGGACAACGATGTCCGCTTGGCCGGATTGGCTGGCCTTGGGCGTGATCTTCAATCGGTGATTGACGATCTCGGCGGTGAACAACGACGTGTCGATGATCGCGACCGGCGAATTGCCGGACATCAGCGAATAGCTGAGCACCTCGTTCCGGCGAACGGTATCGATGCCGAGAATCCGCAAGAAATTGCCGGGC
>QWQF01000188.1 GCA_003669125.1 Planctomycetota bacterium
AACTTCCTCGACTTGCGCACGCAGATTTTGCTCGAACACTTCCTGCGGAGCTTCAAGGAGGCCTGTCTGATTGTCTCGCACGACCGAGCGTTTCTGAATGCGACGTGCGACCAAACGCTCGACCTGTCGCGCGGCAAGCTGACGATGTATCCCGGCAAGATCGACGCCTTTCTGAACTATCAGAAAGAGCAGAACGAGCACCTCCTCCGCTCGAACGTCGCAATCCAAGCGAAGCGTCGAGACCTCGAAGTCTTCATCGCGAAAAACAAAGCGCGAGCCAGCACCGCCTCGCTGGCTCGGTCCAAGTCCAAGCAGCTTGAACGGCTGGAGCTTTCCGACATCGCCAGCGACGAACCGACCGCGTGCATTCGCGCGCCGCTCGTCGAATCGCGACAAGGCCCGGCAGTGCGGTGCAAGGATCTGGCGATCGGATATCCCGAACGCCAAGTCGCCAGCGGCATCGACGTGGAAATCGATCACGGCTCGCGAGCGGTCATCGTCGGTGACAACGGGCAAGGCAAGACGACGTTCCTGCGAACAGTGGTCGACTCGTTGAAACCACTCGCCGGCGAAGTGAAGTGGGGCTTCGGATGTCAGATCGGTGTCTATGCCCAGCACGTCTACACCAGCCTGTCCGAGAAGGACACGGTGCTGGAGAACCTCCAATACAATGCCGTGTTCGGAACGACGACACAGAAAATTCTGAGCATTGCCGGAGCGATGCTCTTCCGTGGCGATGCCGTGCAGAAGCGGATCTCGGTCCTCTCAGGAGGCGAACGCGCGCGACTCTGTCTCGCGGGGTTGTTGCTTTCTCCGTACAACGTGTTGGTCCTCGACGAACCGGGTAATCATCTCGACGTCGATACGGTCGAGGCACTCGCTCAGGCGTTGGTCGACTACAAAGGGACAGTCATTTTCACGACGCACGACCGGCACTTCATGAAACGGGTCGCGACCTGCGTCATCGAAGTCCGCGACGGGCATGTGACCAACTACGGCGGCGGCTACGACGCCTACCTCTACGCCGTCAACAAAGAGATCGACGACGGCGAACGTGAGTTGGCCACGCGACTCAGTAAAGCCCCATCCTCTGCCAACAAGCCCGCCGCCGCTCGCGCACCGCGCCGTGACGATCGTGCGATCCGCAAAGAAATCGCGACCACCGAGAAGGCCATCGCCCGCCTCGACGACCAGAAGAAGAAGGCCAGCAGCCAACTCTTGGAAACTTGCGACGCCGCCGAATCCCTGCGACTGCACAACGAAGTGACCGCCCTGGCCTCGCAACTCGAAGAGGCCGAGGAACGCTGGTGCCAGTTGCAGGCCGAGCTGGAAGAGGCTGTTTGACCGGCGGATCCCGTCAAAATCAGAAATTGACACGTTTTCGGCGGACTTCCATAATCCCGCCCCTTCTCCGATTGGCCAATTCTGCCTCGTCGTGTGTGAGGTGCGTGTCTTGCCGAAGTTCTCGGCTCACCCAGGGAAAGGAATCCCGCGATGAGCGATCTTGCGAACCACTTCAATTTCAATACGGATGTTTCGTCGGTCGGCTTCGAAGACGTGCATGAAGTGCGGCTGCGCGGATTGGCCGCCGCGACCGCATCGGCTCCGCGAGCACAGATCGACTTATTCGTCCAAGCGAGCCAGGTCGCTGAGAATCTGCGAGCTCAGGTCGCCGAGCTGGAACGCCGAGAACGAAATATCAACGAACAACTCTCTCAGTTCGATCGCGAGCAACGATCGCTGCGACTGCGAGCCGTCAACGCCGAGGAAGAAGCGCGGCTGCGAGCCGAGCAACTCACGCAGCAGGAACAACAATTCTCCGATCGGTTTCAACAGACCGAACAGATTCTCGCCGAGCTGAAGCTGCGAGAGCGAGAACTGACTCAGGCGAATCAGACGCTGGAGCAACAGCGCGGAACGCTCAAGCAGCAGTTGGAGCGACAGAACGAAGTCGACAAGGCCGCGATGCAGCACTCGCAGGCGATGGCCGACGCGGAGCGCAAGCAACTGGCCGACGAGCGCGAACGCATGGCTCGCGAGCAGCAGGCGATCCTCGAAGCGGTCAAGTCGGAGATCAACCAGGAAAAGGCGCGGCTCCGCAAGGAATACGCTTGGGAGTTGGACGGCGAGATCGAACACTTCCGCAATCAAAAAGAAACGTGGCTCCAGCAGCAGGTTCAAGAACGCGAGCAGCTCGCCGAGGACAAGCGGGTTCACGAAGAGGCGTTGCGGAAGTTGCAGACCGAGTGGGCCGAACAGCGCCGGCAGCAGCAGTCCGATGTGGACGCGACTCGCCGCCAAGTCGAACAGCAACGTCAGCAATTGCAGCACGAACACGATGAAGCGTTGCGGCGGCTGCAACTCAATTGGGAATCCGAGCGGCAGCAACTCCGCGTGCAATGGGCGGGCGAACTCGACGAAGAGAAACGAACGTTCGCCGAGGAGCGAGCAGCCTTCGAGTCGGGCCGCGATTCCGATCGATCCGTCACTCAACGCGACCGTGAGTCGCACGACAGCTACGTCCAAAAGTCGCTCGCCGAATTGCAGAACCAGCGCAAGCAGTGGGAAACCGACCTCCGCAAATTGCGAGAGGAACACGCGCAGCAACTGCGAACCGACGCCGTCGAATTCGATCAGCAGAAAGCCGATTGGGAACGTCAGCGAGCCACCCAGTGGGCGCGGCTCGGTGACATGCAACGCGAATTGGAGACCGCTCAGCAGGAGGTCGCGAAGTCGTGGCAGTCGGGACAAGCCGAATTCGTGCAGCGCTGCGAAGACCTTGATCGCCGCGAATCGCAACTGACGCAATTCCGGAAACGGCTCGATGAACGCGAAGAGTCACTGGCTCGCGAGGCCGAAACGCTGCAGCGCTTGTTGGCGGATCGCTCGCTCGAAGTCGCTTCGGAGCACACTCGACTCGATCGCGAACGGGCGGAATTCGCGCAACAACGCACGACCGAATTCGCTGCGATCAAACAGCAATCCGCACAGCGAGTGTTGGAACTCGAAAAACTCGAAGCCCGGCGGCAGCGGTTCGAGATGGTGCGCGGCGAAATGGAAAGCTCCAATCGCCTGACGCTGGAATCTCGACTGGCGATGGAAGAGGCGTGGGCCGAACTCTTGCCGACCGTCGATCCCGAAATGATTCGCCGTCGCATCGAAGCGGGCCGCGCGACGATCGCCGAACACTACCGTCGGCTGCGAGACGAACTCGAAGTCGAACGCCAGGAGATTCAGCTCGAACGAGTGCAGTTCCAAGACCACGTTCGTCGTCAGCAAGACCAACTCCGAACCGAACGAGACCAGCAACCTGCGATCCTGGCCATCCGCGAAGAGCAAGTCCGCATCGCCGAACAGCGACTCAAAGCCGAAGCCCAGGAATGGGGGAAACGCGAAGTCCGCTGGCACGCCGCGCGAGCCCAGTGGCTCGAAGAGAAGCTCGAGGCCGAACGCGTCATTCGCGGACTGCTCGACCAATTTGCGACGTCGCATCAGGACGAGGTCGTGTTGCCGTTCGCGAAAGCGAAAGCTGCGTGAGTCCTGGCGGATGTGTCTCGTATCCGACCGACGCGAGACACGTCGGCCACGTCACCTAGCGATGCATCTGGCTCAGGATCGCTTGTTCGAGATCCTCGTCGCGGCCGAGCGGATACCAGCCGGACTGAGCGCTCTGGCCGACGACGGTTGTCAGGTTGCGTTCCAGCGGCGCGTTCTTGCGGAACGTCGCGGCCCCGACCGTATTCTCGGCGACGCCGGCGAGGTCTTCTTGTTCTTTGAACGCTTCGACGCCGATGAGGTAGCCACCTTCGACCGGCGTGAGATCCACTTTCACTTTGCGGCGGAGCGACTGCAACGTGCTCTCCAGGCGATTCGCCATGTCGACCGAATCGCCATGCCACGGCTCCAACACGTTTGAGCCGACGCGGTAATCGGTTTCGATGACGCCATCCAGGCGATTCTCACGAGCGATCGGGAAATGGAAATCGTGCAGCACATCGACCGCTCGTTCCCACGCGGCGTGCTGCGAATTCGCCGGCACGAACACCGGGTTCGACACGATCATCGGCCGCGACGACGCACAGCCTGACAACAACGTCAGCACCAGCAACAGACCGTGAAATCGGGCGACAGGCATGAAAGGACTCGCGCGGAAGGGGTGCTCGCGTGAGAGGACAGGACTCGAAGGGCCGGGAATGTCTCAGCAATCTCGAAACCGGTAAAGGTGAGTTTTACCGCGAGATTTCCGCGTCAATCGCTTGCTGCAATGACTCGCGGAATGTCGGCAAGTCGCACAGAGTCGCGGCGATTCCCGGTTCCGCAAAGACGCGAACGCGCTTCACGAAGTCGTCGAACTGCGTCTTGGCGAGTGCCTCGACGACCGGCGAGACTCGATTGAGCGGCTGATACGTCCGCTCCTTCGGATCAAAGATCGAGACGTTGAACTCGACCTCGCGATGCGGCGGCGGCGCATCGATCAAAATATCGACGGGCGAGAGGCGTCGGCCCAGCACGCTCGACAGCGACTCGCACAACCGCCGGCCGACGCTGACCAAGAACTCATACGGCCGACCGGCGAGTTGCGAATACAAATCGGGATGCAACGAATGCGTCAGCTCGATGACCCGCTTGAACAGCCGTCGCTTCGGGCCGAAGACTCCTTCGGTCAGCGCTTCGCAGTCGGTGCCGCACGCTGCTTGCCGCAACTGGCGAATCGTTTCCGATTCGGTCAACTCGAAGAACGCTCGCAAGTCAAAGCGGCTGCGCAGTTCGAAAAAGCTGCGAGCGAACATCGCGGTTGCCGAACGCACTGCGTGATGCCAATAGACTTCGCTGAACATCACGTATCGCGCGAAGACCATCAGCTCGGCGGCGGTTTTGCCTTTCGTGCTGATCGCGAGTCCGTCTCCCGCTTCGTTGACGAGCAGCGATTGCATGAGCCGCTGCTTGTCGAAGTGGCGGCCGTAGGGGACACCGCAATGCAGGCTGTCGCGGTCGAGGTAGTCCATCTTGTCGATGTCGATTGGCCCCGACAGCACCGACCGCATCAGCCGCAGCGGTGCCGAGTCGGTCACCGGTTCGAGCACGTCGAGCACTTCCGTCGGATCGATCTGCCATTCGGTTCGCAGCACTTGAGCCAACTCGCGATGCGGCTTCAGGAACTCGGCCGCGAAGGCTTCGTGATGCTGCAACTCCGGCAGCTCCAGGTCTTCGATCGGGTGGCAGAACGGCCAGTGGCCGAGATCGTGCAGCAACGCGGAAACCATCAGCACTTCCGCTCGATGCGAATCGACGACGGCCGCGAATCGCGGATCGCGGCCCAACTGCCAGAGGTATTTCAACGAGTTGAGGAACACGCCCAATGCGTGCTCGAACCGCGTGTGCGTCGCACCGGGATACACCTTCGAGGCCAAGCCCAACTGCGAGATGTGGGCCAACCGCTGAAACTCCGGCGTATCGACGATCGCCCGGACTCGCGGAGTGAACGGCACATCCAACTCGACCGGAATACGCACGAGACCGCGCCCGGCTTCCAGGTTCATCAACTCCGGAATGTGACTGTACGGGTGCGGCATGATCGGACGGAGTTTGCCGTCTCCGTTGGCGAGCCACAAGCCGCCACTAAGATGCCGACATGACAGCACGCTCGACCGTTCCGCCGCGACTGCTTTGGTCTTCACTCACCGTCGTGGGCGGAGTCACCGCGCAGGCGTTGAGCAGTCAGACGATCCTCGCCTCGGAAGTCACCGCGAGTTGGTTTGGCAGCGGCGAGTTGTGGCAGGTGTTGGTCAGTTTTCTCGGAGGACAATTTCGCCGCGACCAATCCGGCGCGACGATCGCTGAGGTTGGATTCCTGCCGCTATTTGCTGTGTGGCTCCTGATCGCCGGCGTCGGTTGGGCTCTGGCGGCGCGACGGCTACGACGGCATCACCAATCGACTTGGCAGGACTCGCTGGCTCCCTCGGGCTTCGCACTCGGCTGGTGGTGGCTGATGGGGATTTGGGAACTGGCTCGTCTGACGGCCTTCGTCGCCGGTTGGGAAAGTCTCGAACAACTCCTGCTCGTCACCCCGCAGTACTGGCAAGCGACCGCGCTTGCCGGCTGGCTCGTGCAATCTTTCACCGTGTCACCCCCTCAGGCCACGAACTTCTCGACGTTCGTCTCCCGACATGCGTCGCTCCGATCGGTCGTCGTGCTGATTGTGATCTACATCGTTGTCTTCACGGCGATGAACTGGCAGTTGTGGTTCAACCTCCGCATTCCGCACGGCGACTCGGCGATGTACGAAGAGCACTTGTGGAATCTGTGGCACGGCAAAGGCTTTCGCAGCTACCTCGACCAAGGGTTGTTCCTCGGCGAGCACATCCAAGTCATCCACTTGTTGCTGTTGCCGCTGCATCTCGTCTGGCCGTCGCACTTGATGATGGAATTGTGCGAAACAACCGCGCTCGCGCTCGGAGCGATCCCGATCTTTCGGATGGCTCAGCGATCGACCGGATCGGCCCGAGCGGGCTTGCTCATGTCGGCAGCGTACCTGCTGTATTTCCCGCTGCACTTTCTGGACATCGAGATCGATCTGAAAACGTTTCGGCCAGAAAGTTTCTGCGTCCCGTTCTTCCTGTTCGCGTTCGAGGCACTCGAAGAGGGCCGACTCCGCCGAGCGTTGGTCCTGCTGGCGTTCGCGCTGTCGGCGAAAGAGGACTACTCGATCATCATTGCACCGTTGGGTGTTTGGATCGCAACGACCGCTTGGTTCCAAAATCGCACCAACACGTCCCCGCTCTCAAAGGGAGAGGGCGAAAGCACAACACGCCGGCGGATGATCCTCGGTCTGTGTCTCGCCGTATTCGGAGTCGTCTACTTGCTGCTGGCGATCCTCGTCGTGATCCCGTGGTTTCGCAGCGGAGCGGAACTGCATTACGTCCGCTACTTCCCCAAGTTTGGCAACACGATGGGCGAGGTCGCGAAGAACATGCTCACGAATCCGAGCCTCCTGTTCGGCGAACTGCTGACCGCGAAGACGGCGATGTACGCGCTGGCGATGTTGCTGCCCGTCGGCTTCATCGCGTTGCTCTCCCCGAGCCGTCTGGCGGTCGGCCTGCCGCTGTTCGGTATCTTGTGCCTCAGCGAATTTGCCGGCGACGGTCCGCGTCACCACTTTCATGCACCGCTGGTCCCCGTCGTCTTCTGGGCCACCGCCATCGGAGTCGGCAATGCGGGACGAGTCTTCGGAAAACTCAGATCGCTCTTCACCTTGTCACCCCCTCACCTTGCCACCCCCTCACCGGCCGACTCCTTCGCCCGCCAATTCGTCTGGGCCAGCGCCTTCACGAGCGGCCTGTTCTTCAGCCTCAGTCCCGCTGGCATTGCCTTCTGGGATCCCGGATCGCCAATGCCGCTGCGAAAGTTGTGGGCTCGCGATCCGCGAGCGGATCAGTTCGAGAAAGTGTTCGCGAAGATCCCGCGCGAATCGCGAGTCGCCTCGACCGATTTCGTGCATCCGAGGTTCACGCATCACGAGCGGTCGTACGACTACAGTAAAGTGCTCCGCCGCGTTGCCAACTACGAAGACCGCGTTCCCGACGATACGGACTTCATCGTGATCGACGCGCGGGGTCCGTACAGCGGGATCAAGTCCCCTGATCAAGTTCGCGAACGGCAAACAGAACCCGATCGCTGGAAAGTGCTACCCGATGAAACCGACGGCTACTTCATCGTGCTGCGACGAAAGTAGGTCCGCCTGGAAAGGCTGACCTACTTCAGTACGACCGCGTCCAGTTCTGTCGCAGCGTGAGCCTCTTCCAGCATTTGTTCGGTACTTTGCGAATCGACCTCGCGGCAACTGGCGGTGACTTGATTCGCGATGTCGCGCAACTCGTCGCGCCAGGCAGCCTCGTCGAGTTCCGGCGGGCAGTGCGGGATGAATTCTTCGAGCAACAGTACGAAGCGCAGCAGGTGCCGAAACAGAATTCCTTCTTGCTTGGCGGCCTGCCGAGCCGAGACCAGCTTGTGAAAGTCGCCGCCGAATTGCAGCAGAGCGCCGACAGTCCAGCACGCTTGAATCGGGACATCGGTCACGTCGGGGAACTCGGCTTGAAAGAGCAGCCGCAATTTCTCGGCAAGCGTCAGCACGCGCGGGCGATCGCCTTCCTCCCAGAATTCTTCTTCCTCTTCATCGGTCATCGCGCCGAGTTCCGCTGCCGTTGCGAGTCCGCGCCGCAACAACGTCGGATGCAAGAACTCGGTTGCCAGCGGTCCGAACGGCATGACGTCGACTCGCGGCACACGCACGTACTTCGCCGCCGAGCGCGCAATTCCGAGCACGCTCTCGAACGCTTGAATCCGCTCCTCGCGATTCGCTTTTCCGAGATGCTCGATGAGGAACATCCCGTAGATCGGATTGACGCTGCGGAAGGTCATCAACTCGGCCAACTTCTCCGTTGGCACCGCGCGATCGGGCCGGTAGACGACCTCCGGAGCCGTCGATTGACCGGTGGCTTCTTGCCGATCTTTCAGTGCTTGTCCCAGCAAAAACTTCGCCGCGGAGGACGGAGCTGCGCTGTGGCCGGTCTCCTGGCCGAGTCGCTCGCGCTGACCGAAGGTCTCCTCGGGCGTCGTTTGATCTTCGGGGAGACCTGCGGTCGGACCAACGGCGGTGTCGGGAGATTCACGCCGGGCGCTATCGGCTGGCGGCTCCGGTTCCAACGTCACATAGCCCCCCGCCCACAGCGAAATCAGACGGCGATTCAGTTCCTTCTGTGCATCGGCCACATGCTTGCCTTCGAGCAATCGCTTGGCCACGAAGTCACGCAAGTGAAGGACATCAGGAGTGATCTCCAACAGATACGCCAGCAGTCGCCACGGTAACGGGCCTTGGCTCGACAGCTTGCCGGGGGGGGCCGCTCGCAGCTTCTCGAATTGTTCTTTGTTCCAATACTGCTCGGTCTCGCGGCGCTTCGGCTGCTTTTTCTTCATGGCCTTCTTGGCCCGGATCAGCATCGGATCTTTCGTGTCCTCCGGGATCTGATCGTACTTCTCTTTCCAGCGGAGGATTTTGACATCGTCTTCGTGAGCCAGCGCGTAGACGAAGCCCTCTTTGTCGAACTGCGGCCGGCCGGCGCGGCCGAACATCTGGTGAGCGGCACTCGGTTCGATCACCTTCTTCTTCCCCGGCGGACCTTTGATGAGCGACGTGATGACGACCGACCGCGCCGGCAGATTGATGCCGGCCGAGAGCGTCTCCGTGCAGACGCAGACCGACAGCAGCTTCTGTTGAAACAAGTCTTCGACGATCCGCTTGTACTTCGGCAGCAGCCCCGCGTGATGCACCCCCACGCCGCGAAACAGGATCTGCTTCAGCTTCGGCCCGACTCCCTTCGTGAGATCGAGCTTCTCCAATTCCACCGCCAGCTTCTTCTGTTGCCCGTCCGCGAGCAGCGACTTGCCTTTGAGTTGCTCGGCGACCTCCCAGCACTCGTCGCGGTTGAAGCAGAACACGAGTGCCGGCGTGCGCCGCGATGCGTCGGTGCCGTTGGCCATCCATTCGAGATGCTCGCTGAGCAACAGGTCCGGCACCCATTGATAACTGAGCGGCACGCGGCGTTCCGTCCCCTGCACGAGATCGA
>QWQF01000134.1 GCA_003669125.1 Planctomycetota bacterium
CCGCACGACCGCTGGATGCGAGCCGCGATCCAGCTTGCCCGCCAAGCCTTCGACGAAGGTGAAGTCCCGATCGGCGCGGTCATCGTCCACAACGACCGCATCATCGGCGAAGGCTACAACCAGCGAGAGTCACTCAAAGACCCGACCGCGCACGCCGAGATGATCGCGATCACGCAGGCTGCCAATTCGCTCGAATCCTGGCGACTGCTGGACTGCACGATCTACGTCACACTCGAACCCTGCCCGATGTGCGCCGGAGCGATCGTGCTGGCCCGCATTCCGACCGTGATCTACGGCGCTACCGATCCGAAGGCCGGAGCGTGTCACTCGTTGTTCCAGATCACCGAGGACTCACGGCTGAACCATCGAGCCACCGTGCTCGGCGGTGTTCTGCAACAGGAGTGCAAAGGCCTGCTG
The DNA here is from genome assembly GCA_003669125.1 of Planctomycetota bacterium. Lineage (GTDB taxonomy): Bacteria > Planctomycetota > Planctomycetia > Planctomycetales > Planctomycetaceae > SXKJ01. The sequence continues at coordinate 418 of QWQF01000134.1, forward strand.
CAAGAGTTCTTCGCCCAGCAACGCGCCTTGGGCAAGAAGTAGCACGACCGATCACGCCGCGCGACGTCGCGGGATCAGTCCAACCACAAAGAACAGTCCGCACGCGGCCGAGCACGTCCCGGCGAACCAGTCTCCGGATGCGACGTACCAACTGCGGCGGCTGTCGAGCGGCACCGTGTCGATCACCGCTGCGTTCATCGACTTCCTCCAACGCCCCGTCGCCGGGTCAGTCAACGTCGAGCGTACCGGATCAAACATCGACAGCGGCACTCGGCGATCCGATCGCTCGTGCTTGGTCTGCTGAAGTTGCTCGCGCTGTTTGTTCCACGTCGCATCGCCGTCGATCAAGGTTTCCGGCTCGCGGATCACGCCGTCACCGTCGATGACCGCCGAGATGCCCGTGTTGACCGCTCGGACCAGCGGAGTACGACACTCCACCGCGCGAAACGCGGCGGTGATGAGATGCTGATTCAGTTCGCTGCTGCCGTGAAACCAGCCGTCATTTGTCAGGTTCAGCAGGCAATCGAGTCGCTTCTCGGTGCTAGTTCCCCGAACGACATCGCGGACGAGATGCGGCACGGTGTCCTCAAAACAAATGATCGGAGCAACCTGCCAAGAGCCACAGCGAAACGCCGCGGAACTGGAACCGGCCGAAATGCCAAAATCATCGGGCAACGGCGAGAACACCTTCAGCCACGGGAGCGATTCCTTCAACGGGACGTACTCGCCGAAGATCACGCGATGCAGCTTGTCGTAGGTGTCCGCGACGCCGCGATCGGGCGTGACGAACGCCGCTGAGTTGAAGTGCTTCAGCCCCTGTTCGTTCACGCTGAAACGATCCAAGCCGATGACCAGATTGGCTCCGGTCTTTTGAGACATCTCGTGCAACGCTTTGCGGACGTACGAGTCACGCCAGTGCTCGACAGGAATCATCGGTGCGAGGCGCCGCAGATCGTTCTCGGACAAGTTGGGATCGGCGTCGGAGAGTGGCCAGCGGAACATCGTCTCCGGCCAGATAATGAGGTCCGGCTTGTACGGCACTGCGTATCCGGTCAGCAGTTCGTGAGTCCGATACATCTGCCCGAACTCCGCCGGATCGTGCTTCACCGACGATTCGAAGTTCCCCTGAATCAACGCCACGCGCGGCCCGGCTGTGAATTCCGCCTGACCGCGCCGGACGTAGCCGTATCCCAGCACCGCCGCCATCACGAGCAATCCCGCTGCGACGGAAACCAATTGCCGACGGAACAAGCCTCGTGAATCGGCCGCCGATGTTTCGTCCGCGACGGTCGGCGGAGACAAATGACGCAACTCAGACGGAAGCTGAATCGGAGCGATCAGTCGCAGACGGCTCAGCCAGGATTGCGGAACCAATCCGGCGAGCACCGCGTTGCTCATCGCGACCACGGCACTCACGCCGTACGCGCCGAGCAAATCCGAAATCTGAATCAGCTCGATCCAGCGATACTGCGAATGTCCCAGTTGATACCACGCGAAGCCGGTCATCAGGTGTGCTCGGCAGAATTCCAAGCCAGTCCAGACCAGCGGCACGGCCACGACCATCGGCAGCCCACAGCGATGCACGGCGGCGCGCGATAGTCCGACGAATGCCCACCAATACGCCGACAGGTAAAACGCCAGCGCGAACCACGCGACGTACATCGACTCGTGCCCCAGTCGCAGCCATTGCAGCGTCGGCAACCAGAAGAGCAATCCGCCCGCCCAGGTCGTGAGCCACAACCGTTTCGGCGCTCGTTCGAGTTGAATCAGCACACACAGTGGAGCGATCGCGAGCCACGCCAGCGGCGACCAATCCAGCGGCGTGAAACTCGCAAACAGCAACACGGCCGAGACACCGCTCAGAATCAACCCGCCCAACGCCGGAGCCGGCTGCGAGCGTGCGGCCGCAATGATCTCCTTCACCGACGGCTCTGAGCGCCGTGCGGTACGGGGATTCGAGGCTGGTCCGCTTGCATCCGACACGATCTTCGTTTCCGTCGCCAATTCAGGAGCACTTGTGTGAGTCGCCATGAGCATCCTCCATGAGCTATTCGACGACAGTGGACTCGAAAACCGACCGTTGGGTCAACGGGATGTCGAGTTTCGCCGACCGACATTGACTCGATTTTGATCCCACGAGTAAAAGCCCGCCCCCCTTCGCGACCGAGTCTTTCGACAAGTCGGCTGCTCCCTTCCAGTGCGTCACTTCTCCGGCGATCCCTCGCCGAATTCCAGTCCTCCAGCCTCACATCCCACTCAGCGGATGTTCCAGGAGCGGACATCATGCGCAATCCATTTTGGTTTTTGCGTGGGCTCCCTCGGCTCGCGACAGTTGTCTCGTTCGGGCTTTGCAGCCTGTCACTGATCGGCTGCGGCGGATCATCGAAAACTTCGACCACTGACAAGCCGTCCGCCGCGACTGCTGCCAGCGACGTCAAATCACTGCTCGAAAAGGCCACCGCCGCCCTGCAACAGCGACAGTGGAAGTCGGCTTTGGAAACGCTGACCGAGGCGATCAAGCTCGATCCGAAATGTTCCGAGGCGTACTTTCAGCGAGCCAGCCTGTTGGCGGACGCCGGCCAAGCCCAAGCCGCGCTCATCGACTTCACCAAAGCCATCGAACTCTCGCCGAAGGACGCGAAGCTCCGACACACACGCGGCTTTTTCCTGATGACTCAGAAGCAGATCGATCACGCCATCGCGGACTTTACCGCCGCCATCGAGATCAATCCGAAGCACACGCAAGCACTCAACAATCGTGGGTTGGCTTGGTTGTCAAAAAACGATCTCGCGAAAGCTCGCGCGGACTTCAATCAGGCCTTGCAGATCGAACCAAAATATGTCGAGTCGCTGATCAATCGCGGCTTCGTGGCGTATCAGTCGAAACAACACAAACAGGCAATCGCCGACTATGACCAGGCACTCAAGCTTCAGCCGGAGAACGTCAACGCGCTGAACAATCGCGGATTGGCCCACTTTGAACTGCAGGACTACGAGCAAGCCGTGGCCGACTTCTCGAAAGCAATCGCTCGCGAGCGGTACAGCGCAAAGTTTTATCTCCAGCGCCGAGCCTGCTACCTGCAACTCGGCCGCGAAGAAGAGGCACAGTCCGATACCGCGAAGATCGCTTGGATTGGCAAACTGAACGATCTCAATCGCCACGTCGCACAAGAGCCGAAGGCCGCCGGCAACTACGTGCAGCTTGCTCAGCATCTGATCGCCGGTGGCGAATCGAAGGTCGGGCTCGCCAGCTACGAGACTGCGATGCAGGTCCAGCCAAAGTACGGCCGGTCGTATTCCAGCCGTGCGGCCTTCTGGCTATCGAACGGTGAGTTCGACAAGGCCATCGCCGACTGCAACCGTGCCATTCAGGCCGAACCACACTTCGAGGCGTATTCGATCCGTGGCGACACCTATTTTCAGCAGCGCGAGTTCGACCTCGCGATCGCCGACTACCGCAAAGCCAAACGAGTCGATGCTCAGGTCGCCAAGGCGTATCTGTTCCGAGCGAAGAAGCTGGCTGCCGAAGGGAAGACCGACGAAGCCAAACGCGACCGCGAACGAGCCGCCGACATCGAACGCGAAATACAAACCGTCATCACGGTCACGCCTCGCATGGTGATCCAAGAGGAGGAGGAACCGCTGCTGGGCATCCCGGAATAATTTCAGTGCGTCATCGCGTAGGTCACGATGTTGATGCCCATCGGGTACGACCACTTCTCCGCGAACTCTTTGAAGTAGGTCGCGTCTTCCCCTTCCCGCTCCCAGCCATCACCCAGGTCGGTGTTGTGGCAGATGATGGCCATCATGCGTCCCTTGTCGTCGAAGAGCGCTCGATAGTGGACTTCGGCGGCATCTTGCCGTTCGTAGGTCAACCCGGTTGCCAACCAGCCGTTGAGGCTGGGGACTTGCGGCTTCTTCGCGAGGTCGTAGACGCAATGAAAAATCTCGTGTTCGAGCGGCAGTTCCAGTGGTTCGCGATCCGGGAAGACCCGCTTGATCTCACGATAAAAGTTGTCCCACTCGTACTCGCCCCAGAAGTCATCGACCATCAAGAAGCCGCCGTTGAGCAAATACTTTCGCAGTCCGGCGACCTCGGCCTCGGTCAGACTCATCCGTCCCGGCTCGATCAAGTACATCCACGGGTAATCGAAGATCGCCTCGTCGGTCAGTTCGAGAATCTTCCCGTTGGGGTCCGTTTCGAGTGCGGTGAGCTCGTGCAGGCGGTACGAGAAATTAAGGTCACTGTCTGGATAGTCGGTCAACCAGTTGCCACCACGACCGCCGCCGTACGATGAATACTTCACACGAACAAACGTGAAGACATCCGCCTTGAATCGCTCGTCATTTTTCCATTCAGGAACGCCGCCCCGATCGACCATCTCCGGACGGAACTCGCGCCGCATGAAGGGAGATCGTTGCGCAAAAGCGGCGGCGGCCGTGACAACAAATAAGGTGACAACGCCCACCGTAACCCAAAGCGTCCGCGAGGGCGATCGCTTCAGGTCGCACTGAATCGAGGGCGTCCTGGAGCGCCCGCCCTCGCTGACATTTCGGGTTATGAGCGGCGCACGACGGACCTTCATGGCTTCACCTTTTCTGCCGGACTCGCCTGCATGATTTCCAATAGCCGCCGATGCGCCGCTCGAAAGCGAGGGGCTTCTTCGAGGGCCAACAGCACCTGACGTTTGGCAGCCGCCAAGTCGCCAGTTCGCTGCAGCGCGGTCGCCAACTTCAAGTGCAGATCGGCGACATCAATCGGATTCAGAGACAGCAGCGCACGATAACTTTCGATTGCCAAGTGGTCGTCGTGCAGCTTCTCGGCGGCCTCAGCCGCAATGCGGTGCGGAGCCGGTTGCAGCGGGCTGACAGCCAACCAGCGTTGAGCGAACTGGCGTGTCGCTTCCCACTCGTCGGCTTGCGAACTCAGCTCAGCCAGCCGAGCAAACAGATCAACGCTATCGTCGGTCAGCTTCGCAAGACTTTCCAATGCGGCTCGTTCTTGCGGAGTCTCTTTCAATTCGCGATGCACGCGAGCGAGCAGCACGAGATGCCCGTCGCCGCTCGCGTCGTTCGGGTACAGCCGGCGCATGGTTTCGAGCGGCTGTTTTGCTTCGGCGAACTTTTTCTCCGCGATCAACTGCTTGGCCTGACGCTGCAGTGCCGCGTAGTTTTGCGGGTGCTCTTTGAGATACGTGGCGAGCAATTCGGCACTCGCACGCTTCGGAAGTTCCGGCTCCGTCCAATCGGCTTCACGAGCCATTTCGATGGCCCGTTGCCGAGCGAATGCCGCGAACGCCAAGTCCAGTTCGTCGAGCGATCCCGTGTGCCGCGCGAGCGTATCGTTGATCGTCAGGCCGTTGCCGAGATCGACCAGAATCTTTTGCAGCGTCTCGAGGCCGTGCTTCTCGACGAGGTATTCAACGACTAGCGAGGACTCGAAGTACGCGAACTGCAAATGCTGACCGCTGCGCGGATGCAGGAACGCTCCGCTGAGTTCGCTCACCGGCGTCAGTTCGTCGCCGAGCAGCATCTTGCGGTACAGCGGGTTGATCGTCTGGCCCCACGTCGGGTCGGCTTGCCGTTCCTCGAAGACGGAAATCCCTTCGCTGAGCCAGCGCGGCATTTTGTTGTGCGTCTTGTTGAGCGTCACGACATGACAGAACTCGTGCCACAACGTTGCCTCCCAGCAAGTCGGATGCGACGCTTGCGAGGCCGGGCTGTTGGCCGTGATGACCGTGCCGAAGCAGACGCCGAGGAACCCCGCACCGCCGGGCAAGCCGAACGTGCGGATCGCGAAATCTTCTTGTTTGGGAAACATCTCAACAATGATCGGCGCGGGGAGCGTGACGTCGTACTTCGCACACAAGTCGCGTTTCGCTCGCTTGAGCAAATCGAGTACTCGGTGGCCGTAGATGTCCGCCTCGCGAGCGTCCATGCGGAGAGCGATACCGTCCGCTTCAAGCGTGCGAAACTTCGCGACGCTCTCCTGCAACGTGACCAAATTGTGCGCGAAGATGTTGTAGCCGTCCGCCTCGTAGACCTCGTTGGCCAGCTTCCAACCTTCCTCTTCTTGGCCCAACCGCAACAAGTCTGACGCGAGCTGCATCTTGGCCGGCAGGTATTTGGCATCGAACTGCAACGCCTGCCGTTGATGTGCCTCCCCTTCCGCGAAGCGATATTTCTGCGACAGCTTCTTGCCGATCAGATGATCGACTTCCGGGTTCGTCGTCCAATGCTTGAGTGCCGTGCCGCGATACTGCTTCTCGCTCTCTGGCTGATTCCGCAGATGAGCCAGCACCGCTCGATACACCGCCGCTTTGGCGTGCAGCGGGTTGATCGTCTCCACCTGAGTCAGCACGGTCTCGGCATCGTCGTAGCGTTCCGCATCGATGTGTTCGTCGGCCACAAACAGCAGACAGCCGACGTGATTCGGATTCCGTTCCATCGTCGCCTTGATCGCAGCGTTCGTCTTCTCGGCATCGCTGGGCGCGAACGCTTGAGCCAATCCGAACTGCGCGTCGGCATCCGCTGGATCGTGTTTCGCCGCTTGCTCGAAGATTTGAGCCGCAAGCGAGAAATCGTTCTTCTCCAGAGCCAACTCGCCGCACGCGATGTAGACCGGCGCGTACGTCGGCGAAAACTTCTTGACGACGTTGTACGCCCCGTCGAGCACCTTTTTCGGATCGCCTCCCTGACTGAGCACAAACCGTCCGACAACGATTCGGCTGGCCGCGTCGCTGTACCGCCACGGAGTCTGCTGCACGAGTTTCGCGATCTCGTCTTCCAACTGCGTGATTCGTTCCGGCTGGTTGTTGAAGCGACAAACGTCGCGGCCCCACCATCGCAGTTCGATGCTGCTGCTGAATTTCTTGAGCGCCGCCTCTAGCGTCTCAGCCGCGTCAGCGTATCGGCCGAGTTCCATCTCGGATCGCAGCTTGAGCAAACGGTAGTTCTCGTTGAACTCGCTTTCGGCGATCGCCTTGGCGGAGGCCGCGACGCATTCGGAATACTGTCCGGTGCGGAACAACGTGAGCAATTGCATGGAGTCAGCGGCGCTGGCGGTCATGCTTGCCGCGATGAATCCCGCCAACAGCGAAAGCCAAACCAGCCCGACGCGCCAGCGAGGAGTCCGATCAACGCACAAAGACCACCTCACGCTGGCGCGTCGGGCTCGAATTTGGCGACTCCGCGATCGGCTCGCGAAACGCGAGGCAACGGAATCATCGGAACAGCGACGCCCAGTCATTGGTCGAAGCTCCTCGTGCGTGCCAGCCAAGTCACTCAACGGGGCGGCATCGTACTGGCAAAACCGAGCGTCGGCTATCGCGTTCGCAACGCCGGAGGTTGGTCCGCCACGGCGCATTGCCCGACCAAGTGCAGGTGACCGCGAACGCGGGACGGGTGGGAGTACCCGTCCTCCGGATCATCCACGAGCGAGATATTCCTGATCCCGCGGCATGATGATGGCTTCCAGAAAGTTGACATCCGGCGGGACGTTCAGCATCGCGAGCGCGGCGTTGGCGATCGTCTCGATGCTCATCATCGGCTCGGTATCGCTGGTCAAGCCGCTTTCAGAGCGGCGTTCCACCAACACGTTTCCGGGATGCAGACAGCAGCAGTTGATGCCGAACTCGCGACCATCGAGGGCTGTCGCTTGCGTCAGTCCCCACGTCCCGAACTTCGCTGCCGCGTACGGCACGCCTCCCGCGCGCGGGCGCTGAGCCGAGATCGAGCCGATGTTCAAAATCCGACCGCTCCGTCGCGGCTTCATCCGCTTGAAGGCTTCGCGGCTGCACAAGAACGTCCCGGTCAAACACGCACCGATCACATTCTCCCACGCGGCCATCGACAGCTCATCGAGCGGCCCGCCGTCAAACGCGCCGGCATTGTTGACCAGCACATCGACTTGACCGTACTGCTTGTCGATGGCAGCGAAGAACGCGACGACGTCCGCTTCCTTCGAGACGTCGGTCGGAACGGCGAGAACTTCGGCACCTTCGCTTCGGAGTTCATCGGCGGTCGCGATGAGCTTCGCCTCGTTTCGAGCGCAGATCGCCAACCGACAACCGGCCTTAGCCAGCACGCGCGCGATCCCTTTGCCGATCCCTTGATTCGCTCCCGTCACAACGGCCACTTGGCCCGACAAACTCGACATTCTGCGTCCTCTATTTGGTGCTTTGGTGTTTGGCTGGATTCATTTCGGCAAGAGACCGCCATCAGCCAGTCTCCGGAAGATGAACTCCACGAAAGTCGAAATTATTGCGGCTGCGACAGAATGTTCTACCGAAGGATCGCGAGATCTTCGATTCGTTCACGGGTCCGAAGCGGGAGTCTCTCCGCTTGCCTACTTTGACTCCGGCAGAGTGAGATCCTGATCCCTGACGGAGACATCCAGTCCGGTCGCCGGAATGTCTCGCTTCAGAGTCCACAACGTCGCTTGAGCGATGAGTCGGCGATAGGACTCGTGCTTCCAATTTTCGTGGAAATGCAAGCCGGTGAAGCCGAACGAGCGGCCTTGGTCGGGACGTTCCCAGCACCACGCGACCGTGCCGGAAACGTCCTCGGCCGGAATGCGGAGCAGCGGAGTGATCGCAGATTCGGAATCAGCCAGCGTCACGCCGCCGGTCTTCGAGGCTTGCTTGAGCGCGAAATAAAATTCTTCGCGGACAGACGCAGCGAACGGCTTCAGTCCGCGCAGAATCGGATGCTCGGTGTTGGTCCATTGCGGCAGCACTTGGCCGAAGTCTTTGAACTTGCGATCGGGCCCGCCGTGACAAGCTCCGAAGAGTTGCACGAACGCCGCGATCGGCTCGGCGGTTTTGGTGCCGGTTCCCCAGTGCAAGACAACGAGACCGCCGCCGCGTTTGGCGAGATCGCGGAATGCGGTGAGTCGCGCCGCATCGGCGGAGAGCCACTTGGCTCCTTCGGAGACAAACAGAACTGCGGCATCCGCGCGTTCGAGCAGTTGCGGGCCATCGCGCCAATCGCCGTCGGCACTGACGGCGACGAGTTCGAGTTTCGGCTGACCGCGCAGCAGCCGACCGACCAAATTGACTCCTGCGAAGTACTCGTGCGTCGTCGGCTTGTGCGAGCCGTCCGGGCCTTGTCCGATCAGCAGCAGTCGCTGGGGGCGAGAGTTCGCCGTCGGCTCATCGGCAAGCGATCGCCC
>QWQF01000247.1 GCA_003669125.1 Planctomycetota bacterium
CCTTCGCGACCCACTTGATGTCTTTGACCATCGTTTCCAGCTTCAAGTGCTTTTTGAAGTACCGCCCGAACAGACCGTTGGCCCGCATCGCAAACACCGCACTGAAGCCGAACAGCAACTGTGACATCGCAATTCCGATTGCCGGAACGATGATCCCTTTCCAAGCAATCTTCCGTTTCTCGTACTTCCGATCATCCGACTTCGGCTCGGGAGGAAGCGCGACGTCCTTTTTGGGGTTGTTCCGAGCGGCATAGAAGACCTCCAGGTCCGCCCCCAACGCCGCATTCGCCGTGTAGTTGTGAGTCATGTCCGCAGAAAACTGGATGATCCCGCGATAGCCGATTGCACCGGCGATGCCGGCCGGCACCATTGCCGGCAGAGTCACGACAAAGACGATGCCACACCAATACGCGCACGCTCCGAACGACTTCTTCCAGCCCTTGAATTGATAGTGCATCAGCCAGCCACGAGTCGTGACCGGCATCACCATGTGGATCATCACCTGCGGGAGCATCAGAAACAGAATCAACTGAGTCAGTAGCTCGAGCCCCGCCGCAGGAATCGGCAACCCCTGTTTCACCAAAAATCCGGAGATCACCGGCAAGCCCAGTTGTGCCCCCATCAGAATCTGCCAGACCAGGAGTTTGATCCCCAGCGCCACACAGGTGAACATGTCAAAGTTGATGCGCGGCATCTTCTCACGCTTGTCCATCGTGGCTTTGATGATCTCGCTGTTGAGGAACCACAACCAACCGTTTGGAACCATGCCGGTGATGATCGTAAGGCCCAGCCAAAAAAAACGTGGCGGCGGACTGACGCACCACGTCACCATGAACGCGCAGCCGAAAGTCACCAACGAGAACACCAAACTGTAGATGCCAGTCCGTATTGCGAGCGGCTTGTTGTCCAACAAAAACTGCTTCGAGTCCTTCAGTACGACTCTGTAGAAGATCTTGGGATCGACTCCCTTCTGCTTCTCCTTCGTCAACCCCGTTTCAAAGTTCAGGCCGCAGGCCGGGCATTCGTAGGTTTCGTCCTCGTAGATTTCTTGTCCGCATTTGGGACAGACGCGAGCGTTTTCGTCTTCGGCGCTGCCCAGATCGAGATTCTTGAGCGCGTGCTCGTGCTCGTCGTGGTCGTCCTTCTTTTTGGCGGGCGTCTTGGCGGGGGCTTTCGCTCCCGCCGACGATTTTGCACCGTCGCCCGCCGGAACTTTGACCTTGCCTTCGCAGCCGGGGCACTTCACCAGTTTGCCGCGTGCCGCATCGGGGGCCGCGAACACTTTCTCACAACTTTGACAACGCACCTTCACCGGCATCGCAAACTCTCCATCCGCACAAGCGAATCGAAAACCACTTCACGAGCGTCACAATCTAGCGACGACCCCCCTCGAATTCACGGCCACGCAGCAGCCGCACGCGAATTGAACTCGGTTGACGAACTCTCGCAGAGCGGCCATCGTGCGACATCTTCGGTTTTCAGGAGCGTTCTCGTTTCAGGAGCGTTCTCGGCTTATGGCTTGGTTTTGGCGACTGATACTGACTCTCGATGCCCTTCCGGCAGAGATGCGGGCGAAGGCTGCGGCGAAGCTGGGGGAAACCAAGAACCCCAGTGCTGTGCCAGCGTTGATGCGAGCGTGCCACGACAAGAACTCGAAGATCGCCGAGGCCGCCGTCGTGGCGATGCGACAAATCGGCTCGGCGGCCGTCAAGCAGTTGCTCAAACGACTGTCACACACGGACCCGAACGAGCAAGCCAAAGTGGCCGAAGCACTCGGCTGGCTGGGCAAAGACGCGAAGCCTGCGGTCGCTGCACTGAGATTGCGACTCGGTGATCCGCAGACGTTGGTCCGAGTCCGCGCCGCCGAGGCGCTGGGGCGCATCGGCCCGGCGGCCGTCGAGGCGGTGCCCGAATTCATGAACTGGTTGACCGATCGCGAGCCACGTCTGGTGGAGGTCGCCGCGCGAGCGCTCGGCGGCATCGGTCCGCTGGCGAAAGATGCTTTGTCGGTGCTCGTCGATCAAGCCTCGCATCGTGACAAGGCGGCGCGGGAGGCCGTTGCCGAGGCTCTCGGCAAGATCGGTTCACTGTCACGTATCTTCGTTCCGAAACTGGCGGCGCAGCTCAATCACATCGATTCGGATGTGCGCGAAACCATCGCGCGAGCGCTCGGCGGCATTGGTCCAGAAGCGAAGGCGGCCGTTCCCGCGCTCAGCGAGCAGCTTGGCGACGTGGATCGCGCCGTGCGAACGGCCTGCGTAAAAGCGATTGGTCAGATCGGTCCAAACGCCGCTGCGGCTGTCCCGCAACTGATCGAACTTTTTAACGACAAAGACTACGGCGTCCGCGAGCATGTCGCGAAAGCTCTCGCCGGCATCGGTCCCGCCAGTGCGCCCGCTGTGCGCGGGTTGATGAAGCTGCTGCAAGACGACCGAGGCAGCGTGCGCCTCGCCGCGCTCGAGGCGTTCACCGCCATCGGACCGGCTGCGAAGGACGCGGTCACCGCGATCAAAGTTCTCGCTGAACACGACAAATATGCTCAGGTCCGCGAAGCCGCCACGCTGGCGATTGCCGCGATCACGTCGTAGCGATGTTCGCAAGAACTTGGGCGTTCACGACCTTTTTCCGCACTCTGGCGAGTGCGGCTACGGATTCAGCAAGCGTTCGATCGCCGTTTGAATCTCCACCGGTTCGGCCATGCGGCCTTGTCCAACTTGGCCGCAACTCAGCCAGCCACTGCCCGGTTCGACGAAGTGAACTCCGTCGACACGCAACTGCGCGACGTTGCGCTGCACGGCCGGCTTGGCCCACATCTCGCAGTTCATCGCCGGAGCCACCAAGATCGGAGCAGTCGTGGCCAGAACGAGCGTCGAGAGCAAATCGTCCGCGAAGCCCTGGGCGAGCTTCGCCAGAAAATCCGCCGATGCGGGAGCGATCACAACCAACTCGGCGCGGCGTGCGAGTCCGATGTGCTCCCCCTGATGGAACCCTTCTTGCGGCGAAAACAGCGCACGATGCACCGGCCGGCCAGTGACCGCCTCGAAGGTCGTCGCACCGATGAATCGCTCAGCCGCTTCCGTCATCACGGCGGTCACGGCATGACCGGCCTGCACCAGCTTGCTGCACAAATCCGCCGACTTGTACGCGGCAATTCCACCGGTCACTCCGAGCACGATTTCACGACGCTGAGTCATTTCGATTACTTCTTCGGCTTCGCTTGTTGTTGCTGCTTCTCGGCGGCCTTGCGCTCGTTCTCAATGTTCGAGTCGATTCCGCGCGAGATCCCCAAGCCCATCAGTCGCAGGAACGATTCGTCAAATTGCAGTTGAATGCGAGCCCCCTGATCGGTCGGCTTGAAGTCAATCCGCAGTTTGTCGTCGTTGCCGCTGAAGGCTTTCTTCTGCATCGAGTTCCAAGTGGCCATCCCTTGTCGCCGTTGTTCCGCCGATTGTGCTCGGAAAGCGGCTTGCGGTGTCGTGCCGCCTGAACCAAGGCGTTGCTGACGATTGCCCTCGCGAGCCTTCGGAGCATCTGCCGATTCGGTCGGTTTGCCACCCGCCTGCACAGCGGCAGCCCTAGCTTCCGCTTCCTTCGCCGTGGCGGCACCTTCCTGTTGAGTGATGGCCGTCTCGATTCGCTCCATCCGTTTCTCGCTGTTGGCTTCACCGAGTTCGATCCACTTCTTCATGTGCATGTGGAACTGGAACGGAATGAAGTCACGGCGATCGGGCCGAGCAACCGGCTCGGTGTTGGCTCGGTCGATGACGAGCTTGAGTTGCGACAACGAGTCGGGCTGACCGAGTGCGAACCACACCGCTTGCGAGCCGAGGCCCAGATAAAACGCCGGCTTCGAGCCGAACGTCTCTTGAGCCCCCTCATCACGTCCTAGTCCGTCGGGGCTGATCCGATGGAACGTGACGCCGGCATGCGTTTCGATGTTCAAATCCAAACGAACCATGCCCGGGCGATCTTTGAGTTGGTTCAAGATTTCAGTCACACCACCGGCGAACCGGGTACCGTCGGCGATCTTCGCTCCGCCGATCAGCGTGAACTGCGGCGCGCCGTCGGACTTGCTGTCGGCGATGAACTGCGTGAAGAAATCTACATGCCCGGTCTTCGCGGTCTCTCGCAACGACTCGAAGATGTCGTGCAGCGCCGGCGGCACCGGGATCTTCGCCTTCAGCGGCTTGTTGCCGGTCGCTCCTCGTTTTGATTTTGGCAGTCCGGTCGATTTCGGCGCGTCGGCCGGAGGCGCTGCGGCGTTCGCCGGCTTCTTGGCTTCGCTCGGTTTCTTCCCCTCGATCACGTTGGCGAGTTGCTCGGCGGCATCCTGTTCGGCGTGCTCAAAGAAATCGGCGAAGCGTTTTTGATTCTGCGGCGTCATCATCGCCGACATCGAAAAGGTCAGTGGCACATCGTCTTCGACGACGTTCGCGAAAAAGCTGGGCCGAGCGGCCGTGTCTTGCAGTGCTTTGGCGAACGCGCTGTCCTGCTTGGCCATGACGTCCACTTCGATGGTCGCGTGTTTGCTCTTCGGATCGACCTTCGCGCCGAAAGTCAGCCGCTCCCCTTGCAGCAGCAGTTGGTCGAGCCAGTCGAGGACATCGAGCGCGTTGAGTCGCCGCATCTGGTACGCGGTGTTCGGTTCGCCGTCGCGCTGTTGAATCGAGGTCTCGGTGCTGGCTCGCAGGAAGTCGAGGAAGATGTGCTTCATCCCTTCCGGCACCTGCGTGAGATTGAACTCGATGGCGATGTCGTATCGGTCAGCAATCCGCTTCGTCACGGCCAAAGGGTCCGGGAATTCGTAATCGAGCTGATCGGACTGGGTGGCAATCCAGGCGTAGTCACCGACGAGCTTTGCATAAAACGTCCGATTGCCAGCGATCAAGTCGTAGTGCGTGTCATCAACTTTCTTCACCTTGAACGGTCCGCTGCTCACCGTGCCGATCGCGTCTGCCAGATTCTTCACCGGCACGAACGTCACCGGGTACGGCTGCGGGATCAGCCCCGGCCGCAGAAAGATCAGCATCCCAAGCGGTTTGTCTCTGTCGAAGCCTTTGAAGTCGTTGACGTTCGCCAGCTTGCCACCGACGTAGTCCGACAACTCCTCGCGTTCGATCGTCCCGAAGAGGTAATCGATGTTCGCCATCCAGCGTTCAAATCCACTGGCACACAGGATCGCCAACGGGATCGCCTGCTCACGCACGGTCTCGGTGGGTTTCTCCGGCTCTTTGGTCTGAGCCTGACTGACCGACGTAGACACCAACGTGCCGACCAGAAATACAATCACACTCAGCATTCGCCAACGCCGTTGAAGACTTCGCACCATGTTCTCCTCGACAAAATCTCGCGACGCGAAATTCCACGTCGGCGACCAAAATGAGCCGTGTAGGTTAGTCACCCGTCGAAACCGTGACGAGCGGCCGGACCTTCGTCAGAAACCCTGAGTACCACGCCAGTCACCATTTGGTGTCAATCACCGCCGTCCGACCCGCAGGTATTCGAGCAGATCGAGAATCTCCGCCTCGGTCAGCGAGTTCAGCAGTCCGGCCGGCATCGGCGAAACTGGGCTGGCCTGGCGGGTCTCAATCTCGGCCAAAGCGACTTTGGTCACTTTCGTCGGACGCAGCGGATCGGGGGCGAGCAACAGATTCTGGCCATCGCCGCCGACCACTTGGCCGACCATCACTTTTCCGGACTTCGTCTCGATCGTTGTCTGCCGGTACTTGCCGTCGATGACTTTCGACGGCACCAGCATGTGCTCCAACAAATCGCGCGGTCCGAATCGACTGGCCACGAATGTCAGGTCCGGCCCCAGTGTGCGACCCTCGGTGCCGAAGCGATGACAGCGAATGCACAGGGCGTCCCGAAACAGCCGCTCGCCGCGAGCCACATCGCGCGGTACGGCCGCGTCCTTGAGCTTGGCTTCCAACTCTTCGAGCTCCCATTCGCGCACCACCGGTCTCGCGGCTGTCACGGCCGCAATGTCGCCGCTGCTGTCGGCGGCTGGTTCGACAATCAAACTCAGCTCGCGGCGGTCATCGGCGGACAGCATCGCCACCGCGTCCTCGCGAATGCCGTTGATCGCGATTGGCACCAAGTTGCCGCCGTCGAAGAGGTCCGCCTTGCGCAATTCGGCGAAGTACCGCCGCCGCAGGTCGAGCGTCCAACCGCTCGGCACGTTGCGGAGGATCGTCAGGTACGCCAGCTTGTCTTCCTGCTCAACCGCCGCTTCGAGACGAGGCATCGTCGTTTCGACCAGCGGCGGCCATTCAAGGTACGCAAGCAACTCACACAGTTTTTGGTTCGGCTCTTCGAGTTCCTGCGGGTACTGCTTCGCGAGCAACTCCGTCGCTGATTTCGCGATCGACTCCGACGGCTTTCCCAATCGCGTGAAGACAATCGAATACACCCGCCACGCATCGAGTCGCTGCTCGGTCGAGAGTTTTTCAAACGGCAACGAGTTGAGCCGCTCGCAAATCGATTGTCGCGCGGCCGGATCGCCTGCGACTCGTGCCAGTGCCAGCAGCGATGAGATCGTCGTCGTTGCCGATTCGAGAGTCGTCGGCGACTTCAATGACTGTTCGCGCCAGCCTTCGACTGGCTGTCGTTCGAGCGCGACTCGTGCCGCGTGACGCAGCCAAACATCGTTGCTGCCGAGCGACGGCCACAACGCGTCAACCGCAGCCGGAACTTCGACGGTGTGCCAGCGTTCGAATTGGCGACGCTTCGCGTGGAACACGTTTTCAACGTGCTTGTCCGGTACGGGCTGGTTGGAAACCTGCCCCACGGGTCGCACGCGATACAGCCCCGATTGCGTGCCCCGTCCGCCGGTAACGAAATACATCGCTCCGTCGGGACCGAACGTCACATCGGTGACATTCAGCGGCTGGCCTTCGAGAAACACTTCCGATCGGCCGCGGTACGACGCTCCGTCGGGATCGAGATGAATCGCGTGGATGCGGCCGTAGGACCAATCGCAGACGAACATCGCCTCGCGGTACGGCGACGGAAACTTGCCGCGATGTCCCGACTTCACGCCGGTCGGCGAGGCCAAGCCCATGTTGAGAGTGCTCGGCAAGTTCTCGGCGTAGCGTCCCGGCCGATTCGCGGAACCTTGCCGGAATCCATAATCGCCGCCGCTGACGATGTGATTGATCCGCGTCGGACGATACCACGGCGTTCCTTGATCTCCTTCGTTGTCGGCGTCGAACGTGAACAGCTCGCCGTCCGCGTTGAAATCCACGCCGTAGGGATTGCGAAAACCACCCGCGACAACTTGCCACATCGAGCCATCGGCATTGGTGCGAGCCACGTAACCGGCCGGCACCTTCGCGTCCGTGTCGAACATGAATCGATCCCAGAACGCCGGCCGCAACCGGTCTTCGGCGAGATGCCGCAGCGGCGAGTCGTCAGGAATCGTGCGGTCGGTCTCGGACACCAGCACGTTGTTGCCGTGAATCACATAAATCAGATTGTCCGGCCCCAGCGTCAGCGCGTTGCGGCCGTGTCCAACTCCACCGCCGGTCGTCTTCAGCAGCTTCACTTCATCGAACTGATCGTCGCCGTCGGTGTCGCGCAGCCGATACAGCCCTTTCGAGTTGTTCGCGTTGGCGAAGAGACTGTCGAACGCCCACAACAGGCCGCGACACTCTTGTAGTTTGTCGTTGATGACTTCGACTTTGATCTCGTCGGAGGTGTCGATCTTCGGCAATGTCATCCGCAGAATACCGGGGCCTTCGCGGCCGACGATCAATCGGCCTTTCGCGTCGAACGCCAGACTGACCCACGAGCCTTCCCCCTTCTGCGAGCTGCGCACCAGTTCGACTTGAAAGCCCGGCATCACGCGGATGCGAGCCGCCTCGTCCGCCTGCGCCGTTCCGATCGCACGCTTCCACTGGTCGTAGTCGTCGAGTTCTCCGGCCGGTCGCCACCAGGGAGCGATGCCGAGCAGTCCCAAGCTCACCGCTCGCCGCCACGCGCCGTTCGTATCGCGGACTTCCCAATCACTGTCAGTCACCAGTCGCTGAGCTTGACCGTCGCTGTCCGTCCAATCGAGTTGCAACCAGACTCCCGCCGCACCGGCTTGATTGGTCGCTTCGATTTCGAGGAGATGCTTGCCAGCCTTTAGCGAGGAAACTTTCGCGGTCGCAAATCGTCGAGCCGACGTGAACTCCGCAACGTCGCGACCGTCGAGAAAAACCGTTGCTCGATCATCCGCCAAGCCGCGCAGCTCCGCGTGTTGGGCAGAACCAGCCACGTTGAACTCGCGCAGCAGCCGAATCGTTTCGCCGACGCGCGGGTATCGGCTGCTCCACAACCAATGAGCTTGCAGGCCGACGCCGCCTGCGAACGCGATTTCCGGTGCCAGCCACAGACACACCAACAGACATCTCCATCGGTATCGCATGTCGGTCACTCCTGCAAAGCGAAAAGCCCGGCTTGTCGAACAAGCCGGGCTTTTGTGATCGCGGTCTCAGGTGGAGGAAATTACTTCTTCTTCTCGACCTTGAAGCCCTTATCGAACGCCGTATCAGCGAACGCGAGTTCGAGCTTGGCATCGCCTTCCGCTTTCTCGGCTTTGCCTTTGCAGTTGCCGCAGCAGAAGGAGACTTTCACGCCGGCGACATCGACAGTCTGGTCTTTGTCGATGGCTTCGCCACTGAGCGGACACTTCTCTTGCTTGGCTTGACCGGTCAGCGTGAGCTGATGATTGGCCTTCGTCGCGAACTTGGCTTTGTCTTTCGCGTAGGCCTTGGGGCAATTTTCACAGCAGAAGTAAATCTTCGCGCCGCGGTATTCGACGGATTTGTCTGCCTTAGCGGCGTTCTTCGCGGCGACCAGACACTTGGCACCGTTCAGTTTGTCCTTTTCATCGGCGATCAATCGGGGCAGCACCAACGAGGTCACCAGAGCCAGAATCAGGAGCGTGGTTTTCGTCTTCATGTCAGCATTCCTTGGGGGGGGAGTCGAGACGAGGTCGGTGTCGCACGCGCCGGTCGCGGCGACCAAATCACCAAATAACATACCGTCCCCTCGCGATCTTGTCTGCGCCGAAGGCAGATTTTCTCCGGGGCAACGCGGCCGGCTCGTTTCCCCAACTTTCGGAACGACGGACAAGCCGGCAACCTGGCATCGGTCACAGCTTGAAGTTCGGCATCATCCTCACGGCCGCCGGACCGACCAGCACCACGAAAATGCCGGACAAATGAAGAGCACCAGCGGAAACAGCATCTGCACCGCAGCCTTTTGAGCTCGCTCTTCGGCCATCTGACGCCGCTTCGTCCGCATCGTGTCGGACGGCACTCGCAGAGCCGGCCCGATCGACGAGCCAAACCGTTCGGCGTTGATCAGCGTTGCAACGAGGAATCGCCTGTCGTCCACGCCGGTCCGCAGGCCCATCTCGCGCAGGCACTCGCGGCGGACCTTTCCCATTTGAAGCGGCATGTTGCCGCGATCGAATTCCTCACAGATTTTTGGAGCACCGTCTTTCAACTCGTCCGAGACACGCCGCATCTCGAAATCCAAGCCCAAGCCCGCCTCAACGCAGACGACCAACAGGTCCAGGGCATCGGGAAG
>QWQF01000260.1 GCA_003669125.1 Planctomycetota bacterium
GGATCGGTCGGCATCGCTTGAGCGTTGGGATTGCCGTCCGTGAAGCCGGTCATGAACGGCAGCGGATCGTGCGAGTTGAACATGTGGCTGAAGGTGCGGATCAACGTCGCTCGGTGCATCCACTGCGCGAGCTTCGGCAGATGCTCGCAGATCGTCAGGCCGGGGACTGATGTCGCTATGGGATTGAACTCGCCGCGGATCTCGACCGCAGCCTGCGGTTTCAAATCGACCATGTCGATGTGCGACGGACCTCCGAGCAAATTGAACATGATCACGGACTTCGCCGGGCCGCGAGTTCCTCCGCCGCTGTTCGCTGCCTGAGCGGCTCGCGACCAATTCAACCCGCCAAACAGCGACAGCCCGCCGACGCGCATCAGCTCGCGACGCGTAATCCCATCGCACAGTCGCGTCTCGGAGCCAAGAACTCGCAACATGTTCATTCCCCTGTTTCTGTGGTCGGCGTGGAAGCGACGACTTGATCGGCAGCGTCCAGTGTCGCTCGGATCTGCACACGGATCATGGCGCGAGCCCGTTCGACGTCGCGGTCGCGAATGGCGTCGAGCAGTTCGCGATGCTCCCAGCAAATGCGTTCGGCCGAAGCCAAGGTCGGTTTGGACTGCGGAACCGTCTGAAAGAATTGCACCAGGACTTGCTGCATTCCGGCGATCAGCCGCGATCCGGTCATCTCCAGAATCAACGAGTGAAATTTTACATCCAGCTCGATGGAGCGAACCGACGACTGGTCCTGCAAAACGGCTTGTTCCAGTTCTTGCTCGATCTGACCGAGCCGATCAATCTGTTCGTTGGTGGCAGCTCGAATCGCTAGTTCGATCGCCCCGACCTCCAGCGCGTAACGAAGCTGAGCGAGATCGCGCCAATCGTCGGGCGAGGTCATCAGCGAGGGGAGACTGTTTTGAAACAGTCGCAGCGGGTCGGGGCAGCGAACGATCAGCCCTTTCCGTTTGCGTCCCTCCAAAAGTCCGAGCGCCTGCAAACGGCTGACCGCTTCGCGCGTGACCGTCCGCGACGCACCGTACTCGGCGGCGAGCTGTGCCTCAGTCATGAAGAACGAGCCGTCGGTCAACCGCTCCGCTTGAATCCGGTGGCGGATCTTCCGAGCAAGTTCTCGGACTTGTGTCGCAGGTCGTGAGCTAGAAACGACAGCGTCCATTTGATTGAGTCTCCAAGGGGTGCGAACTTAACACCACGACGTTAGATCGGTCAATAAGTAGGATTTAATTGCCGTTCGTCTGTTTGCCCTCAAGATTTCGCCAAGCGAACCCACTTCCAATCAGTCACGGGATTGTTCGGAGTCACGTCAGCCGGGCGAAGCCGGTATGACGAACCGGAACGCCGATCGACTGAAGTCGTTGCTGCACGTCACCCAGGCGAATCGCTTCGGCTAGTTCGGCGAAGACCGGTTCGAGGGCGGCCAGGTATTGGGTGAGGTGATGTTCCTTGTGGGCGTAGCTGGGATAAAAGCCGCTGCCGGTGAGGAAGCCTCGGTTGAGCATCCGCGCGGTGAGGAACGTTCCTAGCCCGGCCGCTTGTTCGTGATCGAAACTCAGGTGGAGCAGCGCCGGGTGGCCGGAGACTTTCACCGGCACTTTCCATCGCTGACCGAGATGCTTCCAGCCGTCACGCATCAGCCCGCCGATGCGACTGGTGTGAGCGGCGATATCGACCTCACGCAGTTTGCGAATGGTCGCCAGGGCCGCAGTCGGACCAATGGCTTCGGTCCAGTAGGTGCTCGAGATGAACGATGTTTGCGCGGCTTCCATGACTCGCCGCCTACCGATAATCGCGGCCATCGGATGACCGTTTCCAAGAGCCTTGGCGAAGACGGCCATGTCCGGCATCACGCCGTATTTCAAATGCGCACCGCCGAGATGCATCCGCCAGCCGGATGAGATTTCGTCGAAAATCAGCGTCGCACCACAGCGGTCGCACAGTTCGCGAACACCTTCCAGAAAGCCTGGTTCGGGATCAGTGGATCGAGTCGGCTCCATCACAACCGCCGCCAGTTCGCTGCCGTGACGAGTGACGAGCTGCTCGAGTTCCTCCAGCCGGTTGTAGGTAAAAGGGAGCGCTGTCCCGGCCAGGCCGCGCGGCACGCCGTTCGGTGCCAAGCCCGGCAACAGGTGGCCCTGCAAACCATCCGTCGCGCCTGCGGGATTCACATTCGCCGCGAGGTACCAGTCGGACCAACCGTGATAGCCGCAGAACGCGATCTTGTCTCGACCGGCCGCCGCACGAGCGATGCGGACGGCGATCGCCATCGACTCGCCGCCGGAACGCGCATAGCGAACCTGTTCGGCCCACGGATGCAGTTCGATCAGCAGCTCGGCCAGTTCGACATCTTCGGCGGCGTTCAGCGTCGACATCGAGCCGAGCGAGATTCGGCGTTGAACGGCGGCGGTGACATCGCGGTCGGCGTATCCCAGCAAGCAGGAACCGATGCCGGAGGTCGTCATGTCGATGAATTGTCGGCCATCGAGATCGGTCACTTCACAACCACGAGCTTCGCGCGCATAGGCGGGCCAGAGTCCGGGAGCGAACATCTCCGGCCGCTTGCTGAGCAGTTGCGTTCCGCCGGGAATGAGTTGCTTCGCGCGGGCGTATGTGGCTTGTGTCTGCTCGCCGATTCGCGACCCGGACGCGGCCTT
Organism: Planctomycetota bacterium; assembly: GCA_003669125.1. GTDB lineage: Bacteria > Planctomycetota > Planctomycetia > Planctomycetales > Planctomycetaceae > SXKJ01. The sequence continues at coordinate 2,667 of QWQF01000260.1, forward strand.
ATTGTCATCCCCGAAGCTCACTCCGAAGGCGGCGACCGCGTTTCTCCAGAAGAGGTTTTGGATGTCATCTTTGGACCACTGAGCGATTTCCGCCGCATGCTTCATCGACAGCAGTTGCTCATAGATCGCCAGAATCGGCCGGCCATCGCAGTGCGGAAACTGCAGGTTGAAGCGGTCGATATCCACGTACTGCCACGCGCGGCCCATCGCGGCGTACTGCCCGTGAAAGTACGTCGCGTCGACACCGTCCGAGCCGTACAGAATGCGCCGCCGATCCTCGCGCGAGAACAACGTGATCAGCGGTCGCACGTCGGTCACGGCCGAAACGTCGTACCAGATATTCGGCATGTCGCGCAGTTGATCGATCGCCTTGCGGATCGGCCAATAGGTAAAGCTGCGGGCGCAATGAGCCAGAATCCATTTGATGTTCGGGTAACGGCTTCCGGTGAACTCCCGCAGGTCGTCCAGGTTGAACTCGTCCGCGCAGCCATGAAACCGCGAGAGGTGCATCGTGACCCACAGTCCCAATTCGTTCGCCAGCTCCAATTGTTCGTGAGGCAGGAACTCATGAATCCGGCACTGTGCGATGTCTCCCGTAACGGAGAACAACCGGTACGGTTTGAGTCCGATGAATCCTCTCTCGCGCACATCGCGTTCGATGTCCTGCACGCGGCACGACGGCGTCACCAACCGATTCATCCGTGACTGCGGATCTTGCCTGACCTGCTCGATGCACCAGCGATTGTGAGCCGTCACGTCGATCCCCAGCGTCGGCGTTCCCAGCACGAGAAAATGCGTCTCACGACAGGGATACAACCGCTCGGCCCACTGCTGCAGCGATGAGAAATCGGTATGTCCCCACGCACTGGACCCAGACGCGGCCGTCGTCAGATGTTCGGGATGAAACATGTGGATGTGTGCGTCGAACACACGATCCGGGACAAAGTCCTGCAGTTCTTCATCCCAAATCTGCTGATCGTGCGGCGAGAAGTCGTTGATCGAGACGGGCATGTTGAGTTCCCAAAAGAGATTGCCACTGAGTGTCGGCTTTCGCTCCGCGAACACATGTGGGCGAGTTGCTCCGCAACTCGCCGCCGAGTCGCGGAGCGACTCGGCCACAAAACGTGCTGTTGCAGATAGGCGTCATGACTGGTTTTCCATAAGACGGGCCGCTTCGGAGGCGAGCCGGTTGTCGAAGGTGAAACCAAGCGGGGCATAGCGCTGTTGAATCTGTTCCATCCCCTGCTTCACCATAATCAGATCGGCGCCGTGGCAGATGAACTTCGCGCCCAGATCGAACAGCTTCTGCGTGTGTTCCGGACTGCCACTGACCGTGCCCCACCATTTGCCCGCGTTCTTCGCGGCTTCGGCAACGCGACGGTAGGCGTCGATGATGATCGGATGATCGAACTGGTACGGGATGCCCGCGACGACGCTCAGGTCGCCGGGCCCCAACATCAGCACGTCCACGCCCGGCACGGCCGCGATCGCTGCCGCATGATCGAGCGCATTGGGGGATTCCAATTGTGCGATGAGCAGCGTGTGCTCGTTGGCCGCCTTCAGGTACGGCACCATCGGAATCGCGCAGTACGGGTTGTCTCCATTCGCACCGTCCACGCCACGCTCGCCCTGAGGAGCGAACTTCGCCCAACGCACCAGCTCGGCGGCTTCCTCGGCTGACTCACAGCGCGGATACATGATCCCTTGAGCTCCGGCTTCCAGCAGCCGCCCCATGCGCATGAACTCACCTTTGGCAGGTCGCGCGATGATGTCCGACGCTCCGACGCGCGCGGCTCGCATCAGATTCGAGGCGGTCTCATCGCTCGTGGAATGATGTTCCAGATCGAGCCAGATCCCGTCGAACCCCAACAAGCTGACGAGTTCATACACGCTGGGATCGATGAAGTGGCAGCAGGTGATGAGCACCGGCTCGCCACGGGTGAGTTTGGCTTTGACTCGACTCGGTCGCATTGGCTGTTTCCTTGAGAGTGGCTCGCCGAAGATCCGGCGGACCACACGGGTGTTTCTTGATTTCAAGCCGATTAAACCCCCTTTTGTCGGAGTCTTCTTCGGAAATACCGCCTGCTTGCGGCTGAACTGAAAGACTAATACTATTTTATTGAACTTCCAAGAGACCGCCGTCACTGGCCATTCGAGGATGCACCGTCGTGAAGATCGTCCGTCGCGTACTCGAAAGACCTGGGCCTGCCTCTGACGATCAGCTTCGTGTGGATCATCCCGTGCTCGCTGCTGTTGGGAGTCACCGTCGGAACCGTAGCCAGCGCCCTGCGGCCCAATCACCCGAAAGAAACGCCAAATGACCTTCGAACTTGAGAAGCAACACTACGACCGATACGGCTTCGTGATCGTGCGACAGCTTCTCGGGGAAACAGACTTCACGGAGCTGAAGGAGAATCTGGACCGCTACATTCGCGACGTGGTCCCCGGTCTTCCCGACGGCGACGCTTTCTATCAGGATCGCTCCCGTCCCGAGACGCTCAAGCAGATGCAGCGAATGGGAGGCGATACGTTCTTTCTGAACTACATGCAGCATCCAAAATGGACGGCATTGGCTCAGGTTCTCGTCGGCGAGCCAGTGACTGCCGATCAGCCGGAATGGTTCAACAAGCCGCCTGGAACGAATCACGTCACGCCGCCGCATCAGGACAACTACTACTTCTGCCTCGCGCCGTCCAATGTCGTCACGATCTGGCTGGCGCTCGACCCGGTCTACGCGGAAAACGGTTGCTTGCGATACGTCGACGGCTCACACCAACGCGGTTATCGCACGCATGCGAAGTCGCAGATTCTTGGCTTCTCGCAAGGAATCACGGACTACTCTCCCGAGGACTTCACGCGCGAGGTCGCCGTACCGCTTCAGCCTGGCGATGCGGTCGCGCACCACGGCATGACGATCCACCGCGCGGACGCCAATCTCTCATCGACCCGGCATCGCCGCTCGTTTGCGATGGTCTTCAAAGGCGTTTCCTGTCAGCGCGACGAAGCCGCCTTTGCTCGTTATTCGGCCGCCGCGCGCGATCAACATCAAGAACTGGGACTGAAGACCTAACGGAAAACCAAAATGATTGACCTCTCGCAATCGGCCTCGGCCTCGCCGCTCGTTCATTCCATGGCAACGGACCCAGGCAAGGTCTGGATGAAAGACGCCGCCGTGGCGATCGAGGCTCCGCCGGATACGGATGTTGATCCGCGGCCCGAAGCCCAATGGTCGCCTGACGCCCCGCGCACCGGTCTCTGTGGCGCGGTCAGCCCGCGCGTGCTTGCTTTGCCGAGCGGCGGCTACCGCATGTACTACTCACAGATTTTGCCGCGACCTGGGTTTCCCGCCGGAGCCAACGACTACGACAACTCAACGACGCGCATCTTGAGCGCGTTCTCGCCGGATGGCGAAGTGTGGACTCCGGAACCGGGCGTGCGACTGTCGCCTCAAGCCGGAGGAGCCGGAGAGTTCCGCGTCGTCTCGTCCGAAGTTGTCCCCGTCGGTGATGGCCGCCGACTGCGGATGTATTACGAGTGCTGCGCCGGCCCTCAGTCGATCGAAAATTCGATCCGCAGCGCCATCTCGACCGACGGCGGACTCGAATGGACGCCCGAGCCGGGTGCGAGATGGGAAATCGCGGGCCGTAATCTTTCGGCACCACGCATCGTCTTTCTGAGCGACGGTCGCTGCCGGCTGTACTGCGTCGAGCGAGGTCGCGGCATCATCAGCGCCGTGTCGGACGACGGCGGCCTCGTGTTTCATCCCGAACCGGGCGTGCGAGTCGCTCAAAACGGAGCGTTCGACTCGCACGCGGCATTCGCGCCTGAGATCCTTCGCGTCGCGACTGACCGTTATGTGATGTACTACGCGGGATACGCTCAGCCGAATCGAGCGTACATCCTGCGGGCCGTCTCCGACGACGGCCTGACTTGGTCCAAAGACTCCGCGCCGGTGCTCGCGCCCGGTCCCGGCGGTTGGGATGGCGCGAAGTGTTCCGAAATGTGCGTGATCCGTCTGCCGCATCGCGAAGACGCAGTTCCTCGTTCTCGCATGTTCTACGAAGCGTGCGACGGGACCGCGAAAGACGAACGCGGCGTGTGGCGCATCGCCAGCGCGACCAGTGCGGCTTGCCAGAACTCAAAGTGAGGAAGTCCGCCAGGCTGCTCAAACGAGTTCGCGGATTGGTTCGTGCGTTTCAGCAACGTACTGCGGGCGGCCATTGAGATCAGGGATCGTCGTGTGAGCCGTGTCGATGCCAAGATTGTGATAGAGCGTGGCCGTCACATCCTGAAAATGGACCGGCCGCGAAACCGGTTCCTCGGCCAGTCGATTGGTCTCGCCGATGACCTGGCCGGTGGTCATGCCTCCGCCCGCCAGCATGGCGAACGTCACTCGCGGCCAGTGGTCTCGTCCGGCGCTCGCGTTGATCTTGGGAGTTCGCCCAAACTCACCCCACACGACGACGGACACGTCGCGATCGAGCCCTCGTTCGTGCAGATCCGAGACGAGCGCCGCCAGACCGTGGTCGAGCAGCGGGATCACTTTGCGACCGTTCGTGAAATTGCCTCCGTGCCAATCGAAGTCCGCAAACGCCACCGTCACACAGCGAGCCCCCGCTTCGACCAATCGCCGAGCAGCCAGAAACTTCGACATGTGAGCCTGATAGCCCGCCTTCGAATACGGCAGACATTCTGGATCGTCCTTCCCGTAACGCTCGCGAATGCGCGGATCTTCGCGCGACAGGTCGAGTGCCTCGACAAGGCGACTCGAACTGAGAATCCCCAGTGCTCGTTCGGTGAAGCCATCGGCATCCGATTGCGACGCGGCCTGCGCGTCCGCCTGCCGACGAAATCGATCGAGGCTCGCCAGCAACGAACCGCGATCGGTCAGCCGGTCGAGGCTGACTCCTTGCAACACCATGTCGTTCATCGCATCACCCGACGGCTTGAACGGCGAGTGAGCCATGCCGAGGAACCCCGGTCCCGGCAGGTTGTACGGCTGGTGTTCCATTTTCATTGACAGGTCGACGGCGGGCGGCACCGAGGGATCGACCGGCCCGTGCAGTTTGGACAACACCGATCCGATCTCCGGCCAACCTCCCTGCGGTTGCGAACGAAACAGCCGGCCCGTCGCACACTGAAACGATGAATGTCGGTCTTCGGCACCGACCAGCGAGCGAATGATTGCGAACTTGTCCATCATCGCCGCGACGCGCGGCATGAGTTCGGAGATTTGAATCCCCGGCACGTTGGTCGCGATCGGCCGGAACTCGCCACGGACTTCGGCCGGAGCATCCGTTTTCAAATCCACCATGTCCTGATGAGGCGGACCACCGGTCAAATAGACCATAATGATCGCCTTGTGCGACGCACGAACTCCGGCCTGAGCTTCTGCTCGCAGCAACCGCGGCAACGTCAATCCGCCGACGGCCAGCGATCCAATCGTCAAGAAATCGCGTCGCGGCAAGCGGTCACACAATCGAATCGCGTTGCCGGAAATCGTCAGCATGGAGTGATCCTCGTGGTGCTCTGATTGGAAACAGTTCTGAGGTAGGTGCGGCAGTCTATCGCGCACTGGTCTCGAACCCAAACTTCAATCTCCGGGTCACGGGTTGCTGAAACTCAGTTCGTAACGATCAACCTGCTTGTCGTGAATGATGAGCGCATCGCCGAGAATTTCGTCATCCAGGTCCTTGAACATGCTTGGCGGGGCTGGGCCAACAGTTGCGATGCCAGCCACAGGGGGTGATCCCGGACACAATCGCGATGCGAAGGACATTGACCATGAGCCACTTTTCGTGAAGTAGTTGTTTGCGACGTGTTGGGCGAGATGCGGCGAATCAACGCACCTTCCACACCAGTTTGACAACCCAAATGCTGTTGGTGTCCTGAGAATTCTGAGGGATGGCTTTCCATCCGTGGGGAATGCGGTCATAGATCACAATCACCGATTGCTCATCGAGCGCCGCGACTTCGGTGTACGAGGTCGTTTGGTCGGCGCGCGTGATGGCGTCTTGCGGATGATTCTCGTTGTGATGGCCTTGCAGATCCACCTGCAACCAATTCTTGCCGTCGCCGGCGCGGTTGATCCAGGCGAAGATCCCTGGTCGGCCGCCGGTCAGCACGAGGGAGCCGTCTTTCATCAGCGCCAGACTCGGCTGCACGGAATGAGCGTCCTTCATCGCCGCGGGCTTTGACCACGTTCGGCCATCGTCCTCGCTGAAAGTCTGGCCGTAGGGAACGTTGGAGGCCAGCCGAAAAATGTTCATCAAGCGCCCGTCCTTAAGGCGGATCGTCTGAGATTCGCACGGCCCTTCGCCGCCGGCGAGCGGGCAATCGAAACCTGCGATCAACGACCGGAATTTCCAGTCCAGGCCATCAGTGGATTCCACCATCACGAGGCTGTAACGACGCTCGTCTTTGAAGAAGCCGTACATCGTGGCCAGATACTCGCCCGACTTGCCCGTGATGCCGTGGCCGTTAAAACCGAATCCTGACAACCCGAGCTGTTCGTTGAAGCTGCGATCGGGTTTGGGCCATCCAGAGACGGTGAGGCTTTTGTCGGTGAAGGTGACTTTGCGCTGGCCCTTCGTTCCCGAGACAATCTGATGCCAGCCGCGCATCGCCTTGTCATCCGGATAGAGATTGAACGGGAGCAACAGTTCGTCGCCGTTCTTCAGTCGCAACATCGTTTCTGCGTAGAGGTCGCCTTTTGGCATGATCGAGGCGGGTTCACTCCAGGTGAGACCGTCGTCCGCCGACCAACTGACCGAAGATGTCCGATCGGCGACGATGGCGTCGAGATTCGTCGAGAAGTTAGCGCACAGCTCGCCGCCCGACAGTCGCGTCATCGTGGGAAACCA
>QWQF01000180.1 GCA_003669125.1 Planctomycetota bacterium
CCCTGCTCTCTCGCCAAGTGGCTTGGAAGATGGCCTGCGAGCGAACCTTCAACTTCCACGCCGGCCAGGCTGAGCGGACGTCAATCTTTTCGGAGCCGGATCTCGTCGAGAAACGCATCCGAGCCACGCTGCCGGTGAACTTGAGGGAGATTGAGCTGCGGATCGATGTGGCTCGGCATTATCACCGGCCCAGCGGCAGACTCCCCGCAGGCGGACAGAACTTTCTGCTCGACCCGGCGATCTGCACGCCGCGCGAACTGCATGACGATGAACTTTTTCAGTCATTGCCGACAAGCTTCTCGATCTTTCGCGTTTACTCGAAAGATCACCGTCACGACGCGGCGCTGCACGCCGCCGTGAACGCGGTTCTCGGTGCCGTCGCGGACTCGAAGACGAACATGTGAGCGTGGAGGTCGGCAGACTTTTCCGGCTGTGTTTGTCGTGCGGCGAAGGTGTTTCGCAGCGGTCGTTGCTGTCGTATCGGCGGGATGCGCCGGACTGACAATCGGGATCGTGCCGGTCGATACCTGAAGTCATGCTCGACCTCGATCTCGCTGTGTTGGACGGTCATCCCGAATGGCGGCAAGTGCTGCTGGCCTACAACGACGACATTGACTCCGTCATTCTCACGGATCCTGAGACGGCGGACTTCGTCGCTCGCGGCTTTCGGCCTCGCATCCGCGAGGTGGACAACGTGCCGGCCGATCAGATGACTCGCGTGCATGGCAAGCTGATCGCTCACGGCCTGCTGCAAGTTGAGATCACCGGACGCACGGGCGGAATGCTGTATCAATTGACGGCCATCGGCCGCCGAGCCTGCTTGCGGCTGGCGGGAGCGGTTGAGGAAGAATCCCTGGAGTTGGCTTCGGCGTGACCGCTGTGGCTTGTCCTCAAAAAGAAACAGGCTCCGAAGTCGGAGCCTGTTGGCGTTTGAATCGCGTGGCCTGGATCGCTCACTCTTGCGACTGTCCTGGATCCCAAGCACCTGCCACGTCCGAGGCATCCGGGGCGAGGACGTAGATTTCGACGCGACGATTCTTGGCTCGCGAGGCGACGTCTTTGTTGTTGGCAATCGGTTCTTTGTCTCCGGAGCCAGACGATCGCATGCGTCGCTCGTCGATCCCGAATTTTTTGAGTTCCAACAGGACGGAATTGGCTCGATTGGTTGAAAGGTGCCAATTGGTTGGGTGCCGAGTTTTCGTCGCAGCCTTGGCGATGGGACGATCGTCGGTATGGCCGGCAACCTGAATACGAAGCTGCTTGGTGTCCCCTTGATTGAGCGTTTTCGCGAGATCCCGCAGGAGTGGCTCGGCCTTCTTGGCGACAGTGTCGCTGCCGGAGTCAAAGAGCAAATCGGAATCGAGCTTCGCGACGCCGGTGTTCTCATCGAATTCAATGCCCGGATACTTGCTTGCCAAGTCTTTGAACCGAGCGTTGGCATCGCCCGACATCGGGTTCGAACGGCCGGTGTTCTTGAATCGCTCGGCCATTTGAGCGCGTTCGGCGTTGAGGTTGTCGATTCGCTTGTTGGCGATATCGAGGTTCCCTCGAAGCTGGTCGTTCTGCTGTTGCAGTTGGCCCATCGACTGATTCATCGACTTGTTCTGGCCCCAGAGTTGTTGTGACCGGTACTGGCTTTGACGATGCGTCGTACCGGGCACGAAGCCGTTGTGCTTGCAGCCACTCAACGACACGGTGAACAGTCCCAGCAGGCACCACGCGGCCCAGCGGTTCGGAAGCAAATGCGACATGGGAGGAGACTCCGTTCGAGGCGGCGAGGCTTCGGCGAATCGCAGCGTCAGGTCGCGGGGGGACGGACCAACGACGATTCACAAAAGCAGGACGCGGAGAAGACGGATGGAGGGAAAACAGACAGGAAGGGATTCTGGCAGGGTCCGCTTCGGGCCGAGAACTCGTGGGAAGGACTCCCGAAAGGAAGGGGCTTTGCCCTCGGCTGAGTCGAAGCGGGCGGGGTTGTAGTCGTATCCGAAAAACGTGCCAAGGCGAATCTGAGGATTTTTCTGGCGTGTCGTCCGTTGTCATCGAACCTCGTCGACGGATGTTTAAGATGTGGTTGCTCGAAACTTCTTGCTCGCCCTGTTTCGGCCTATAGAATCTGTTACGCCTTCTCACAACCGCCTGATCGAGCATGGTTTGCAAAGGCCGGTTGTGTCGGTGGCGACAATCAAGACAATGAAGCGGACCGAATCGGGAGTCGGTGAATCATGGCCAAGAAATACCTCGGCATCGACGAAGCGGCGGAAATACTGGGCATCACCAAAGAGGAGCTGAATCGTCTCCGCCAAAAGGGAGAGATTCGTGGCTTCGGTGACCGCGGCACGTTCAAGTTCATTGAGGAGGACGTGAACGAACTCGCCCGTCGTCGCCAGCCGTCGTCTGATCCCGACGTACCGATGATCGACGGCGACGATGATGCCTCGGTGCTCGACGAGGACTCGGCCGCGGATGGCTCAGACTTGGATGGTGCTCCGTCGATCATTCGCCGCCTGAGCGGTGGCGCGACAAGCAGCGATGCCGACAGTGGTGACGCGGTTGGCAGCATCTTCGATGACTTCGGAGCCGGTGGTGTCTCCGACAGCGATGTGCGATTGGTCATGGATGATCGCTTGGACGCGGGTCACGACGGTGGCCAGGACGTCCTGATGCAAATGCAAGATTCCGACAGCGACGTGCGACTGGATAACGACAGTGCCGCTCGACTCGCGAAGCCGGACAGCGACAGCGACGTGATGCTGGTGAGCGAAGAACCAGACAGCGACAGCGACGTACATCTGGCAGCGGAGGAAGACGACGAAGTGGACTTCGGCCTGCAAAGCGACAGTGACGTGCGTTTGGTCGCGGCCGATTCGGACAGCGATGTGCGATTGCTGGACGACGCACGACTGGCGGGACCGAGATCAAAGATCAAGAAAGACAGCGATAGCGACGTCGCAGTCCTGCCGGACAGTAGCTTGGACTTAGAAATTCCTGGAAGCGGCCAGAAGAGCGGCATCTACGGCGAAGGCTCATCGATATTGCTCGATGACAGCAACATCGCACTCAATCAAGGCAGCGGCTTTTCACTGACCAGCCAGAGCGGTGTCGTTCTCGATCGCGTGACTGACAGCGGGGTGTCGCTCGAAAAGAAAGCCGCAGACGACGACAGTAGCCTCGCGATGTTTAGCGACGAGGACGAAGGTGGCATCACGCTCGAAAGCGACAGCGGCATCGCCCTCAGCAGCGACGACGAGGACGAAGGCGGGATCACGCTTGCGGAGATTCCCGTCGACAGCGGCATCTCGCTCAAGGATGACGACGATGACTTGCAGCTCACCGCCACCATGCCGGCAATGAAGACCCCCAAAGGTAAGAAGAAGCCGGCCGATGACGACGACACGAACGACACGATGTTCGAAGTTCCGTCAGTCTCGGCAGATGACGGCGAGGCTGAAAGCGATTTCGAGATCGGCGCGGTCGATGGCGGCAGTCAAAGTGACACCAGCGTGCTGCTCTTCGATGACGAAGATGAGACCGACGACGGTGGAGCCGCGATGGTCAAGAAGAAGGCCTCCGACGAAGACGGCGAAGATGAGCCCTTCGAATTATACGAAGAAGAATCGCCCGAAGAGGTCGAAAATGTCTTCGCCGGCGACGAAGCCTTCGAGGAAGAATCGGAGTTCGAAAGCGAAGAGGAATTGGAGCCGGCCACCAAGGCCGTGGCCGGCGGTGCGATCGAATATCCGTGGGGCGCAGGCGTGGTCACGTCGCTCGCAGTTTCGTCGATCGTGATGATCTTCTGCGGCATGGCCTCAATCGACCTTGTCCGCAGCATGTGGGGCCACCAAGGCTACAGCTCCTCAAACGGCTGGCTGATCGAAACGCTCGGCGGACTGTTCAAGTAATCGGCCCCGCGCTCCATGTGCGGCGAGTTCGGCACCCGGAGTTTTCCGGTGTCTACTCGATTGTTTCGATCGCGACTTGCCAACGAGCCTGTGCCTCTTGATTGGATCCGCCCAACCCGTCGCGCACCTGCACGCGCAGGCGATTGCCACGTTGCTCGGCGGCCCCCAAACCAATCACGAGGATGACTTCCTCGCTGGGACCGACTTGAGCCACCGGAGTAAACTCCATCTTGCCGGTGACTGGGACCGACACGTTGTCGCCGTCTTTGGAAACGAGCTTCGCATTCTCCGGTGAGTTCAGGGTCACGGCCACTTGCGGGACCGCCTGCTGACTGATGTTGCGAATGCGAACTCGGCACCACGTTGAAATGCCGACATTCGCAGCGTCTGAAGTCGTGGATACCACGGGCGCGGGTCGCGAATTACTGATCGTCTGCACGCCAGACGGTGGTGCCGGCAACAATTCCACGGCGGGGAGTGCTGGCGGCAATTCCGTTGCGGGCGGGGCCGTCGGTACCGACAGAGATTCTCGCGATCGCTCGTTGGCGGCCGGCGTATTGTGAATTGCCTGCATCGCCGCTGGCTGTGAGGCCGTCGGCAAGGTCGCTCCCACCTGGGCGGTCGCCGATGTCATCGGCGCTTTCTGAAGCAACGCGGTCTGACTCGCCGATCCGGCAGCCAGCCCTCGATATGCCGGCAGATTCTCCGGATTTCGGTGGCAAGTCGATTTTGGCTCGAAGAGTTCGCTGATTCGATCGCCCGTGTGCGTCAGCAAATTGCCAGTCGCACGCAATGGCTGAGTGGAGTTGTGCGCGACCTCGCTCCAACTGGCACATCCCGAAACGCAGCCGAGCGACAGCACTGCCCACTGCCACCAGCGATGCACGCGCCGGGCCGCCGAAGAGTCGTCCACGACGCTCAGCAACCAACTCGGACCACGCAGTTCACTTGCCGGCGATAAATTTGTCATCACGGTGTTCTCCCTAACTCCGAATCCGTAGCCCTATTCAAGCCGCTCCCACAAGCGACTCGTTAATTCGTTGCACTGCCGTCTGCGCGGCGGTGCGCACCTTGGCGGCGATGTCACTGATCGACGCAATCTGCAAAGCGGTCGTCGACTCACGAGCCAGTTGGCCGAAACGGCCCAAGGTCGTGGCCGCGTATCGTCGCACCTCGGCGTTCGGATCACGCAGAGACTGCACGAGAGCTTGCACCATCGTGCGGCTGACGATCCCCAGATGTCCCAAGCAATCGGCCGCGGCGCAACGCACGTCGGCATTCACGTCATGCAGAGCGACCAGCATCGCGGGCATCGCCGCACGAGCCTCGGCTCCCACACGTCCCAGTGCGACGATCAGCAATCGCCGTACGGCAGGATTGCGATGATTCAGCGACGCGATCATCTCCGGCACGGCCGACGAGCCGAGTTGTTCCAAACCATGCGACGCTTTCCAGCGGACATCCGCATCGGCGTCCTCCAACTGAGCCATGAAATCGGCCGCCTCCAGTGATGGTTTCACGTCGGCGGCGATCGTCGGCTCGGCCCACTGTTCTGGGTCAAAGACCTTCAATCCTGGAACGACCAAATCGGCGGTTGCCGCGCCACGGTCGATCACCGCCAGAGTTGCTGCTGCGCAACGACGAACACCGGAGTCTTCGTCGTTCATCGCGTGACGCAGCGCCGGCAACACGACGGCGGTGTCCGCCCCGATGCCCCCTAAGGCCGATGCGACATTGCTTCGCACCGACACATCGGGATCGGACACCAACCGAACTAACTCCTCTGCGGCCCGCCGAGCGGACGGACCGATCTGTCCCAGCGCAAACGCCGCGCGAGCACGCACCGCCGCGAATTCGTCGGACAAGGCTGTTCGCAGCGCGGGAACCGCCTCCATCGCATGTGGCCCGAACGTCGAGAGTGAGAACGCCGCCGCCGCACGCACTCGTGCATCGGCGTCGGCCAGCGCCGTGACCAGTTGCGGCACAGCGTCGATTGCTCCCAGTCCGATCTGGCCCAACGTGACGGCTGCCGCTTGCCGCATGCGGGCATCATCGTCGCGCAACGCTTGCACGAACGGAGCCAACGCATTCGCTCCGAGACCTCGCAAAGAACTGATTGCCAGACGACGCACTTCGGGATCGTTGGACGTCACCGCCGTGAGCAACTGCGGCACGGTCGCGGCATGTACCGCCGTCACGGCCGACGCCGAACGCCAACGCACGACGGAATCGTCATCACTCATCGCCCGGTTCAAAGTCACCGTCGCATTCAGCGCGATGTCGCTGAGCGAGTTGATCTCTTCTCTGCGGGCCGCGATGTCTTCCACCGGAATCTCCGCAGCAGACGTCTCTGTCAACGGAACCGCTTTTGTCCGAGTGCTGTTCGTCGAGGTGACGTCGGCCACCGGACAACTCGCCAAACTCTGCCGCAATCCCCACAGACCAAGGCCGGCCAGCAGAGTCGCGAATGTCCAATGCCAACCGCTTGGCGATGACGGTGCCGTACCCGAGGGACTCTCGTTCAATGGCTCCAACCCTACTTTCGCGGATGAACTGCTCGTCCTCTGCAACGTGACCGTTTCTTCTGCCGAAGTCAGTTGAATGCCGTCGATCAACCGCTCGAATTGCTCGGCAACCTGAGCGACCTCAGCGAAGTCTCTGCCCCGATCACCCAGAACCTTCGCCGTCACTTCACAGGAGTGACGCAAAGCGTCACGTTGCTCGGCATCAAGCTGGTTCCAGCGTCGATCGACTTCATCAGCGAATCGTCCGACCGCTCTCAAAGCTGCCACCTGAACATGCTCGTCAAGGTCGTCGGTCGCACCTGCCAACACGGTGATGGACTCAGCGACCGACAAGCCCAGATCCCCGAGCAACACTGCCGCTGCCAATCGAAGATCATCGTTGGACTTCTCGAATACATTCGCCAATTGCGACGCGATTGACCGTTTTTCACCGTCACTCCATCTCGTGTGGACGACGGCCAAGGTCGCTATCGCTTCCGATTGCACGTCGGCGACGGAGCTTCGCAGACATTCACTCAAGGCGGACATCGCCGCGCCGTGTTTGGTCTCCGAGACCGTCCGCAATGCGATCAAAGCCGCACAGCGTAAGTCGCTGTCTCGATCGAGTGTTGCCTGCCACAAAGCCGTCTCCGCAGTGCTCGCCAAACGACCAATCCGCCCCAAGGCCGTTGCCGCCGCCCAACGCACTCGGACGTCGATGTCGCCGAGCGCGTGCGTCAACGATGGCACCGCCGCAGAGGCATGCTCGCCGAACTGACACAGCGCCCACGCACACGACTGCCGGACGATCGGAGACTCGTGGCTGAGTTGGGCGACAAGTGAATTCACAGCAGCGACGTCTTGCGTTTGTCCGGCATGGAGGGCGTTGGCAGCCAACTGCTGCGTGGACGTTGGTTCGTCACCGACAACAGACGATGCGGCCGCGCACAGCATCACGCTGCCAAGCCACAGCAGGCTGAAGATCGTCCGTCGTCGCATCTGTCCGTCTCCCGTGGAACTCGCGCCGTCAGTGGTCACGCTTCCTGATTTCATTTCACGCGACCGCTCGCGGAGGCTTATTGAATTCCTTCAGTCGCTCACGACTCTCATCCAAACTGAAAATCGTCGGCCCCATCGGTTGTGAATTGATGGAGGTCAAACCGGGTTCGACGAGCAACTCACTCGGATGCGCCTTGCTCGCGGACACCGAAACTGTCTGCAAGCCGCGTTGAGCCACGCAGAGCTCCTCGCTGACGCGTGACAATTGCTGCCCGAAGAATTGAAAGCCGTTCTCCAAGACAACCTGTTCGCGACGAACTTTCTCCAACAAGACATCGCGCAGTTTGTCGAGTTCCGCACGCTCGCCCCGCAGTTGCGCCGACTGCATGTCACGAGCTTGTCGCAACTCATCCTCTTGCCGTTGCCGAGCGTACGCGAATTCCGAATGTACTTGCCGCACCCGTGAATCTAGCTCTTCTCGATCGCAACGCAACTGAGACATCTCCACCTCGCGCTGCCGAACACCTTCTTGCTGCTGCTTGAGTCGCTCTTGCTCAAACAGCCGATGCGCTTCCGCCAATTCCGCCTCGGCCTGCCGACGCCACTGCAACAGCTCTTCCCGTTCGCGCACACGCTGCGTCGACATCTCATCCTTCAGCCGTTGCTGTGCGGCGACTTGGACTTCTTTCGCACTGCGCAACGCGGCCCATTCCTGATCCCGTTGCGTCGCCCAGGCGGTTTCACGAGCGGACAGTTCGTGTTCAAAAGCCGCTCGCTGCCGGGCCATCTCATGGAAGAAGGCCGCGTGATGCTGCGACAAAGTTTCCGTAACGCGCTGCTGATGCTCGACTCGATGTTGCACCGCCGCTGCGTTCGACTGCTTGAGCCACTCCTGATGCCGAGCCTTGTCAGTCTCGATCTGTTCAGCGGCAGGTTCGAGACTGATGCCGCTTGCATCAGGACTTCGGAGAGCAGAATCGCTGACACGGATGCTGGCAGCGTCCGCCACGACCTGCGGCCGAGTGATCGGCGGAGCCGTGCGGACTTCGGGGGCCCAGCCATCAAAGAGATCGCGTTCCAACTCAGCGCGTTGACTGAGCCAGACGTCGTGAACCGACTCTGGCGTGGGAACGGAATGGGATTTGATCGACGACATCGCGACTCCTTTTTACTTGCAACTCTTAGTTTATTCGTCGTCAAAGAAAGTTTTTGCGGCCGGTTTCTCGACTGCTGTCGCCTGCGGATCGACGTCCAGCCGACGTGGCTCACTTGATCGGCTCTCTTCGGTATCGATCGAGGATTCTTCTCCGACAACCTTTGATGGATTGGCCGGTGCGCGATTCCTCACGAGCTGCTTCAACCATTCGGTGCGTTGCCGAGCGTCGTTCATTCGGCGTTGTCGCAAGTCCTCGAAGACTTGCTCGACCAACACAGACACGTCCTGTGGACGAACGGCCGACTCGGCGTCCGTACTTGAAAACTCTTTCGCCGTTGCAGCGGTGGCATCAGTCACGTCGAGCATCTCCTTCGAAGGAACCGCAGATTTCGAAAACAAACCGCGTGACTGGTCGTCCGCAGAAGGAACCTCCGGTTCCAAAGTTCGCGAGTGCGAACCTTGAACGGCCACAGGCTTGGCCGAAAACAACGCACCCGTCGGCGTGATGATCGGAAACGCCGTCGCGTCCACTGGCTCGCTCTTTTCAGCAACGATGACCTCAACGGGGTCAGCCTGCGGAATTGGCGAGTTCGCGACGGCGGAACGTCGCCACGGAATCATTCGCTCGAACTCGGCAAATGGCCCGGTTCGCGACGGTTCAACGATAGCTGGTAATGGCGAGACCGACGCCGAGCGGACGACTTGCCGAATCCCGGCACTGGCCGCTGGTGCGATTGCCTGAGGAGTGGTCAATGCCTGTGGCGGCAGTTCAAGTCCGACCGGCGCGACGTGTGTTTTCTGAGATTGTGGCTCTGGCTTGATGGCCGTGGGCCGTGTGGCTTCCTGCGGGAACCGTTGAACGCTGTTATTTTTCACGCGGCGAGCGGCGACGGAAGGCGAAGTTGCGACCTCGGCTGACGGCACGAATTTCGGCTGTCCATTGCGAAACGGC
>QWQF01000079.1 GCA_003669125.1 Planctomycetota bacterium
GACACGGGTAAAACATCCGACGGCTCGATAACTTTCGACACGGTAGTGTGCTCCTGGAAGAGAAATGGGATGTCGTGCAACTCCAATTTCTCCCCAAGCACACCGCCTTCTTCAACTCACCTCGTCCACAACATTTGACAATAACTCTCGCGCCAGCTCGCCCACACTACCCAGCTATGCGCGCTGGCCGTGTGAAAGAAGTCAGGCGATCAAAGCATCGAAGTCGAACGTCGATGTCGTGTCGATCACGCGGGACTTGTCGCTGACCTTGTCCGTGCCAATGTCAGGCGAACCGGGATTGATGAAGTCAGTGCCAGCGCCGCCTTTCAAAACGTCGTTGCCTCCGTCACCGAGTAACCAGTCGATGCCCAATCCCCCTTGCAATAAATCGTTACCGGACGAACCGCTCAACACGTCATCGCCGATGCCGCCGTTGAGTTTGTCATTGCCATTACCGCCTCGAATCGAGTCGTCGCCGTTCAATCCTTGCAAATTGTCGTTGCCGTCACCGCCGTCGAGCACATCGTCGCCCGCATCGCCTTTCAGCTTGTCATTTCCATCGCCGCCGCCCAGCAAGTCGTCACCGTCTCCACCGCACAGGCTATCGTTACCCGCTCCACCATCGACGGTGTCGTTGCCGCTGCCACCGAGGAAAGTGTCGTTTCCATCTCCGCCGTTAAACCAGACATCAAGGTTGACGGCCCGTGCGTCAAACTTGTCATTGCCACCATTCCCGTCGAACCACAAGCTTCCGGTGAAGAAAACCCACGATTCATCGAGTGTGAGGCGATCATTGAAATTGGAACCGTCGAATTGCACCCACGCGCCGTTCGGAACGACTACCGGCGAGATCATCTCCGTTCCCTTCGGCGAGCGAAGATGCGCGTAGCCATCGAGAAACAGCGCATTGAATGTCCCGCCTTTCGAGGGGAGTGACACCACGACTTCCCCAGCGTCCGCAGCGACATCGTTGCCGTTGCCGGATTCATCCACCGCTCGGTTCAGCAGCGTGCCGTAGTCGGATTTCAGAAGCAGGAGGTCGTCTTCAAATTGCAGCAGCAGTTGGTCGTAGTCGGCTTTGATGCCTCGGTCCAACGAGTCGAGGTACGATGAGCTTCTCATGCCGCGACGGGTGGCCGACTGTTTCGCCTCTGTGATTTGCTGGTCACGTCGCTGTGTCAACTGCTGTCGCTGTGTGTTGGCGTACTGGTCCACCCACGCTCCGAAGTCAGTCGTAAGGCCCCAAGTCGTGCTGTTGGCACCGATGTCGAGTTTCTGCCGCATCAGGGCGTCTTCAAGTTGCAGCAACCGCTGGTTGTAGTCGAGGTAGACGGTGCGCTGGGAACTATCCATGACACTTGAGTTTCCCAGTCCGCGATGGATGGCATCGGCCTGTGCCCGCGCAAGATTCTGGGTGAGTTGCCGCGCTAACTCTTGTCGCTGCGAATCACCGTACTCGTCCACCCACGCCGTGTCGGAGTTTGAATCAAGGCTTCCAGCGGCGAGCAAACAACGATCTTCAAGAGACTCCGTAGCGGCCGACACCGGCCACGAAACTCGGCGACTTGAGGTCCACCGGTCAAGATTTTTCCGCCAAGCGAACCGTGATTGAATCAACGAGAACAGCTTGGTCAGTCGCATGGCAAACCCTCATCCTTGAGTACCAACGAGAACTTCAGCGGCCATCCTGACCGCGCAACGCAATGTGGCACAGATTGACAAACCGCGAAACATCACATTTCGATCGGCAGGCGGTTTCGGCAAAGATTGCCGCTGCCTTTGCTGTCGCGACAACTCTCGCTGTCATTGAACTTCGCTGGACGCCAAGAAAGAATCCGCCATCGGGTTGCCTTGCAGTGAGTAGCTACACCAGCGAGGTTTCGTCTGGCTGTTCCGAGCGGACCTCTTGGCGTTGGCAGCGGCGATCTATTTGTACGCTCTGACGCCGGTGGACTTGGTCGTGATGCGTCACAACGTCAGCCGCATTCTCGCGGGAGACTCGGCTCCGTCCGTACAGATCAGCGTGCATCCGATCGACGTCGAAGGGCTCCGCGAACTACGACCGCTGATGGATTGTTCGGACGAACTCGTTCGTGAAGGAGTCAAGGCGTTGTTGGCTCGGCGCGAAAGCGAGATGGCGGCCGAGGATCAACGGACGGCAAATCTGTACTCAACTTGGGAAGACCTCACGGCAGTGCAGTTTGCCAATGAAGCCCTGCTCCACGAACTGAACAGCGACCGTGACCGTTTCAAGCCCTACGGCGGCGATCCGACTAAACGCCAAGGGGCCTGGGATCGGTTTCGGAAATACGCCTATCAGTGGTACTGATCCGCGCTCGAGAACCACTTGACGAAAAAAGGGCAGCCGGCTTGCACTGGCTGCCCTTTCGATTTTTGAAGCACTCGATCCGCAAACGCTCAGACGATGATCTCGTAGCCTTTGCGTTGCTCGCGAGATTGCATCTTCTTGGCGACGGCATCGCCGGTGATCTCTTGCTTGTCGGGATCCCACGTCAGCTTGCGGCCGAGACGGATGGCGATGTTCGAGAGATGACAGGTCGTCATCGCTCGGTGGTGCGTGTAGACGTCGCTGATCGGCTGGGTGCGATCGACGCAGCACTCGAAGAAGTTCCGCATGTGGTCGCCCGGTTGCTTGCCCTTGTAGAGCTTGCTGATGGCGTCGGCTGGGAGCGGATTGGCTTCGAGGTCTTCGACCGGCTTGCCCTTCAGCGAACCGCGACTGACGAAGATGCGGCCTTCGGTTCCTTCGATCAGGATGCCGTTTTCTTCGTCGCTACGAATCAGCATCTCGACGCCGTTCGGGTAGTTGACGTTGATCTTGAATTCGTGAGCCGCGTTGTAGCGGTTGGTCACGGTCGGGTTGCCGTTCTCGAACGGGACCGGATGCTTGGCGGTTCCCTCGACGCTGATCGGGCCGCTGTTTTCCATGCCGATCGCCCATGTCGCGATGTCGACGTGGTGAGCACCCCAGTCGGTCATCTTGCCACCGGAGTATTCGTACCACCAGCGGAACTCGTAGTGCGTGCGAGCCTCCGGGTACTGCTTGTTGTTGCCGAATCCCCCTTGCAGATAGTCGGTCATCGGAGCTTGTCCGAGCCACATGTCCCAATTGAGGTGCTTGGGCACATCCGCTTTCGGAATGTCAGAACTGGTCGGTGCTCCGCCGATACGGCATTCGACTTTCTGAATCTTGCCGAGCCGTCCCGATCGGGCGATCGCGACCGCGGCGAGAAACTGCTGCTGCACCTTGTTGCCGTTCGCGGACATCTCGCTGCGTTGCTGCGTGCCGACTTGGAAGACGCGTTTCGTGGCGTCGAGTACTTTGATGATCTGCTTGCCTTCATCAATGGTCAGGGTCAGCGGCTTCTCGCAGTACACGTCTTTGCCGTGCTTCATGGCTTCGATCGAAATCTTTGAGTGCCAATGGTCCGGCGTAACGACCGTGACGATCTGCGTCTCCGGATGCTTGTCGAGGAGTTCGAGATAGTTCTCGTAAACTTTGACCTCCTTGGCCGAGGCTTTTTTGTTCTGAGCGTCTTCGACTCGCTTCTTGCCTTTCTGAGCGTGTTCGGAATCGACGTCACAGACGGCAACGCAATCGCCGAACTTCAGAGCGTTCGGGCCGACGGCATTCCAGCGGTCACCGGTGCCGATGCAGGCGATGAGCGGCCGCTCGTTCGGCGACTGAAACGCCTTGGCCGCGGCCGGGTCGCGGAAGAACCAATACGGCATGGAACTGGCCGCAGCGGCGGCCAACGTCGTCTGCACGAAGTCACGTCGAGTTTGTTTCTGGCTCATGGCACTCTCCTCCGAACGCAGGATTTCAGCCGAATATTCGCAGTCAGGCGCGAGCGGCTCCTCGCGCCTGACGAAACTTCGGCGAGGAGTCTAAACTCGCCTCGCGAGGAACGAAACTCTGGCCGCGACGGACTGCCAACCCCCAATTCCTCCACCTGTAAAAGGAGTCACTCCCAATGATCCCGCCGACACACTTCCTCATCAGTTGGGTCATCGCCGACGCGACGACAAAAACACGCCGCGACCGAGCACTCGTCACGGTCGCGGGAGTCATTCCCGATCTCGACGGCTTCGGCTATCCGATCGAGAACTGGATCACGATCAACTGGGACGCGCCGCTGCTGTGGCACAGCGAGTATCACCACATCCTGTGTCACAACGTCGGCTTCGCGGCGTTCGTCACAGTTGCCGCTGCGTGGATCTCGAAGGGGAACTGGAAGACAACTTTCTTCGCGTGTCTGACGTTTCATCTGCACTTGCTCTGCGACGTCATCGGCTCACGCGGCGCGGACGGATACCAATGGCCGGTGCCGTACCTGTTGCCGATCTCCGACGTTTGGCAGTGGACGTGGTCCAGCCAGTGGGACTTGAACGCCTGGCCGAATCGAGCAATCGGCATCGGCTGCTTCGCATTGACGTTGTGGCTGGCTCGACTGCGAGGATTCTCGCCGCTCGAAATGATCTCCACGAAAGCCGATCAAGCGTTCGTGAGCACGCTGCGCAAATGGTGGCCGAGACGCGACTCGCCCGCAAACGTCATTTCTTGAGGTGCTTGTCGAAGAAATCGTAAGCGACCTTGCGGACATCTTCGGGAAAGTCATGAGCACAGTTGGGATAGTTGGCTCGCAGATTATCCGTCGCGCCGAGCAGTTCGTAGATCGGCTTCGCAGAGGCGATTGAATCCTTCACTCCGCTGACTTCAAAGTTGCTGTCGCCGATCGGGCTGCTGGCGAGGAACGGTCGCGGGGCGAAGCCGGCGACGATCTCCGGGAAGTCAAACGGGACTTCGTCGGGACTGTTGTGATGCTGCGAGTCAATCAGCGGCATGTAGCGGGAGCTTGTCCAGCCCTTCAAGGCTCCGCCGTAGTACTTGTGAAACCGAGTGAATCCGCAGTTCGAGACGAGGCATTTGATGCGCGGCTCGAAGAATGCCGTGAACATCGTGTTGTGCCCGCCGAGCGAATGGCCGATGCAGCCGATGCGATCCTTGTCCACTTCGGGCAGCGACTGCAATAAGTCCACCGCGCGGATGTTGTCGTAGATCGCCTTCATGCTCCCGCTCGTGTAGCCGTGGGCCGGAGCGAAGTCGAACGGGTATTCGCCGAAGCTCGGATAGTCCGGAGCGAGCGTCACATAACCTCGCTGAGCCAGGTGCAGCGCGTAATGCAGATTGGGGCTGCCCCCCTGCCCTGCCGGCTCGCCCTTGCCGATGCCGATCGTCTGATGCAGGCAAAGGATCGCCGGCGTCGGTTTCTTGCTGGTCTTCGGGAGAAACAAAAATGCCTTCACACGGCGCTCGGTCGAGTCGGTCTGATAGCTGATCTTCTTGCGCGTGAATTCGCCGACGGCGACCTCTTCCTCGACTTTCACGTCGAGCGACACCGGCTTCTCCGGCTTCGGCAGCGGCCCCATGACGGACTGCATCCAGGCCGCAATGTGCTCGCGCCGCTTGGCCCAATCGGCGGGAGTTTTGATCGGCTGCTTCTGGCCGCTTCCGTCGACGAAGTACGACAGGTCTTGATGCTCGGTGTATTTCGGAACCGGGTCAGCAGCACTGGCCGCAAATGTCGCTGCGACAAAAAGCACTCCGATCAATGCAGCACGCATGACGTTGGCTCCTCACGAAATCACAAACAGGGATAACGGTTATCGACTGCCGGCCTTCTGCCGGAATTGATCCAGTGTCACGGCCGCGACGATGATCACGCCCAGGATCATGTCTTGGACGGGATTCTGCAAACCGAGCATCGTGCAGCCGTTGGCGATGACCGACATGATGAGCGCTCCCAACAGCGTGCCGAGCACCGAGCCACGTCCGCCGCTGAGGCTTGCACCACCGATCACGACGGCGGCGATGACTCGCAATTCAAGGCCGGTGCCGGACGTTGGGTTGCCGACGGTCAGCCGTGAAAACTGGTACAGACCGGCGATGCCGACGAACAAACCACTCAGCGTGTAAACCGCGATCTTGTTCCAGCGAACGTTGATGCCGCACAGCCGCGCGGTCGCTTCGTTCGAGCCGAGGGCGAAAACATAGCGGCTAAAGACCGTCCAATGCAGCGCGGCTGCAAGCAACGCTGCAAGCAGCAGAGTCAGCCAAACGCCACTGGGCAATCCCAGCCACAAGGCATCGGCGCGGACGCTGAGCAGATCGACCAACCCGTCGGAGACCTGGCTGAACCGATCCGGCCGGACCGTCGTTTCACGAGCAATCTGCTTGGACAGCCCCAGATACAACTGCATGGTCCCCAGCGTGACGATGAAGGGGACGACTCGCAGATAACTGACCAGCCACCCGTTTGCGAACCCGCAGAGCGCGCCGCACGCCAACGACATCGCGACGGCAACGACAGCGGACAGCGACTTCAATTTCGTCAGCCGCCGCTCGTGCTGCCGAATCGTTTCCTCCGCGTCGCTCTTGGCCATCAACTTCGCGGCGACTTGCGGCGGAGTCACCTCGCCTCCGGCCAAAGCCTCGATCTCGCGCTCGATCCGTTTCAAGTCGCTCTTGGCCTCGTTGATCGACTTCGTCACAGCGACCGTCGTCTCGCCCGCGAGCCAGCGCGGGCCGAGGTCTTCTTTGAGACTCCAAGCCAACACCGTTGCGCAGAGTGCGATCGCTGTCCCTGCTGACAGGTCGATTCCGCCGGCGATGATGATGATGGTCATTCCCAGCGCTGCGACGGCGACGGTTGACGTCTGCGAGGAGATCGTCGTCAAGTTGCGGCTCGTCAGAAACGTCGCCTTCTCGCCATTCATCCAGCGATCCGCGATCGCAAAGAACAACACGACCGCAGCCAACGCGAGAAATGGTCCAACGGCATTGACGACGCGATTCCAGGTTCGACGGGAATTCGTCGTGACTTCGGAGGTTGACTGAGTTGTTGACGGTTCGATCATCGGGCTTCCTCGTGGTCAGGCCACGGTTTCATTCACACTCACGGCGACGGCCATCACAGCTTCTTCAGTCCAATCCCGCGCCGCGCGCACTTCCTTCAATCGACCGCGAGACATCACCGCCACGCGATCGCAGACGGCGAGCAACTCGGTCAGATACGAGCTGACGAAGATGATCGCCTTGCCGGCAGCGGCTTGCTCCCCCATCAGGCGATAGATTTCCGCCTTCGTGCCGACGTCGATACCGCGGGTCGGTTCGTCGAGCAACAGGATGTCCGCCTCTTGATGCAGCACGCGGGCGATCGCGATCTTTTGTTGATTGCCGCCGGAGAGTTCGCCGACCGATTGCTCCGGCGATGCGGCTTTGACGTGCAGGCGCCGCATCCAATCGGCGACGGCAGTGCGGCGACGCTTCAGATTCAACCAGCCGAAACGGGAGTACGGCTTCAGCCGGCTGTAGGTCATGTTGTCGGCGATCGAACGGGACTGCGCGAGGCCTTCGGTCTTGCGGTCTTCGGAGACGAATCCGAAGCCTTCACTAACTCGAAGCGTCAGCGATGGCGATCGCTCCAAACTTCGCTCAACTCCACCTGTTGTGGAACACCCGCCCTCACTGACGCTTCGGGTGACTGAGCCGGATCGACACCGGTCCAAACCGAACAAGCAACGCAGCAACTCGGTCCGCCCTGCCCCGATCAAGCCGGCGATGCCGAGGATTTCGCCGCGTCGCAGCTCAAACGAGACATCGACGGGGGACGATTCACCGCTCAAGCCGGTGACTTGCAGCACGATCTCGCCGGGCGTGTGCGGTACGGATGGGAACAATTCTGCGACGCTACGGCCGACCATCAGGCTGACGATGTCCGTGTCCGTCGTATCCGACAGGTCGCCGCTGCCGACCGATTGGCCGTCGCGAAGCACGGCGTAGCAGTCGCTGACTTGCCGAATCTCTTCCAAAAAATGGCTGATGTAGACGATGCCGAGTCCGGCCGATTTCAGTCGACGAATGACCGCCAACAGATGTTCGACGTCCGAGCGTGTCAACGAACTGGTCGGCTCGTCGAAGACGATGACCTTGCAGTCAGACGCAAGCGCCCTCGCGATTTCGACAAGCTGCTGCTGAGCGATCGGCAGTTCGCGAACCGGCGTGCTCGGCGGCAAGTCGGGATGACCGAGCAACTCCAGCACTTCACGCACCTTCGCTTGCTGAGCACGTCTGTCGAGCACCCCGAACTGACTGCGTTCCTGTCCGAGCATGATGTTGTCTTCGACGCTCAAGTCTGGCGCGAGATTCAGCTCTTGATAGATCATGCCGACGCCAGCCAGTCGCGCATCGTGCGGGCCGCTCGGAGTGAACGAGTTCCCATTCAGCGTCATCGTCCCTGCGTCGGGCGCGTGTGCTCCGCTGAGCACCTTCATCAACGTACTCTTCCCCGCACCATTCTCGCCGATTAAAGCCAGCACACGCCCAGCCGGGACGTCGAGCGACACGTCGCGCAGCGCTTGCGTCGCGCCGAACGACTTCGAGATGCCGGACATCGTCAAAACGCGAGAGGACATGATTCCTTCCCCTCATCCCTTGGGGAGAGGGTGGCCGAAGGCCGGGTGAGGGTTCGAGGTGCGAGAGACTTTCGATGGATTCGCCGCGTCAACGGCGGCAGGGTTTCGTCACCCCAACCCTCTCCCAGAGCGAGAGAAGACCGCAGCACCTCTCACTCAAACTGCTGCGGCTTGAGCAGCTTGTCCATTTCGGGCGTTGCCATGTTTTCCGGAGTGGCGACGTACTCGCCGGTGCCAATTCGCTTATCGACCTTCTCGCCTTTGATGTGGGCGGCGAGGCGTTTGACCGCTTCGTAGCCCATCGTCACCGGGTCTTGCAGGACGATGCCGTGGACCTTGCGATCGGCCATGCCTTGGATCAATTCCTTGTTCGGATCGAAGGCGACGAACTTCACTTTGACGGCGAGGCCGGTTTCTTCGAGCGCTTTCAAAACTCCGGACGCGTTTGGTTCGCAGACGGCGAAGATTCCGTTGACCTCGTCCTTGTACTTGTTGAGCACCTGCGTCGCTTTTTCGAGCGACGATTCGGGGGTCGTCCCGGCGTACTCGGTGGACGAGATCACTTTGATCTGCGGGTGGCGGGCTTTGAGCTCGTCGAGAAAACCTTCTTCACGTTGCTCGGTGCTTTCGCTGCCGGCGTTGTAGCGCAGTACGATGACGTTGCCTTTGCCTTCCAGTGATTCCGCCAACCGCGCCGCAGCGAGCTGCCCACCTTTGTAGTTGTCGGTTGCGACGTAGCTGACGATTAGATTCTCGTCCTGCAACGCGCTGTCGAAGATCAGCACCGGGATGTTCGCCGCTTGCGCATCCTTGACTGCATCGACCAGCGCCTGCTTGTCGAGCGGCGCGAGACAAATGCCATCGACTTTCTTCGTCACGAAGTCCTGCACGACGCTGATCTGCCCGTCGCGATCGTTTTCCAGCAGCGGTCCTTTCCAGAGGATTTGAATGTCGCCGATTTCCTTCGC
>QWQF01000117.1 GCA_003669125.1 Planctomycetota bacterium
CGAAGCAAACCCAGATTCCCAGAATCAGAAGCCGAGTTCCAAATCGGACGACCCAAAAAACGGCGAGCAGAAACCCGATGACAAGAACTCCAAGCCTGACGGCGATGAGAAGAAGGGCGACAAATCTGACAAGCCCTCGGGCGACAAGAATGCCGACGAGGGCAAGAAGCCGGAAGAAAGCAAGCCGTCCGACATGAACAAGCCGGAGAGGAACGGCGAGAAAAACGACAAACCCAAGGATGGCTCGAAGCCACAAAAGCCATCGAAAAAAAATGAACAAGGCAAACCAAAGGAAGGTTCACCCGACAGCCAGCCGATGCCAGACGGCCAAGAACCGAAAGACGGTCAGCAACCAGACAGCGATCAAAACCAGCCGCCCGATCCGAAGAAGCAAGCAACTCCGGGCCGCAAGCAGCTTGAAGAGTCTCGCGATGCCATGCAGCGGGCGATTGAAGAACTCAAGAAGCAGAAGCCGGATAACGCATCGAAAGAACAGGACGATGCGATCCGCAAGTTGATGGAAGCCAAAGAAAAGATCGAGGAGATTCTGCGGCAGCTTCGCGAAGAAGAACAGAAGTTGATGCTCGCCGCGCTGGAAGCTCGGTTCAAAAAGATGTTAGCGTCGCAGCTCATCATCTATCACGATACCGTGCGGCTATCGAAAGCCGGCGAATCGGAGAAGGCTTCGGCACAAGCTCGCGCCGTGAAACTTTCTCAGGGCGAACAGGAAATTCTGATCGACGCCGACAAGGCATTGATCTTGCTCAAGGAAGAAGGCTCGTCGATCGCGTTTCCAGAATCGGTCGCCAGCATTCGGCAAGACGTGCAAAACCTGGTCGGTTGGTTGCGGGACGCGAAGGTCGGAGAACTGACTCAGGCGGTCGAGAAAGACGTCATCGAAGCCCTCGAAGAATTGATCGAGGCACTGCAAAAGGAAATGGAGAAGTCGGACGAAGACAAAAAGAAACAACAGCAGCAACAACAGCAGGATCAAGAGCAATCGCAACCGCTCGTCGATCAACTCGCTGAACTCAAGATGCTGCGTTCGCTGCAACTGCGAGTGAACCGCCGCACGAAACAGCTCAGCCGCACGTTTGACGGGGAACAAGCGACCCAGGAAGAGGCCGTGCAGCAACTGCAACAACTCTCTGGCCGGCAATCCCGCATCCAACAAGCGACGTCGGACTTGGTGAAAGGGAAAAATAAATGAACCGCCAAGCAGCCAATCTCGTTCGTCAGTGGTCCGCAATCCATCGTTGCCAGCGACCTCGAAAAGTCGCCACCGCGACGGTCGATCACCCCACCATTTTTGGTCAGAGCCAACGAACTCACTTCGGTGTGACTGTCGTGTCTGAAGAAGGCCTGTTCACGAGAGTCCTGTTGAGCGCGTCGCTGTTTCTTCAGCGGGCCACCTGGTTCGCCCTGTTTGTCGTTTCGCTGTGCTCGCCCTTGAATTCGGCCTTCGCGGCTGACGATGTCTTCTCGCCCCCCGCAGCCGCCGACGTTCGCACGAAGGTGTTGCAATGGGTGGCCGAACGAGGCGTCACGGACAAAGCCGTTCTGGAAAACATTGGCCGCGAATGGGTGATCGAAGAGAACCCGCTCACGACCGAAGAGATCTTTCAACGAGTCATTCGCACGCTGACTCTCGCCGATGCGGACGCCAAGCAGATCATCGAAGCGTGTCGTGAAGCGGTCCCGGTTGCCACTTGGCCGCGCGAAGTGGTGCCGCAGACTGATGCGATGGCGGAGTTCGCTCGACAGCATCTGCGACTGTTTGTCGGACGATTTCTCGCTCAGCGGCAGTTGTACGAGGAAGCCTTGGAAGTGCTAGTCGTCGTCG
This sequence comes from Planctomycetota bacterium, assembly GCA_003669125.1. Lineage (GTDB taxonomy): Bacteria > Planctomycetota > Planctomycetia > Planctomycetales > Planctomycetaceae > SXKJ01. Next base: position 1,844 of record QWQF01000117.1, read on the forward strand.
ATCCGAAGCAAGTTGTCGATCCCGCGAGCTACTTCTTTCAACGAGCGATTTGCGAACATCAGCTTTTGAAAAAGAGTGACGCGATGAAGTCGCTCGGCAATCTGCTCGACAACACGCAGAACGTGCCCGAACGGTACAGGGCGGTGGCATTGCTGATGCGACACGATATCGAACAACTCAAAGAGGCTTCGCTCGGCGAAGTCGCGAAAAAGATGTCGGATGTCGAGCGTCGCCTGATCCTCGGTCGCGGCGGCGAGAAAACACAAAAGGTCGAAGAAGAAATCGTCGAAGCTCTCGACGAGATCATCAAAAAGGTTGAGCAGCAACAACAGAATTCCGGCGGAGGCGGCGGCCAGGGTGGCAACCAAAATCAATCCGGCGGTGCCGCAGGTGACAGCAGCGTGAAGGGAGCGACGGCTCCTGGAGAAGTCGACAAAAAGGACATCGGTAACAAAGCTGGCTGGGGCTCGCTCGCCCCGAAGAAGGCGGCAGAGGCAAAGAACGTCATCAACCGCAACTTCCCCTCGCACTACCGCGAAGCTATCGAGCAGTACTTCAAGAAGCTGGCGAATCGCCCGGCCGGAAAAGAGTGACGACCGATGAATTTGCTGTCCGCCGTTTTGCTGGCCGTGTTGGCGGCTCCTCAAGTGGAAGTGGTTTCGTTCCAGGGTGAGCCTCGTGTCGGCGAGTGGCGCGGCTTGGCCGACGGCCGAATCACGATCGTTCAAGCCGGCAAAGAAGAATCGGTGCCGCTCAGCGAGGTACTGGAGGTCCGATTCCGTGGCGAAACGGCGAAGCTCGACAAGCCCTCGGCAATCGTGTCGTTGTGGGATGGCACGAAGCTCGGTGCGACGCAGTCCCAGATCGTGGAGAAACGTCTGAAGGTCACGTCGGCCGTCCTCGGTGAACTGTCGCTGCCGCAAGGCGAGGTTGCCAGCGTGCGGTTTTCAGATCGCTTCGACGAAGACGAGCAGTGGACGAAGCTGGTCGATCGGGAAAATAAATCCGATCTGCTGGTGATTCGCAAAGAGCAGACGCTGGACTACCTCGATGGAGTCGTGGTCGAAGTCACCGACAAGTCGGTGACGTTTCTGCTCGACGGCGAGGAAGTCTCGACGAAGCGTGAGAAAGTCTTTGGCCTGATCTTCGCCCGTCGCCCGAATGCCCCAAAGCCGCCAGCAGTGCGAGTGGAACTTGGCAACGGCGACATCCTGATGGCGTCCACTCTGAAGGCGACACCGACCGGAGTTTCCGTGACGACGGCGACGAAAAACGAAGTGGCGGTGCCGCTCGACAAACTCAAGCTGCTCGATTTCAGCCAAGGGAAGTTGCGTTACCTTTCTCAAGACCCGCCACGCGATGTGAAGTACACGCGCGGCATCCAAGATGGTCCGGCGTTCGTTTCAGACCGAGCGTTCTATGCCCCGGAGTTGAAGCCGATGGGAATGCGAGCCTTCGCACGCGGGCTGTGCATCCGGCCACAGACTTCGCTGCGGTATCGGCTGGGAGGCGATTATCGCCGGCTGCAAGCGATCGTCGGAATCGACGAGAGCGTGAAGGACGGCAACGGCGATTGCGACTTGGTGATCTCCGGTGACGGTAAGCCGCTTGTGAAGTTGCGGATGACGTCGCGCGACGCCGCTCGGCCGATTGATTTGGATGTGACCGATGTTGTGGTGCTGGAAATCAGCGTCGGCTTCGGCGGCGATGCGGCCACGAATGTCGATCTCGGTGATAATCTCGATTTGGCGGATGCCAAGTTGATCAAGTGAGGGTGCGATGAGTGGTCAACGCAAAGACGTGAAGGTGCAAAGATGCGGAGTGTTGAGCGTCGCGCTGCTTTGTTGGCTGGCGACCTCGTCGCTGGCTGCTGAGCCGCAGGTTCGCGAAGCGGAATTGAAGCGAGTCGAAGTCATCGAGCGTGTTGCTCCGACAGTCGTGGCCGTGTTCGCGAAAGGGGGAGCCGGCGGTGGATCGGGAGTCCTCATCAGCAAAGACGGGTTCGCGCTGACGAACTTTCACGTCGTCAGCGGACTGGGTCCGTTCATGAAGTGCGGCCTCAATGACGGAGTGCTGTACGACGCGGTGCTGGTGGGAATTGATCCGACGGGCGATGTCGCGCTCATCAAACTGTTGGGCCGCGAGGATTTTCCAGTCGCGACGCTCGGCGACAGTGACAAATTGGAGATCGGCGATTGGACGTACGTCATGGGCAATCCGTTTTTGCTCGCGACCGACTTTCAACCGACCGTGACCTACGGCATCATCAGCGGCACACATCGCTATCAGCCGCCGTCCGGGACGTGGCTCGAATACACCGACTGCATTCAGGTCGATACGTCAATCAATCCAGGCAACTCGGGCGGGCCGTTGTTCAGCTCGGCGGGCGAGTTGGTCGGGATCAATGGACGCGGTTCATTCGAAAAGCGTGGCCGAGTCAATTCCGGTGCGGGCTACGCGATCTCGATCAATCAGATCAAATTTTTTCACGACCAAATCAAGGCGGGGCGAGTCGTCGATCACGCGACGCTCGGCGCAACGGTGACGACCGATTCCGATGGCACCGTTGTGGTCAACGGCATCTTGGAGGCGTCCGACGTCTTTCGTCGCGGGCTGCGATCCGGCGACGAGCTGGTGACTTTCGCGGGGCGGCCAGTGCGAACTGTGAATCAATTCAAGAACATTCTCGGCATCTATCCGAAGGACTGGATGCTGCCGATCGTCTTCCGCCATGAGGGCGAACGCCGCGAGATTCACGCTCGACTGCGTGGCCTGCATGCGAAGACGGAATTGATGCCCGGCCCGCGTCCGCAACAGAAGCCGCGTCAGCCGATGCCGAAGAAGGACAAGGACGGCAATCCGGAGAAAACTCCCGATCAGCCGCTGCCACCTCGGCCCGATCCACACGCGGAGGCTGCGAAGCAGACGATCCCGGAACAATGGAAAGATTGGTTCGTCGAGAAAGCCGGGTTCGCCAACTACCGCTTCAACCAGTTGGAACAGGATCGCGTGTTCGCTCCGCTGAAAGGGCTGGGCGATTTCGCATCCACCGCAGGTTCATGGCGTTTGAGTGGACAGTCGGCGACTGGCGACAAATTTGAATTGACACTCGCGGCCAAAGGGATCGGCCTGGAAATTCGCGACGCGGCGTTCTTCCAGCAACTCGAAGACACGGACCCGGCCGACGAGCCTCCCGGAACCGGCGGCTTCTTGATCGCGGCTCATCAACTGCGGCTGCTTTTGCAAACCGGCTCGAAAGCGTTCACCGAGTGCCACTACTTCGGCAGCGAGCCGCTCGACGGTCGTGGCGAGTTGGTCGATGTGATCGTGACGACAATGGGAGCCATCGAGACACGCTGGTTCTTCAGTCGTGCGTCCGGCCTGTTGCTCGGATTGGACAGCCGCTTGTACGAGGATGCGGAACCCTGCTTGATTCGGTTCGAGAACTGGAACGATTTCAACGGCCGACGCCTGCCTGCGACTTGGATGGTGACGAGCGGCGAGAAGGAATTTGCGACGCTGAAAGTCGCGACGTTGGAGTTCACGACCAAGAAGTGAGGAGAATGCAAAGTGCCCAGTGCAAAGTGCAAAGTGCAAGACAATCGATGGTCGGAAAACTCGCCGTACCGCGACCATGAGGGAGCGGCTTCGCTGAGGCCTCCTGTGGGCCGCCCCCTCACGGTCGCGGTACGGTTGGTGTTTTGTGTTTTGTCATTGGCGTTGCTTCCGTCTGTCAGCCAAGCTCAATCGACGCGCGACACCATCGTCGCCGTGCAGCCCAAAGTCGTCAAAATATTTGGAGCCGGCGGCATTAAGGGCCTGGCCGCTCACGGAACGGGTTTCTTCGTCAGCAAGGAAGGCCACATTGTAACAATCTGGAGCCATGTGCTCGATGCCGATCTCGTCGGTGTCGTGTTGTCCGATGGCCGGCGGTTTTCGGCGCGTGTCCTGGGAGCCGAACCGCAATTGGCCTTGGCCGTCCTCAAGCTGAATGGCGCGGAGGGCGTCGAGTTCCCGTTCTTCAATCCCGACGATGCGGTGTCGACCGGAACGGGAACGCGAGTGCTGGGCTTCAGCAACATGTTCAACGTCGCAGCAGGCGATGAACCGGTTTCGGTGGTGCATGGAGTGATCGCGGCGAAGACGATCATCGAGGCTCGACGCGGCGTGTTCGACAGTCCGTATTCGGGGCCGGTGTTCGTGGTTGATGGCGTGACGAACAACTCCGGCGCGGCCGGCGGCGTGCTGACGACGCGCGACGGAATGCTGCTCGGCATGATTGGCCTGGAGTTGCGCAACGCGAAGTCGAACACTTGGATGAACTACGCGATCCCTGTGAAAGACTTGAGCAGTTCGATCCAGCAAATCATCTCCGGCAAGTTCGAGCGCAAGAAAGATCCGAACGAGGACGAACCCTCGCTGAAGCCGCGTCGTTACAAGCCGCTTGACTTCGGTTTTCTGATGGTGCCCGACGTCGTCGAGCGAACGCCGGCGTTCATTGATTCGATCCAAATTGAGTCCGCCGCCGCGAAAGTGGGATTGAAGCCGGACGACTTGGTGCTGTTCATCAACGACGAGTTGATTCAATCCTGCCGCGCGTTGCAGGACGCAATTGGGAGACTCGAATCCGGTGATCAACTCCGTCTGATCGTGCGCCGCGGCAACGAATTGGTGACCGTCGAGATGCCGGTTCCGCGAAAGAAAGAATGAGCTCTTGGCAATCGTGCCAAGTTGGAAAGAGACTGATGATGAAACGCCTCATGCTGATGGCCGTGCTGTGCTTGTTCGCCACCGTCGGCATTCGTCCGGCGTTCGCGTGGCAATCCACGGCGCAGCAATTGGAAGAGCTGGAAGAGCGGGCATTCAAGAATGCCGTCAGCCAGGTCGCTCCGTCGCTGGTGCGGATCGAAACGGTTGGCGGACTGGACCAAGTGCAGAACTTTTTGCTGGGGAATGGGCCAACGACCGGCGTGATCGTGTCGGCGGATGGGTATGTGATTTCCAGTTCGTTCAATTTTCTGTCGAAGCCAGCGTCGATTTTAGTGACGACGACCGATGGAAAACGGCTGGCAGCAAAGGCCATTGCGAATGACACGGTGCGAATGCTGACTCTTCTGAAAGTCGAGGCGGACGGACTGGTCCCCGCGCGACCGACTGCGAAGCCTTCGATCCGCGTCGGACAATGGGCAATTGCTGTCGGACGCGCACTTGATGCGAACTCGCCGAATGTGTCGGTCGGAATCGTCAGCGCGGTGAATCGGGTTTGGGGCAAGGCGATTCAGACCGATGCGAAGATCTCGCCGGTCAATTACGGCGGAGCGTTGGTGGACGTCGATGGTTCGGTAATGGGCGTGCTCGTGCCGCTGTCGCCGCAGGATAATTCGCCGGTCGCGGGGGTCGAGTGGTACGACTCCGGAATCGGCTTCGCGATTCCACTGGCGGACGTGCTCGCGACGCTCGATCGGCTGAAGCAAGGCAAGGATCTGCGATCGGGCTTGGCGGGATTCAATTTCGCATCGACCGACTTGTACGGCGGCGACACGAAGATTGACCGGGTCCGCTACGACTCGCCGATGTACCGCGCGGGGTTCAAGGATGGCGACTTGATCGTGGAGCTCGACGGCCTAAAAGTCACGCGACCGGCCCAGATCAGGCATGTGCTGGGCAGCAAAATCGAAGGGGACAAGCTGGCAATCGCGATCAAACGTGGCGAGGAGACGAAGCAGGCCGACCTAGCTCTCGTCGGCGAACTGCCGCCATTTGAAGCGGGATTCCTCGGCGTGTTGCCGGTGCGGGAGAAAGTCGGCAGTGGCGAGGGGGTTGGCGTGCGCTGGGTCTATCCCGATAGCCCTGCCGCGAAGATCGGTCTTAAGCCGCGCGATCGCATCGTCAAATTCCGCGATCAGAGCATCACATCCGCCGCGCAGTTGATTGACCAAGTCAGCCGAGTTCGTCCGGCCGAGAAAGCGTTCGTCGTCATTCGTCGTGACCGAAAAGAACAATCGTTGGAGGCAACGCTCGGCGACTATCCGGCCGATTTGCCGAAGGAGTTGCCGACGTCGGCCATCGAAGCGGTCTCGGAAGCCGAATCGAAAGCCGCGGACGAGAAGAAGGCCGAGGCTTTGGAGAAACCTCGCACCGGCCGCTTCGGCGAAGAAGTCGCCGATAGCAAGAACGCTTGGTGGGCCTTCGTGCCGGAGAGCTACACCCCGGCGTATGAGTATTCGCTGCTCGTGTGGTTGCATCCGCCGGGCGACACGCTCGAAGCGATGGTCTACGACTCGTGGAAAATCGAAGCGGAGCGGCGCGGGATCATCTTGCTGGGCCTGAAGGCGGCCAACATCGGCTCCGGCTGGCAAGCCAATGAAGCGGAGTTCGTCCATGATACCGTCGTCTCGTTTCAGAAGAAGTATTCGATCGACGCCGGCCGCATCGTGCTGCACGGTTACGACAAGAGCGGCCCCTTTGTGACACACTTGGCCTTCAAACATCGAGACCTGTTTCGCGGACTGTTGCTCGCAGCCGCAGCGCTTTCCGAGCGTCCGCCCGAAAACCTGCCGGAGTATCGGTTGCAATTCCAATTGATCTGCGGCTCGAAAGACCCAGCTCATCCGATCCTCGAACGTATGGCGAACAGTCTGCGAAGCATCAAGTACCCGGCGAACTTCACCAGCCTGTCCGACTTGGAGCATCGGTATCCGAACGCCGACGGAGTCGATGCGATGGCCCGCTGGATCGATTCGCTCGACCGGCTGTAATGGAATGACCGGCAAGGAGGGACTCATGGCGACCGTGACGAAGCCGAATCCGGAGTCCAGTGATCTTCCCGTGCTCGATGATTGGAAGTCGCTCGAACCCGATTCTCCACCGGTACGCGGCCGCGAGTTGCTGGCGGTCTCCCTGCTGGTCGTGCTCAGTGACGTGACGATCTATCGGGGACAGGGATACGCCGGCTACGGACTGCTGTTTGTGTTGGCTCCGTTGTTGATGACATTGGGAACTCCGAGCCAGCGGCGGAGTCGAGTCGGTTGGCTGCTGGCGATCATGTTGTGGGCATTGGCCGCGCGATTGATCTGGTGTGGATCGGCATTGGCGGTGTGCTGCGGGTTCGCGGGATTGGTCGCGTTCGCGATGACGTTGGTGAACCGCCCACCGTTCGTCCTGTCGGTGCTGGCCTTCGCCGGCCAGTCGGTCGCGGCAGGAGCACGCGGACTCAGCCAATATGGACGAACCGCACACAGCGACTTGAGACCACTCAAGAACTCTTCGGCGATGGCCGTCCTGATGCCGCTGGCCGCGTTCGGTCTGTTCGGTTCGCTCTTCGTGTTGGCGAACCCGGATTTGGTCGCGACGTTCTCGCAACGATTTCATCGCTGGCTGACTCTACTTCACGATTGGTTCAGTGTGTTCAGAACTGTCCGGCTAACGATTCGTCCGGACGTTTGAAAATGTTGTTTGTTAATGGATTACGTTGAATGACGAGCGCGCACGATTTGAACTCGGAACGCAAGAATCTTCCGACGACCGGCGATCCCGCTGGGCGTTGGAGGTTGCAAG
>QWQF01000254.1 GCA_003669125.1 Planctomycetota bacterium
AACAGTCGCTCCAGATCGATCACAGAATGGTGTTCTTCAACGGTCACTCCAAAACCTCCTGCCAAGATGACGGATTCCAAATCTTGGCAAGTGTCTGGCGCAAATCCCGTGCCATGCCTCGCGCGCATTTATTTCTTGCGATCCGTATGACTTTGTATTTCGGCGGCGCGTTGAGCTTGTTCGGCTTCGCGCAGCGCGAGGTAGGAACCGGCCATTTGTCGGTCTTCTTTGCCGGCTCCGGCGGAGATGACGATCGCGGATTCGGGAATCAAACCTTTGTCGGCGACATTGATGCCGTAGCAGCGGGTCTGACACAAGCCACAACCGACGCATTTGTCGGGCAGCACGACCGGCGCGAGAAAACCAGAATCTTCGATCGGATTGCCTGCGGCATCGACTTCGGTGCGGACGCGAGTGAACTCGATCGCGTGATAGCCCGCGTGATGGCACTCATCGACGCAAAGCTGACACGCCTCGCGGCCGGCATACGGCAGGCAAGTTTGCAAATTCACTTCGGCGAGCCCGATGTGACAGACCTTTTGTTCTTCCAAAGGCAAGGCTCGGATCGCTCCCGTCGGACAGACTTGGCCGCAGGCATTGCAGCTCGATTCGCAGCCGGCCCAATCGGCGACGACGTGCGGAGTCCACAGGCCGTCGAGTCCCTGCTAAAAACGCAACGGGCGCAGCACGTCGTTCGGACAGGCCTTGAAACACTCGCCGCAGCGGATGCACATCTGCAAGAGTTTTTTCTTCCGGAACGCTGCCGGGCGGACGTACCGGTCGCCACGCATTCGGGTCGTCGAGATTCGCTCCCGAGGCTTTCCCCACGACGGCGAGTCCGAGTCCGCCGAGCACTCCCGAAGCGAGCCCGATTCCGGCCGCGAGGAATCCGCGCCGGCCGAGCGGTCCATCGCCCGTCGGCGGATCGTTCGGCAGTTTCAGTTGCACGAGATTCCAACGCTCGACGAATTTAATCGCCTGAGTCGGGCAGACTCCGCCGCACGATTGGCACAGCGTGCAGTCCGTCGTTCGCGTCAGGAAGTCCGGCTTGATGGCATCGAACGGGCAAATCTCGACACACTTGTTGCAGTTGATGCAGGTGTTTTCGACCTTCCGCTCGGTCACTCGAAACAAATTGCCGAGCGAGAAGACCGCACCACTCGGACAAACGTAGCGGCACCAGAACCGAGGCTTGAGCAATCCCAATCCCAGCACGGCCGCGAACAACGCCAGCGACACGAAGTGTCCAGCGTTGACCGGAGGCACGAGATGCCAGCCTCGTTGAAAACCGGTTTGCCACGGCGAGATCGCAAACAGCAGTCCGCGCGTGAGGACCGGGATCGCCGCGACGAAACCAGAGATCAACACTCCGCACGCCGCAGCCACCAGCGTCGCCAGCAAAACGTAGTATTTGACGTGAACCCACCAGCCATTGTCGCCAACTCGGAACCGTTTCACGCGTGAGCCGATCGCCCAATCGAACAGGTCGATCAGCGTGCCGAGCGGACAGAGATACCCGCAGAAACCACGCGGGATGAAAACGCAAACCAGCAAGATGATTCCGGCACTCGTCAGCGACCAGACCCACGCTCGCGATGCCAGCGACGTCGAAAGGCTTACCAGCGGATCGATCACCAGAAAGAATTCGGCGGAGATCTTTTCCTTCCGGGCGAGATCATTCGCGTAGTGCGACGGCCACGGTTCCGACGTCGCATTGGGCCGAGCCGTGTACGGCCAGCAGACGTAAAAGAACAGCACGAGGAACGCGACAAAACAGATTGCTTGAATCGCTCGCCGCACCGGCGAAGAGAGCCATGTGGGACCGACGCGGCTCAACCAGCGCCGCACCACGCCGGATTTGCTCTTCTTCACAAACGGCAGGAAGAGGTCAAGTCGCATGAGTTATTTCTGGCGAATCGCCAACGCCTTGGCGGTTGCGTTGATGATCGCTTCGGAGGTGATCGTGGCGTTGCTGGTGGTATCGACCCCCTTCACACTTTGCTTGGCGATGATCTTCGCGGTCGTGTCACTGATGGCCGAATAGAACTGCTTTTCGCGGTGCTTGGTGACGGCGACCGCTTCGAGTCGTCCGCCCTGCATGGTCACAGTGACTTCGACGGGGCCCTCGTAGCCCTGACTCGCAGCGACGTACTTGCCATCGGCGACTTGTTTCGGGTCGAACAGTTCGAACGCCTTGATCGCCGACACGTTGGCTTCGGCCCGATTCCGATTCTTGAGTAATCGCCCATTCGGGTTCTTCGCCGGGACTTCGATCTCAAGCACTTTTTGATAGTGCTTCAATGCTTCCTGATAACGACCTGCTTGCCGGCAGGCATCACCGGCGGCCAGCGCGGCGTAGCCTTGCGAGTCGTCATCGGCTTCGGCCAAAGACATTTTCAGTGCTCGATCAGTCTCTCCCATGTCTCCCAATAATTTGGCGTGCGACAAATTCGGCGGGACTTTCGCGAGCAGCTTCAACGCCTCGTCGCGATAGCCCAGTCGCCAATAACACTCGGCGAGGATCACGGCCGAATGAGCGTACTCTTCCGGGTCTTTTTCGACACCGACGGCTCGATACCAAAAGGCGGCGCGCGCGTAATCCTCCAGCAGGTCGTGATACATGTGGCACAGCGTCAGCATTGCTCGTTCGCGTTTCTCCGGGTCGTCCTTGTGCAGCGTCAGCAGGTGGTGCATCAGTCGAACCCCTTCTTTCCAGCGATCCGGATTGGGGTTCACAACATCCCAGACGAACTGTCCGACATTCTTCTGGTTGTCCCATCCTTGGGGCGGCTTCATCGGCCACGTCAGATCAAGAGACTTGGGATAATTCAGCAGTGTCTCGTTGAACCACGGCGGCGGAGTTTTTCCCTCGCGGTTGATCAGAGCGTCGAGGCCTGCTCACGTACGAACGATTCGGACTTTCGCCGAGTCCTGTGCCGTTGCGACGACGCCGAGCAGCAAGCTCATCAGCGAGAGCAGTCGCCGAAGATGTTTCCTCATAGCGATCTCTGTGAATGCAGGGATTGGAGGGGAGCGACCGGATCAAACCCGATGGCGGGCGGTTGCTTCGTCGATTTGTGGAAAGCCGTTGGTGCGCAACAACTGACCGCTTTTCAACACAAACAGCGCATCGACGTCCGGTAGCGATTTGATCAAAGTGAGCATTCGATCCGGGCCGAGTACCATCGCTGTCGTGCTGAGCACATCGGCCTGCATCGCGGTCGGTGCGACGATGCTTGCGCTGGCGAGTTCGCTCGGCGACTGGCCTGTGCGCGGATCGAAAATGTGATGCTTCGACAAGTCGTCCGAGAACGTCGTTTCATAATCTCCGGAAGTGGCTAGCGAACGGCCGCGCAACTCGGCAAGCGACACGAAGGCGTTCGGCTCACGCGGATGTTGCACCCCGACCGTCCAGTCACTGCCGTTGGGCTTCTTGCCGAGACAGCCAATTTCGCCGGCATTCACCAGCGCATGTGCGACGCCATGATGGCGCAGAGCTGCGACCGCCCGGTCGGCCGCGAAGCCTTGTGCGATCCCGTTGAGTGTGATCGCAGTCGCGGGAGCATGCAGGCGGATGCGGTACTCGGAGACTTCAATCGCTCGCCAATCGACGCACATGCGGGCACCGGCGACCTCGGCATCCGTCGGCAGCCGACCCTGCTTGCGACACACGGCGAATAACTTCCACAGCGGTTGCACGGTGATGTCGAACGCGCCGTCGCTGTGTTGCGCGGAGGCTGCGGAAACGGTGAGCACCTCGATCAAATACGGATGCGGTTGGTCGAGCACTCGGTCGCGATTCAAACGACAGAGCTGACTGTCCGGTCGATACAGGCTCATCACCTGCTCGATAATTTCGAGTTCTGCGAAAGCTGCGTCGAGCGCTCGCTCCGCGCGGCCGGATGGCAATCCCATGACCGTCATCGAGACATCGGAACCGAGTGCCCACGCTCGTCGGGTCACCGGCAGCGTGCTGAACCCTCGCCACGCGAAGCCGCTGGCAGCGAGTGCCGCGCCGCTCCCCAACGACAGATTCAAGAACCTGCGCCGACTGAGAGACATCGTCGAGACCTCCCCACCGAGCCAATTCGACTGAATTCAAAAACGGCGTTCACCGCGTTGGAAGGCAGTCTAATCACGGTCGATCCGCAGAGCGACCGCCGTGGCAACCCAGGGGAATCTCACTTCGCCTTCAGTAAAGCGTCTCGGACGCTCGCCAGTTCTTGTCGTTTGGCGGCATCAACTTTCGGGTAATGCAGGTCGAGCGACGACAGCGTGTCGATGACGGCAGCGGCGACCACGATTCGCGTGAACCATTTGTTGTCGGCGGGAACGACGTACCATGGCGAGTCCTTCGTCGCCGTGTTTCGAATCATGTCTTCGTACGCCTTCATGTAATCGCCCCAATGCTCGCGCTCTTCGGCGTCGGCGGTCGAGAACTTCCAGTTCTTCGAGGGTTCGTCCAAACGGCTGAGAAATCGGTTGAGCTGCTCCTTCTTCGAGACGTGCAGAAAGAACTTCCGCACGATCACGCCATTGCGAGAGAGGTATTGCTCGAGGTTTCGAATGTCCTCGAAGCGTTCGTCCCAGATGTGCTTCGTGACGAGTTCCGGAGGCAGCTTCTGTTTTTCGAGCAACTCCGGATGCACGCGGACGACCAGCGTCTCTTCGTAGTACGACCGATTAAAGATGCCGATGCGGCCGCGTTCCGGCAGGCACTTCAGGCAACGCCACAAGTAGTCGTGGTCGAGGTCTTCGCTGGTCGGCGCTTTGAACGAGAAGACTTGGCAGCCCTGCGGATTGATGCCCGACATGACGTGCTTGATCGCTCCGTCTTTGCCGGCCGCGTCCATCGCCTGGAAGATCAGCAACACCGACCGGCGGTCCTGCGCGTAGAGCCGCTCCTGCAACTCGGCGAGAGCATCGATCCCCTCCGCCAGCACTTGTTCCGCAAGCGGCTTGTGTTCGTCCTTCAGCCAGGCAGTGTCGTCAGGATCGATGTCCTTGAGCCGGAATTTCTTGCCATCCGTGATGCAGTAGTGGTCGGCCAGTTTGTGGGCTCGTTGAGTCAATTCTTTCAGCTTCATGGCGTGTCTCCTGAATGCAAAACAGCCCGTCGCGATCTCTCGCGAACGGGCTGTTAAGTTTGTCCAAGGATCTGAAATCTCAAATTTGAAATCTCGGATCGCCAAACGGAATTACTTCTCAAACGCGGAATCAAACCGGCGATTAGACGGCGTGAAATCGACGTTCTTGCAGAACTGAGCGGCTTCACGGGCGCCATGTTCGCGGTCCATGCCGCAGTCTTCCCACTCGACCGAGAGTGGGCCGTTGTAGCCGACGGCATTGAGAGCGCGGATGATCTCCTCGAAACGGACGGCCCCGCGACCGACGCTGCGGAAATCCCAACCGCGGCGCGGATCGCCGAACGACAAATGGCTGCTGTTGATGCCGGTGCGACCGTTGAGTGTCGTGCTCGCGTCCTTCATGTGGACGTGGTAGATCCGGTCCGGGAAGTAGCGGATGAACTCAGCGGGATCGACCCCTTGCCAAATCAAGTGGCTGGGATCGAAGTTGAAGCCGAACGCTTCGCGGCGGTCGAGCACCTTCAAGGCCCACTCGGCCGAGTAGATGTCGAATGCGATTTCCGTCGGATGCACTTCCAGCGCGAACTTCACGCCGCAGTCATCGAACACGTCGAGAATCGGATTCCAGCGATCGGCTAGCAATTGAAAGCCGGCTTCGATGGTTTCACGCGGCGTCGGCGGAAAATCGTAGATGTACGGCCAGATGCTCGACCCGGTGAAGCCGTTGACGACGCCGACTCCCAACTTTTGAGCGGCTCGCGCGGTGTTCTTCATTTCGGCGATCGCTCGCTCTTGAACCTTCGCCGGATTGCCGTCGCCCCAGACGTGCGGCGGCAGGATCGCCTTGTGCCGCGAGTCGATCACGTCCAGCACTGCTTGGCCGACCAAGTGATTCGAGATCGCGAACAACTTCAGGTCGTGCTTCTCCAGCAAGTCACGCTTGCGAGCACAGTAGGTGTCATCGGAGAGGGCCTTATCGACCTCGAAGTGGTCGCCCCAGCAGGCGAGTTCCAGGCCGTCGTAGCCGAAGTCCTTCGCCTTCTTGCAAAGATCTTCGAGCTTCAAATCCGCCCACTGACCAGTAAACAACGTAACGGGACGAGCCATGAGAAACTCCTGATGCTGAACCTTGGTGTGCAAAAAATAGGATGGAAAACGAATTAATACAGACGGCCGGGGCCTGCCGAGAACAATCTGCCCAGCCTGCCGGACACTCTTGTAACCAGCCGCTTTTTCGAGTGTCAAACGAGTGACATCAGGAGCGAACTGACATCAATTCAAGCTTGTGGGTGGGATGGCAGTCCGACCGAGACCGTACTCTTGACGACTGCCACTGCCTGAGCAATCTCGCGATCGGTGAGCAACCCGGTCAGCCGTCCCGCAAAGCCCGGCGAAACATGCCAACGGCCGAGCACTTCGAACATCGCCTCGCACTTACTCGGCTCCAAGCCGAACTGAGCTTTCAGCGACAGCGATTCAAGCGGCGGCAAGTCTTCGAACTGGCTGATGAGCAAGAAGTCTCCCTCGTTCGGCAACGCCAGATGCACCTGCCGAAGTTTTGTCGGCAACGCCCCTTTTGAAGTGAGCGAGATGCGCCGCGGACCGGACGTTCCCCAGGTCTTAAACTGCGGCGACTCTTGCTCAGCGACACGAGCCGCTGTTTCACAGACAGCGAACAGCACGGACTCGTCCACCAAGTCACCCTCGAATCGCTCGCGGTGCAAATGCTTCTGCCACGTTTCCGAGAGCAGATCCAATTGCACCTGCGGCGGAACTGCTCGCAAGAACGGAACCTCCGTCAGGTAGCCAAAGCCCTCGGCCGCTTCGGGGTTAAATTGCCTGGCCAGCACAATCCGTTCGAGCGTGTCGAGGCACGCAATCCGGAAGGCGAGGTAACTCAAAGTGTTGTTCGGCAGCAGCGCATTGATGATGGTCAACATGGGGCGACATGCTGGCGTCGGCGCGACCCGACTTCAACAAGAATCTTGCGAGTCGGTCATTTTCTTCAAAAGTGATTTCCTTCGCCTGCCCAGCTCCCCGAAGACCGTTAAGTTTTCGTGACACGCACAGTTTGTGTTGTTGGCAAGGCTTAACATTTTGGCCACTCAGATATCCAAGTCGTCCACCTGGCTGGCCTCGTCCATGATGATCCGGTACCGCTCACTGGCGTCTTTGCCGAGCAGTTCGGTGAAGGTCTTGTCGGCTTCGAGTTGGCTTTCGATGTCCACACGCAGCAGGATGCGGGTCTTCGGGTCGAGCGTCGTCACCTTCAATTGCGAAGCAGTCATCTCGCCCAAACCTTTGAAGCGGCTGATCTCGAAGTTTCGGTTCTTCGGGAGCGTGGCGAGGATTTCTTCGCGGTGCGCGTCGTCGCGGGCATAGTGCGATTCCTGGCCGACGGCGATGCGATACAGCGGCGGCAGCGCGAGATACAGCTTCTCGCCCCGAATGAGCTGCGGCATGTGTCGGAAGAAGAACGCCAACAGCAGCGTGCTGATGTGGTAGCCGTCGCTATCGGCGTCCATCAGCAGGATGACGCGGTGGTAGCGCAGCTTGTGCATGTCGAAACCCGGTCCGATGCCAGTGCCGAGAGTTTCGACGAGATCGTGAATCTCTTGGTTGCCGAGAATCTTGCTGGTCGCGAGCGACTCGGTATTGAGCACTTTGCCTTTGAGCGGCAGGACCGCTTGTGTCTTGCTGTCTCGCCCCATCGCGGCGGTGCCACCGGCGGAGAGACCTTCGACGATGAACAGCTCCGAGTCCTCCGGCTTGCCGCTGCGGCAGTCGAGCAACTTCCCGGGGAGATTCGTCTTGCGACCGCCCGGAGTTTTTCGACGAACTTCCGTCGCGGCCTCGCGGCTCGCTTGCCGAGCACGCGCGGCGAGCACGATGCGGCCGACGACCGCATCGGCGATCGACGGGTTGTTGTTCAGCCACGTTTCGACGCCGGGACGGACGAGTCCTTCGACCGCACTGGTCATCTCCGGGTTGTTGAGTTTGTCCTTCGTCTGACCTTGAAACATCGGCTCGGACAAGAAGACGGAGACGATCGCGACGAGTCCCTCGCGAATGTCTTCGGCCGTGAGCGTGATCCCTTTCAACTTGATGTCGTGCATCTCGATGTAGTTTTTGACCGCCTTGACGACACCCGAACGAAAGCCGATTTCGTGCGTGCCCCCCGCGTGCGTGCGGATGCCGTTGACGTAGCTCATCACCCGCTCGTCGGTCGATTCGGTCCAGGCGAGCGCCAACTGCAACTTGTGATTGCCGAGTTCCTTGTCGATCGTGAAGAGCTGCTCGTGAATCTGTTTGCGTTGGTCATCCTTCACGACCTTTTGCAGGTACGCCACGATTCCTTCCGGGTGGAAGTATTCGTGCTGCTCCTTTTTGGCTTCGTCGTGAAAGACGATTCGCAGTCCGCCGTGGACGAACGAGATGTCTTCGAGATGTTGTTTGATGACATCCGCGTTGAAGTGTGTGCTGCGGAAGATTTGGTCGTCGGGTCGGAAGAAGATCGCTGTTCCGCGTCCTCGAAACGGCCGAATCTTTTCGACCGGTCCCTGAGGTTTGCCGCGACGGTACGTCTGCTGGTACTCGTGTCCGTCGCGATGGACGGTCGCGATCATTTCTTTCGACAGAGCGTTGACGACCGACGAACCGACGCCGTGTAAGCCCCCCGACCGTGCGTAGTTCTTGTTCGAGAATTTTGCACCCGCGTGCAGAATCGTCAGCACGACTTCGAGCGTCGAGGTCTTTGTCTTCGGATGTTTGTCGACGGGAATGCCGCGGCCGTTGTCCTGCACCGACATCGAGCAGCCGTCTTTGTGCAGCGTCACGTCGATCCGGTCACACTCGCCGGCAAGATGCTCGTCGACCGAGTTGTCGATGATCTCCCAAATCAGGTGATGCAACCCGCGAGCATCGACGCCTCCGATGTACATGGCCGGCCGCCGCCGCACGGCTTCCAAGCCTTCGAGAATCTCGATGTCGTCGCTGCTGTATTGTTTTTGCTCCGCCATGAACCGCCTCGATCCGTCGCAGGGAATAATTTCGCTTGCCGCTGGGGCGTGCGAAGAATTGCGAACCGGACAAGGGGCGGCAAGAGAGAGCCGAGTCGTTACTGCGTGCCCAGCAATAATTGCTGCGGGTAGCCTCGTCCAAGTTCGGTCAGGTCTTTGAGGAACAGGACGACCGGCGGCTTCTTGGATTGCGTGGTGTCGATGACCGCTTCCAACCGCATGAACGGGCCGGCCTCGTCGAAATAGCCGACGGAGTTCACTCGATAGATGCCGCCGCGAGCGGTGACGTACTTGTCGAGTTGCTGCATCGTCGGCAGATCGATGAGGTTCTCGATGACCAGCCAACCGGCGGTCGCTCGTGCGCCGGTCGTATCGACCAGCGGGCCACCGTCCGCTCCTTGCCGCTTCGCGAGGATCGCCTGAACGAGACTCTCGGTCATGCCAGGGACGGAGAGCAAAGTTTCGTAGCGTGCCTCGTTGATGTTGAGGCGACCGTCGGTGAATTGCTCGGTGTTGACGGCGAGCGTGTCGAACAGCGACGGCAGATAGCCGATCATGCTGCTGCCGTCCGCGGCCCACGGGCTTTGCAGAGTGATCACTTGACCGTTGACCGTCGCCTGAGCCGTCGCGCCGACCAATTCGTACAACGATTGAAGCTGCTTGCCGGAACCCTTGGAGAGGTCGATCCCGCCGCGAGTGACGGTGCCACCACCGCCACCGCCGACCGCGCTGCCCAGAGCATTCGCGGCTTGCTGCAGTTGCTGGTACTGCTGATTGAGGTTCGCCGTCGAGATGTTGCCACCGCCGCTAGTGCCGCTTTGATTCGAGTTGCCCGACCCGGAATTCTGACCGCCAGTGGACTGAGTCGCGGAGTTGATCGCAGACTGAGCTTGGGCGGTGACTCGGTAAGCGACCACGAACTGAGCGACCGTCTCGTCGAACTCTTCCTCAAGCTGGTCGTACAAGTCGGCCAGGTTGTTGTCGTTGATGTTGATTCGAGTCGAGCCATCCCAGCGGGTGTTCGTCTCGCGGCCATGAACGCTGAGGTAGGCGGACCAGCCTAACTGCAACGCGCCGTCAGCGTTGTCGGGAGGCCAAGTCACATCGCCGTCGTTCTCGTTCGGATCAAGCAGTCCGTTGCGATTGAAATCCTCGCCGTACAGGTATTCCGAGCTCACGCCGCGCACCAGCAACAACTCGTCGAGCGATTCCAGCGGGCTGTTCTTCGACGAGTACGATGGCTGCAACCCGTTGTAGTATTCCGACTCGCAACCGTTGGTGCGGCTGGTCTCGTCGTCGTCGATGAAATCGAGAATGGCGTCGGCCAGTTCGTAGGTCATGCCGGGAATCATCAACAACCGACTGGCTGGATCGGTGGCAGAGACCGTGCCGCTCGATGTGGACTCCGAGGACGAGGTGGACGTGCTGCCCGTGGCCGATCCTGAACTCGTCGATATGCCGCTGCTCGAAGAGTTGGTGCCCGTCGAAGTCGTGCCACTCGTGCTGGTTGTCGACGTGTTGCTGGATTGCTGCTTCTTCTCGCCGGCCACCAGTGCGTTGAGGTTCAGCTTGGAGGACTCGTCGATCAATCCAAAGCGGAGCGTCGTGCCACTCGGGTCGCTTTCATTGGGAGCAATCAAGCTGAAGCGAGCTCGTCCGCGTGGACCGTTCGACTCTCTGAGCGTCACGCCGCCGTAGTGCTGCGGGTCGTGAAAGACGTTCTCGAAGCTCCCATCGTCCGCAGGCCGACCGAGCACCGAGGCCGCCAATTCGATTCCGGAATCCGCACACGCGCGGGCTTGAGCTTCGCGGCCGAACACGCCGGTTGCGTGGCTTTCGGAAACCATCAACTCGGAAAACGAATACGCTCCGAGTGCCAACAGGGCAATCACGACCAACACGACCAGCAACACGCTTCCGCGTCTGGGCGGCGAAGTTCGCTGGGAGATCGAAGGCATGGCAGGCTCTCGAAGAAAGTCGGACTCATCGCTCAGTCACGTCAGGAACGAGGATACCGCCACAGCGGGCACAAACAAGACGGCCCGGCGCTCGTCAATCGAACGCCGGACCGTGTCAGGAAGAGTTTTCGTTGCGATCGGCGGGACTACGCCTTGTCGCGTGGCTTGTCGCCTTCTTCTTCGCGACGTGGGGGGCGACCCTCTGGGCGCGGATCGGGCTTACGCTCTCCGTCTCGCGGACGATCCGCTTCCGGTTTGCGATCACCGTCACGCGGCCGATCACCTTCTCGGCGAGGCTCGCCATCGCGCGGCTTGTCACCATCCGGGCGTTGCGCATCGGGACGACGTTCGCCGTCGCGCGGCGGTTGTCCGTCGGGTCGTCGGCCTTCGGGAGGTCCTTTGTCCGGGCCTCGGCCGCCTGGCGGTCCCTGCGGTGGGCCGAGTAATTCTGCTCCGTCCAATTGTCCATCTTTGTTGAGATCCAACTCGCCGAAGACTTCCTTCAGCCGATCGAGTTCGTCGCGGCTGAGCCGGCCATCTTTATTCTTATCGAGCAATTCAAAGAACCGAGGCATCGGGCCTCGACGGCCTTCCCCTTGAGGTGGACGGTCGCCTTCCGGCCGACGATCACCGTCTCTCCGTTCGCCTTCGCGTGGACGATCTCCTTCGGGACGACGTTCGCCATCCCGCGGCGGTTGCCCTTCACGTCGAGCTTCGGGCTTGCGATCTCCCTCGCGTCGAACTTCCGGTCGTTCGCCATCCGGCTTCGCTTCGGGGCGACGTTCACCACCCGGCTTGCGATCGCCTTCGCGAGCTTGAGCGAACGCTTGCAGATCATCCAGTGTCAGGACGTCTTTCTTCGCACGTTCAAACATCGGCCGAGCTCGATCGCGGAACGATTCGGGAATCTCCTCGAGCGTGACTTTGCCGTCACCGTTCGTGTCCATCCGTTTGAATTGCTCTGCGGGATCTGGTCGGCCGCCGGGACCACCGGCTCCTGGTGTGCCGCCCGGAGGACTAAACTCAGCCATCGCGCGGCCAAACTCTTCCAGAGACAGTTCTTTCTTGCCGAGCTTCTCGAACACGCGGCCGAAGCGTTCTTGCATCGGTTCCGGCAACTCGTCTTTTTGGAGCTTGCCGTCGCCGTTCTTGTCGAGCCGCTTCAGGAACTCGCCAGGACCGCCACCCGAGCCGGCGGCTCCCATCATTTGCCGGCTACGTTCCAAGTCTTCCACCGTCAGCGAGTCTTTTTTCTGACGTTCCATGATCCCGAGCAGGAAGCGGGCCGGGCCGTCTTCGGGAATTTCATCCTTCGTGATCTTGCCGTCCTTATTCTTGTCGAGCCGTTCCATCGTCTGCTTGGGATCCATCATCGGCCGGCCGCCACCAGGGCCGCCTTGTCCGCCGCCAAATCCACCCCCTTGCACAGGAGCGTCGCTGCGATTCACGGCAGCATCGAATTCCGCCTTCGTCAGTTCGCCGTTGTCGTCCTTGTCTCCCAACCGCACGAGCCGATCGAAGTACCGACCTTGCTCTTCCGGGATTTCATCCGGCGCCAGTTTGCCGTCACTGTTCTTGTCCAATTTCTTGAACAGGACTTCCGAGTCATTCGCCTCTGGTTTTTTGGCATCGTCCTCGGCATACGTCGCGAGCACCGGCAATCCGAGCAGCCCGGTGGCCAGCAGCGCCCAAAAAATGATCCGCTTCATAATGTGGTTCCTGACGAGAAGTTGACTGGATTCGGCCCGACGGCAGGGCGTGAGCATACGGCATTCAACCCGCAATTCCAGGCGAGGTTTCGCGAGATTCCTTCAAACCAACCCGACGCGCCAGCGAGGGCGAACGCTTCGCCGGCCCGTAATCGACGTCTTTTGGAGCACCCACCCTCGCTGACGCGTCGGGTTAGTTCGGCCAGTCAAACGCGATGTCCAACGCCGGAGCCGAGTGCGTCAGCGCCCCGATGCTGATCCGATCCACGCCCGTCTCGGCGATTTTCCGGACATTGTCGAGCGTGATCCCGCCGGACGCCTCCAGCCGCACGGCCGGAGCGATTTCGTCTCGCAGCCGCACCGCCTCACGCAACATCGGCGGCCCCATGTTGTCGAGCAGCACGATCTCCGGCCCACCGACCAGCGCGTCGCGAAGTTGTTCGAGCGAATCCACCTCGACCTCAATCGCGATCCCACTCGGCGACACCGATCGAGCTTGTCGAACCGCATCTGCAATCGACTGCCCCCTGACCAAAGCCGCCAAATGGTTGTCCTTGATGAGCACTCCGTCGTACAGCCCCATCCGATGATTCGTCCCGCTGCCGCAACGGACAGCGTACTTCTCGAGCGCTCGCCAACCGGGCAACGTCTTGCGAGTGTCGAGGATCACCGCTTTCGTCCCGGCCACCGCGTCGATGAACTTCCGAGTTTGCGTCGCGACGCCCGACAAGTGCATCAGAAAGTTCAATGCGGTTCGCTCGCCGATGAGCAACGAACGCAGCGAACCGGACGCACACGCGACGACGGTTTGAGCTGCCACGGACGTCCCGTCGGGGACCAGCGATTGCCACGCGACTGTCGGATCGAGCCGACCGAAAACCAACTCCGCGACCGGCCCACCGGCGAAGACTCCCTCGCGTCGTACGACGACGTTGATCGTGGCGATCTCCGCCGGATCAATCAGCGCGGCGCAGGTGAGATCGCGAACCAACTCGCTGGGCAGCGAGTCCGGCATCTCGTCCAACAGGGAATCAATCGTCGTGACCGAGAAGGCATCCGCGAGTCGATCCACTGTTCTGCCGCCGATGAACGCGACGTCGCCCAAATCTTCCGACAGTGCCACTTCAATCAATCGCAGCGCCGCGAATTGTTCGGCCGATCCGAAGGCGGGCGGTGTCTGGTTCATGTCGGGCATGGTGGCTCGGTTTCCAGGGATTTCTCGCCCCGATCGACGCACACGGCCACGGCCAGATCGCCGGTGACGTTCAGCGTCGTGCGGCACATGTCGAGCAGTCGATCCACACCCAGGATAATGCCGATCCCCTGTTCCGGCACGCCGACCGACTTCAGCACGAGCACCACCAGCGGCAGCGACCCACCCGGGACGCCAGCCGTGCCAACTCCGGCGAGCACTGACATCAGCACGACTTGAACCTGCTGCGCGAACGTCAGCTCAACATCAAACACTTGCGCGAGGAACAGCACCGTGATTCCCTCGTACAACGCCGTGCCGTTCTGATTCGCGGTCGAGCCGACCGTCAGCACGAAATTCGCGACCTCGCGCTTCACGCCCAGCTTTTCTTCGGCGACTCGCAGCGACGTCGGCAACGTCGCGTTCGACGACGATGTCGCAAACGCGGTCAGCAGCACCTCGCTGATTCGGCTGAAGAATTGTCGAGGCGACAGCTTCGCAACCAGCCACACGACCAGCGAATACACGCCGAACATGTGCAGCGCGAGTGCGGCCAGCACCGCGCCGACGTACCAAATCAATGTCCGCAAGATGTCCACGCCCAGCGTTGCCGTCAGTGAGAACATCAGCCCGGCCACGCCGATCGGTGCCAGCTTCATCGCCCAACCAATGACGACCATCGCGATGTCGTAAATTCCCTCCAGCACCGCAACGAGTGGAGCCGTCCGTTCCGGTGAGATCGAAATCGCCACGCCGCAAACCAACGCGAAGAACATCACCGCCAGCATTCCGCCGCCGGGCGAACTGCCGTCGAGTGCGCCGACCATTTCCTGCAACGGATTGCGCGGGATGATGTCGAGCAGTGAGTCACGCGGCGTCTTCGCGCTCGCGGCTTTCTTGACGGTGTCTTGGGATTGGTCGGCATATTTCGCCCGCAACTCGATCCGTTTCTCTTTCGGCAGACGAGCACCCGGCTGCACGAAGTTCGCCATCCCCAAGCCGATCGCGACCGAAGCGGACGACAGCAGCAACGTCATCACCAGCGTCCGCACGCCGAGCTTTCCGAGCCGCCGTACATCGCCGATTCCAGCGACTCCCAGCGTCAACGCCGAGAACACCAGTGGCACGACCACCATGAAGATCAGCCGCAAGAAAACCTGGCCGAACGTTTCGGCGACGTTCTTCGTCAGCCATTCCAGCGTCGGGTCCATCTTCCCCGCGACCGCCGGCCAGACTTGCCGAGCGATCCATCCAGCAATCGCTCCGATCGACAGCCCGATCAGGATCTGCCAGTGCAGCGAGAGACGCGGCTTCGATGCGGGATGGTCCATGAGCCAATCACCTCACGGGCGAGACTTGCGCTTGTCCTTGCCCCGTTGCCGTTTCTGTCCGCTGACGGGAACGCCGTTGACGTCCTGCATCTCGCCCATTTCTTCGAGCTTGTTTTTCATGCGGCTCCAGAAATTATTGGCCGGTTTGTCGGGACCACCGTTCGGCGGAATGATGAGTGTCGTGTTGCTCGTTGAAGGAGGCGGAGGCGGAGCCACACGGTCCAGTAGTTTGCGTTCGCCCATGCTCCACACGCTCGACGCGATGAAGTACACGCACAGTCCGGCGGGAACGTGATAAAACATGAAGCCCATCATCAGCGTCATCCAGAAGAAGACCTTCGCCTGCATCCGAGTCTGCTCGTCGGTCGGCGGCGGCATGAACATCTTTTGCTGGACCAGGAACAGACTGGTCGTGATGATCGGCAACAGATTGAACCAGTTACCGAGGAACGGCACTGCGACAGGCAATTGAACCAATGCGTCCGGCGCGGCGAGATTGTCGAACCACAAGAACGGTGCGCGGCGCAGATCAACGGACGTGCTCAACGCCTGATACAGGCCGATGAAGATCGGCAATTGCATCAGCACCGGCAGGCAGCCGCTGAGCGGATTGAAGCCCGTCTCGGCGAACAGCTTCATTTGCTCTTCGGCGAATTTTTGTTTGTCGTTGGCGTACTTCGCTTTCAGTTCGGCGATTCGCGGTTGAACTTCCTTCATCCGCTTGGCATTGATCGCCTGCTTGCGGCTGATGGGGAACATGCAACTGCGGACGAGCACCGTCAGCAGCATGATGCAAATGCCGTACGGCAGACCGAATCCGTGAAATGTGTTGAGCACCCACAGCAGCCCATTCGCGATGATGGCCACCAGCGACGCCGGAATAAACAAGAAGCCGCTGAACTCGATGACCTTCTCCGCACCGAGCGGAGACAGCAGCGCGACACGCTTGGGGCCGAGGTAAAAGTCGTAGTCGTGAGCGATCTCATCCTCGGCCGGAACGGTGTGCTCGACCGAACGGAGTTGCACGCTGATCTCACTCCAGCCGGGCTGAGTGGCATTTTTTTGGACGACCTGCGGGTTGGCGAAGTCGAGGTAGCTTGCCTGCTTTTGAGCGGCATCCTGCGGCAGTACCAACGCGGTGAAATACTGCGTGTCGAGTCCGATGTATTGGAAGGTGCGTTTGCCCGCCTTCAGCTTTTCGATCGTGCCGTTGTCGTTCGCTTTGACGATGGCGGCTGAAGCCACCGCGTTCGTCACGAGGCTGCCGTCCTGTTCTCGAATCCCGAACTTCACGTCGCGAAACTTGCTGGCGTTCTCCGCGTTTTCCAGCGGCAAGCCGGCCGGGCCTTGCAGGTCGTAGACGACGGTGAGTTCCTTCGAGGAGAGATTCTTGAAGCTCAACTGCACCGCGAGTTGATAGCCGATCGGATCTTCGTCGCGATTCGCGTCCGCCTTCTCCCAGCGGCGGACCTCGTATTTTTTGCGAAGCTCCCAGACACCATCCGGCGTTTTGAAGCCAAACGTGACGCTCTTCGGAGCTCCCTTCGCTTCGGCGGCGACTTCGGCATCTTCGGGGACGACTTCCCAGTTCAGCCGCGCGAGGTTGGCGTCGGCATCGAGCTTCTTCAACTTCTTGTCGATGTCGTCGATCGCGAGTTGCCCTGTCACCGGCGGAGCGGCCTTCAGCGGTTGCAGCTTGTTGGTCAAATCATTGCCGAGCAGGCTGAGTTGCAGCACAGCGGCTCCGGGCTGCCACGGCTTGAGTGCCTTGTAGCGCGGATCGTTCAGTTCGGCGGAGACAATTCCCGCACCGACACTGCTGAGCGTGACCTTCAAGCCGAAGCCGGTCTCCGGATCATCGGAACCGATCGCGACGGTTTTCGTGGGATGTTCGGGCAACTTGGATTCAACGACGGCGACGACTTCCGCATTGGGCTTGTCGGCCTTGTCCGCTTTGATCTCGTCGGCGCCATTTTTGTCGTCGGCGACAGCATCATCCGGTTTTGGTTCGACTTTTTTGACCGGCTTCGCTGGCACAGGAAACATTCCTGGAAACAGCTTCGGCCCGACGCTCATCCAACCGAACAGGATGAGGAACGAGAGAACGGTGAAAGTCAGCAGACGGCGTTGTTGTTCCATGTCAGATTCTGATGCAGTCCAATTAAAAAACAAAAGGGTGCGTGGACGCACCCTCATCGTATTCCCGGTTCACCGATCGACCTAGCGACCGTCACGGAGACGGTCGCCGAGGAAGTTGTCGAGTTCCGGGATGTTGTAGATTTTCTTGACCGTCGTATCGACGTCGTACTTCACTCGGCGAAAAGTCAGCTTATCGCCGTCGAGAATCACGTACGACGAATCGGGCACACCGTTGCGCGGTTGTCCGACCGAGCCGACGTTGACGAGGTGTTTCTGATTCGTCAGCCGGTACTCGAAATTGACTTCTTCGGGAGACAAAAAATTCAAATCCTCGGTGAAGATGCCGGGGATGTGCGTGTGCCCCTGGAAGCACCACCGCTCGACGAGGCCGAAGATGCGTTCCATCTTGCGCTGGTTGTAGATGTCTTCCGGGAAGACGTATTCATTGAGCGGGTTGCGGGCCGAGCCATGCACGAACAGCAAACCCGGCTCGCGGTGGATGCGGGGCAGTTCGCCGAGGAACTCCCAGCGGCGTTCGCTGTTCTCGCCGGTTTCAAGCTGCTGCCGAGTCCAAAAGATCGCCCGTTCCGCAGTGGCGTTAAAACCTTCGGGATCGAACAAGGCTCCCTGATCGTGATTGCCAAGGATGACGAGGTCGCAGCTCATCACTCGGTCGATGCACTCACTCGGGTTGGGACCGTAGCCGACGATGTCACCGAGGCAATAAATCTCTTTGATGCCCTGTGACTTGATATCCGCGAGGACCGAATCGAGGGCTTCGAGATTTCCGTGAATGTCGCTGATGATGGCTCGCAACGCAGACTCCGCGACGAAAACAACCGCACAGGTGCCATGACGGCCGAGCAGTTTAGTGGCGTTGGGAAGGAGGGGCAATCATCGCCTTTCGACCATGCGAACCACGCGGCTTCATGCAGAATTCGCTGCCCCGCGCGAGCCGAACAACCGGTCGGGCAGAGTGTGCCGAGTGCGTGATTTGAAAGGCGGAAAGCCGCGTCAGAGACCCGGATGCCCGCCACCTTTCGGATCGGACCACCGACTCAAAACCGTCGAGCCGATCAGCGTAGACACCCCGAAGATCGTGATGCCCAGCAGCGTTGAGGCGATCACGGCCGCGAACATCTTCGCGTTGTTCTGATCTTTGGCCGCAAAGATGATGTATCCGAGACCATGCCGATCAGCCGCGATGCCGGCAAAGAACTCCCCGACGATTGCTCCGACGACGGCCATGCCGCTCGAGGTGCGTGCGCCCGTGACCAGAAACGGCACCGAATGCGGCAGTCGCAGCTTCCACAGCAATTGCCAACGGGAGGCTCGATACAGACGAAACAGGTCGAGCAAATCGGGATCAATCGCCAGCATCCCGGTCGTCACGTTCGTGACGATGGGAAACAGGCTGATGATGAACGAGACCAGCACCACGCTGCGAAACTCCGCGCCGAACCAGACTACGATCAGCGGAGCCACCGCGACGATCGGAACCGTCTGCAAGAAGATCGCGTACGGATAGCAGCTACTCCGAATCATCTTCGACTGCGAGAACACACAGGCGGTCAGCGAGCCGATCAACAGGCTGCTCACGAACCCACACAGCGCGGCTCCGGCCGTCAGCCCGATCGCGATGAGAAGTTCTGAGCGGTTCTCGACAGCCGCGTTCCAGACGCCGATCGGCTTTGGCAGCAGGAACGCCTTGATGCCGAAGCCCACGACCATGTAGTGCCACGCCGCGATCACAATCACAAACAGCACCGCCGGAGGCAACGCGGCTTTGACGAGTCGTTTCATCGCGCGGCCTCCCGCAAACTGCGGCTGACCTCGCCGGTCAGCTTGGCGAACTCCGGCGTCGAACGGAGGTCCGAGTCGCGAGGATGTTCGAACGGTACGGCGATGTCGGCGACGAACGTGCCGGGAGACTTGCTCATCACCAGCACGCGCTGGCTGAGGAACACCGCCTCGGCGACGTTGTGCGTCACGAAGATTCCGGTCCAGCGCTGCTCGGCCCAGATGCGCAGCAACTCTTCGTTGAGTTGCTGCCGCAGCAAATCGTCCAGCGCCGCGAACGGTTCATCGAGCAACAGCAACTCCGGATGAGTCACCAACGCTCGCGCCAGCGACACGCGCATTCGCATCCCGCCGGAGAGCATTCGTGGCCGCTTGGCCGCATCGTCCGGCTTGAGGCCGATCAGTTGGAGACTGCTCTCGACGGCGACCTGCTGCTCGGCGAACGACGCGCCGCGCAGTTCGAGCGGCAGCCGGATGTTGTCGAACACGCTCCGCCACGGCAGCAGGTTGGAATCTTGAAACACGAACGCCGTCCGCGAATCGTCGGCCGATCCCGCTTGCACGCGCAGTTCACCCCCCGTCGGCGACATCAATCCAGCGATCATCCGCAGCAGTGTCGACTTGCCGCAGCCCGACGGGCCGACGAGCGAGATCAACTCTCCGTGTCGCACCGCCAAGTTCACGTCGCGCACGCCGAGTTGCTCCGACGCGAACCGCATCTCGACACCGATCGCGTTGACGCACAAGTCTTGCGGCAAGAGGGCCGTCTCCAATCCGTAGCCACGTTCGCCAGCCAACCTAGAACCACGTTCTGGCGAATGTGGCGACTCGCCTACGAGGCCGCCGCATTCTGACGGCGACTTCGCAGTGCGCCAATCGCCAGTACGATGGCCGCGAGCGCGAAGACCAGAAAGCAGAGTTCGCTCAGCGGCGACGGCAGGAAGAACATGCCCAGCAGTCCGAGCGCGCTCAGTCTGGCGGTGGCTTGTCGGCACGTCGAACCGCTCGATGAACCGCTCGATGAACCGGCGATCAGCCGCAGCAGCCAGATCGCGATCGAGGCCCAGACCGCTGCCCACACCAAGCCGAGTCCCAACTTGTCCGATTCATTCGGCCGCACGGACAACGCCAACCGCGGCGAACCGCTCGCGCGAGAGAATCGTAAGACCGTCATTCCCAATTTCTCGTCCTTCGAATTTGGCAAAATCTCGATGGGCAGCGACAACCCGCCGGCTTGCGTCCAGCCTTGCTGCGTCAAAACCAAGTCATCAACTTCGTAGACCTGAGTGTAAAGGACTGTCGGATCCTGAACACCGTTGAGATTATTGACTCCGGGGCGACGACCGACCTGCACGGTAGAACTCCTCACAGTGCCATCGGACATCACGAGCGTGCCTGCGTCTCCCGAATTGCTGTTCACACCAACTCCGAACGAGAGTCGTCCCCTTTGGATCGCTGGATCGCTGGCATGGCCACCGCCTCCCAGGCCACCGCCGCCACCTTGTTGGCCTCCGCCTGGCGGCATTCCGTAACGGTTTCGGCGACGGTTGCTGAGATCGGACCAATCCGTCCCAAACTGACCGCCGCTCGGTCCGCTTCCGGTCGATCCCGCGGCGACTCCATTCACCCCGGCCGCATTTGGTTGTTCTGGCGCGACATCGAGAGTGGAATTGGAAACGCCCGACGATCGGCTCTGCGGTTGCTGATTGGTGAACTGCTGAACTTGCTGCTGTGCGAACTTCTCGTTGTCCACCGCTTTGTTGAGTTCGCCGAGTTGATCGACCGCTTGTTTGCGGCGCGAGGCTCTCTCGACTTCGCTGACTCCCTTGCCGGTCGCCGATTGGCGAGTCACTTCTTTGCCGCCGACTGGCTGTCCCGGCTTGGCCGTTTGCGCCGCCGGCTGCGCATCGGACTCAACGTTGAGTTTGAACTTCAGCCCGAGGTCCGGACTCGTGCCATTCACGTTGGCGCCCAGGACTAAGTCACGGACGCTGCCCACGTTCAAGTTCAGCACTCCGTCGCCGTCCGTGTCTTCGCCGGGATCGAGGATCCCGTTGCCGTTGCGATCTTCGCCGTTGGTGATGAACCCCGAGTTGCCGAAGAACAGTGCGTCGTTGTTGTCCGTAATGACTTGGCGTTGGAAACCGCCCCCTTGCTGGCCGCCTTGGCCAAAGAAGAGTCTGCCGTTCGCGTTTTTCTGGGCTTGCCTCTGCGCGGCATGAGCTTGAGCTGCCTGCTGCTGATCCTTCGCAACGTAAAAGTTCAGGCCGGAGTCAGTCGTATCGAGGATGATGCGGCTTTCGAGGTCAGCACACTTCGCATCGAACTCCTTCACGGATTCCGCCAGCTTGCGGCCATCTTCCGACTGCGGGACAGCACTGGGACCGATGCCGGATCGGTTGTCGTAGTTGTGCAGCGCCAAGCCAATCTGCTTGAGGTTGTTCCGCGCCTGCATCTTCTGTGAGCTGGGATTGTTTCCCTCGATGACGCGCATCAACTCGTTCGCCTCTTGCAGCCACGTTGAGCGGTACGCGACATCGGCGGTGTCCGCGGCTTGCGGAGAGAGATTGTGCCGCAACGGATCGTTGATCGGCTTGGCGGACCACTCTTGCGGGACATGCACTGCCCACAGAGTGCGCGCGACCGGGATGCCGAACTCCTTGTCGTCGGACAGCGACACGACGCTCGGCGTCGGCAGTTCGATTTCGTCGGACCAGACCTTCAATCCGCGTGGCAACGACCCCGTCGCGAGGCGACCGCTGAGCACCAGCTTCACCTGGAACGACAAATCCGCCTCGCTGGTCTTCGGCAGCGCGATGAGCTGATAAATTTTGCCATCCTTTTTCAGCTCGACCAACCGCGACGGCTGATCGGCGACGAAGACCGATAGTGCCTGCGACTTCGCCGGCAGTTGCAAAGCGAGGAACTGCCGCGAGCGATTCTTGATCGTGTAGACGCACTGCATCCGCCACGTTCCGTCCGCCGCGAGCACCGTCGTCAGGTCCGCAAGGTTCACCGATGCCGCAGCTCCGGCCTGAGCCGCGAACGACTTCAACGACCACTTCGGCGCAGCGACTTCCGCATTCTGATCGCCGACATCGGACTTCTGGCCTCTGATTCTCAGCACGGCTGTCGCCTGATCGACAAGATGCTGATCGACGACGATCGGCAGTTCGTCACGCTGCACCGACTCACCAACCGCGCCGATCGGCGCGAGCTGATTGCCGCTGAGGTTGATGACCACGACGTACTGCCGCTGTGTCTCCAGCGGTGAGAACGGCGACGCCTCTTGCCCGTCGGCCGGCGCGACAGCGGTGTCGTCCCCTTCGGCCGCGACATGCCGCTCGAACGTGATCGTCGGAGTGGTGACTTCACGCTTCTCGGCCGGCGGCGGCAGCGTCGCGGTCGCCAGCAGGAAGTACCGTGAGCCGATCGGATCTTGCAGCGTGACGGTCCAACGCGTGTGACCGCTTCCCTCGCCCGCCGATGCGAACGATGTCTGCCGAATCGCGGCTCCCTGGAAATCCAACTTCCCCGCCAGCCAATCGGGAGTTGTGAACGTGAACGTGTCCGACGCCGCCTCGGAGATCTTCCACTGCAGCGCCAACGAGTAATCGACCGCCGTGTCCGTGACCGTCACCAGCGAGACCGCGTCCGCCGACAACTTCGGCACCGCGCGAGCCAAATCAAATCCCAGCACTTCCGGCATCACCACGTTCGATGAGAACACGAACTTCGCCGGCCGGCTGAGTTTGTTGCGGAGTTCCTCGCTGCAGTGCTCCGGGTCGGATGTCTTCCAAGTGTTCGAACTGCTGACCGTCGCCTGATACGCCGGATCGAACCAGACTGCCGCTTGCGTGACCAGCTTGCTGAGTTCCAGCGGAGTCGGCGCGGTGATTTCGGCAATCGCGTCTTCCGGTTCTTTCGCGACGTTGCCTTGCAGCACGAGCTCGACCGCACCGATGCGCGGTTCGGTGAATTCGACCGTCAGCACGTTCGTCGTCGGATCAATGTGCCAGTCTTGCAGAGCGGTCGCATCGACATCAACCGGCAACCACATCGGCGGCAACTGCACGCTGACGCTCGATCGCAGCGCACCGGCCAATTCCCATCGCAGACGCGACGACATCCGCACCTTGCGACGCTCGACGATCAGCGCGTGTTCCGCGAAGCCGGTCGATTCCGGTGCTCGTCGTTGTGCCGAGAAGCTGACCTCAAACGGCCGCGCCGTGTACCGGAACGCACTCAGAGGTGCGGACGTGACGCTCGTCAAATTCACCGGCGGTGCGAATTGATTCGCATTGATCTGCGTCAGTCCCTTCGTCGCGATATTCTTCAACGAGAACTGCGGCGCGGCGAAGAGTCCGATGACGCCGAAGTCGCGCGATACCTGCAATGGAGCGAACACCGGCACTTGGATCAACACTGCTTCGTCAGCGACGCGAGTCTCCAGAAATAACTCAAACGCCAGTGACGTCTGATCGCTGACCGCTCGACGCAGGAAGACACGCAGCGCGCGGCCATCGACATTCTCGCCCAGTTCCCAACCACCGACATCCGGCCCGCTGATCGAGCGGACTTTCAATTCCTTCGGCAGCGAGAATGACAAATCGTTGATCGCCCCGCGCGGGACTTTGAAGGACCAGCCGGACGAGATGCGGATGCCAGCGTCCTCAACTCCGACCGCCGTCGCCGAATCGGATTGCACAATGGCATCGACCGCCCCCGCCGCCTGCTTCGGTTGCCACGCGAATCGAACGTCGCCACCCGCGCTGATCGGCACCTCGAAGTAGTTCTTTTTCTCCCCCTCGCCCGCAACCGTGCCGTTGCGCATCCGAAACAAATTGCTCGCCCCGTTCACTCGGAACGTCACGTCCTCCGCCGGTGGGACGAACAGCAGCTTGCCGCTCGGCAGCGGATCGACGCCGATCACCAATTGCCCGGACGGACCTTGCTGATTCACCGGCACCTCGGCCGTCAGGTCGAGCACATGCAGTCCCGGCTTGTCGATCACGACATGCAACCGTGTCGTGCCGTTCTCATCGCGCACGACCAACGCCGCCGGAGCATCATCCAGCTTCGCTTCGCTGAGCGACGCCAGTCGCAGCGGGATCGGCAGCACGATTTGTTGTTTGCGAAAACTGAACAGCGTGATGCGTGCCGTGACCTTCGCCGTCGCATCGGCTCCGTCCACCTTTTTGTTCGGAGCGACCACGACCAACGCCTCGGCCACGAGACCGTCTTGCGGCGCGGGGGGAGCGACTCGCGATTCGGGATGCGCCGCGTTCCAGAGTTCGACGAACTTCGCGTGCGGCAGATACACCCGCTCGGCCGCGAGCGGGTCTTTCGCATCATCGAACGGAAAAATAATCGTCGGCCGCGCGGGGATGTCGGGATTCGGATTGACCGGCGGCGCGACCGCCGGCCTTTGAACTTGCGGCGCTTGAGCGAACGCGGAGTTGGCCGCAAAGAACGCAAAGAGACACAAAGAGGCCGTCCGTCGCGTCAGTGAACGTGTCCAGAACGATTTCGTTTTCATGCGTGGCCACGCGCTGGCGAGCGACTCGCCCGCCGCGCGGAGCGTCCACAGGGCGATCGCGGCGACGGTGCCGAAGAAGATTCCGTCGAGCGTGTTCTGCCACGCCAGCGGCACGATCGCGGACAGAGCCAACGGCAACGTCAGCCCCAGCGCGGCCCAACTGGCTTTGAAGGTCCGCCGATTCGGAGGCAGCACCCACGCCAGGAACGCCAACGCCGCGATCCACACGCCCCGCCCGGTCCAACCCGTCGCCCGATTCTCGTAAACCAGATCCAGCCCAATCCCGCTCGCGGCCGTCTCCGTTCCGAGATACCGAAACTTTTTCGTCGCCGCCCCGTCCTGCGATTCCATCGCCATCGTCAGCGACAAAAGTCCGCCACGTTCGCTTGAGCCTG
Source organism: Planctomycetota bacterium (assembly GCA_003669125.1). Lineage (GTDB taxonomy): Bacteria > Planctomycetota > Planctomycetia > Planctomycetales > Planctomycetaceae > SXKJ01. Next base: position 25,170 of record QWQF01000254.1, read on the forward strand.
CGCGGCTGGGACCGGGCGGAACGTATTGCACATCGTCGTTCATGTATTTTGGTGATGGCAACTGGCCAGGAGAACCCTGCCGGAACGAGATGCCATTATCACGAGCAAAGTCCTCGGCCTTCGAGTCGGACACCTGGTCGCGAAGTTCGCGTCCGTCCTTCGTCTTCATCGCAAAGCCTCGTTTCACGCTCTTGTCAGCTCGCTTCAAACCTTCGGCTTCCTCGGCCAGCTTTTTCGTGAGTTCCTTCTGTAATTCGAGCAAAGACTCATCCGCAGGCTTGGGAACATTCGGCTCAGCGGCCATCGGCGTCATCGCATGTGGGGCCGCCATCGGTGCGTCCACAGCCTCGGCGACGCCATCCAATGATTGGGCGGCCTCGCCAAAGTACGTTGCATTCTGCTGTTCTTGACCGAACCAGCCACTCACCGCACTGCTCTTTGGATGGGACGCATCTAGCGCGGTTTGTATTCGCGAAGCCACAGTGAACCACTGGAACGACCCGATCCCCAGCAACACGATCGAAGCGACGACACCACGCTTCCAGCCCCAACGGAATCGCGACCAGATCACGGCGACGATCGCCAGGACCAGCACGAGCGCTGAGACCATGCGGCCGATGTTACGAACGCTCGGCAGCGACAGTGACTTCGGCAAGTTGCTCAGCCAATCGCTACGGTCGAGCGGGGTGGCGGGGTCGGGAACAAAAACTCCTTGGCTGTCGGTCAGCAGCAGGTCGGGCGGGTAACGCAGTTCCCATTGTTGGTCGAGCACCTGCATCGGCTGCGACACGCCCGCTCCGTTGAGCACCGTCAACTCCGGAGGCGGCTGACGCAACTCGCCCGTGCCGCGCAGCGCCGGCACGTTCGTCCGATAGAACAACTGCAACGACCGCTCGGCCGCCGGATCATCGCTCGGCCGCAGCGGGATGAGGAACGCGCCATCGGCTCGGCGAACTTCGACGGGGTGGCCATCAACGAGCGCGGCCCACAGATCAGCGGATTGTCGCCTGTCCGGCCCCCTCTCCCCTTGGGAGCGGGCTGGGGTGAGGGATCCGGACGCCGTTTGACTCTCGGTCGCGGAGTCCGCTGTCTTCGTGAGGTTTGTGGAGCGCTCGGTTCCCTCACCCGGCCTTCGGCCACCCTCTCCCAAGGGGAGAGGGGATGTGGCGGTGTCGAACTTGATTCGCAGGCTTTGCACTCCGACGGCGGTGAAGTGGAATGTCGCTTGATGCTGGAACTCGCCGGCGGGGCTGAGCACGCTGTTGATCGAGGCGATTCGGCAGATCGCGGTCGGGACCGGCAGGCGATCGAAGCGTTCGTCGGCGATGGAAATGTTCGGAGTGCCGGCGAAATAGCGATACGCGGCGACAATGCGTTGGCTCGGCGCGTAAGCCTGCGGGGCGGGAAGGTCGATCGGATCGACTTCGGGAAGATTCGCTTTGTTGCCGTCTTGTGCGGTGATCGTGAGACGCTGATCGCCCTCGGCTTCGATGGAGATGAAACCGTTCTGGCGGTCGGCTTGCACAATGCGGAGGTGCGGGATTCCAAAGTAGACCGGTCGCTCCGCGACCGGAACCGCATTCGAGTCACGGAGTGACTCGGCTACTTTGAGCTGCTCGCGTGCCGCGACCGACGTCACCACCAGCGTCGCTGTTCCGACCAAATGCCGATCCAGGTGTAGCGTCCAAATCAATTCGCCATTCTCTCCGGGTCGCGATGTCTGTTCGACGATGCGAGCGGCTCCGCTCGCGAGTTGAAATCGCAAATCCTTTCCGGCGGATTCCGCCAACGACACTTCCAGCACTCGCAGGCCGCCGCCGGTGATCGTCAGCTCGGACTCGAAGTGCGCGTGCAGCGTTTGCTTGTCGAGTCGCGCGAACGTCAGCGTGCGAGCGGCGACTCGCGATGGTTTGCGTTCGATCTTCAGCGTGCCGCCGAACCGCGTGTCTTGATACGCGAAGCCCAGCCGTGTTCCAGGAACCGGCACGTTGGTCGGATCGAGTCCGTTGATGTCGCCGGGGACGACATCGAGGTCCGCATCGGCCTTGATGACGTACGTCCCTTCGGAGACCGACGACTGCGGCAGACGCAACTCCGGCAGAGTCACATCGACCGGCTGGTCCTCGACCGGCCAGCCGTCGGGGTCGCGGTGTGCTCGGACTTCGAGCTTCGCCTGCTGGCCTGGTCGCAGCGGTTGCGGCAACGGGATGCGAATGTGATTGATTCCCGGCTCGTCTTCTTTCGTACGGACTTGCCACGGCAACGGCTGACCGTTGACCGAGACCGCCGTCAGCAACCACTCGGCTGGCAACGCGACTTCCAATTCAAACAACGGAGCGAACGATGTCTCCATCGTCGCGGCGGTGATCAAGTCGAGACCCGTCGCCGTCAGATCGAAGATCGACGAGATGCTCGCCTGCACGTCCTGCTCTTTCGGCTGCGCGACGAAGCCCAGCGAGAAATCTTCCTTCCAGACATCGAACAGCAACGCGACTTGCCCGGCATCGGTCGCTCCCGCAGTGCCGATGGATTTCAGATCGGCATCGCTGACCGTCGCCGTCCGCACGCCGACCGATTCAACCGTCCGCAACCGCACGGCCGGAGCGTGTTGCACGAGTGCTCGACCGATGTGCGATGTGACTTGATTGATCTTCAACGTCGGCACGCGCCACGACTCGCCCGCTGGCACTGCCATCACGCCGCGAAAGTCGATCCGCCGCGAACCGTCGAACGGCTGCCGATAATTCAACGTGATCCGCGTCGAGTTCGCATCGTCGGGATGATCGGACAACTCCCACGCTTCGAGTCCGTTGGAATCGACATCAGTGATCTCCAGCGTCTTCGGCACGACGCAGACCAACCGATCGAGCGGCGTGCCATGCACCTGCAACGCCGTGACTGCGTGCCAAGTGATCTCGCCCGGAGCGACTCGCAACCCGAAGCCGGTCGTCGCGAACAACAGCGAATCGGTCGCTCGTTCGCGCTGCCGATCGGTGAGTTGAATCGCCACCGCGTTCCGCTTGCCGCCGACCGCGAGTTCATAATTTGCCGGCTGATCATTCGCGGCCGGTCGCTCAATGCTCAGTCCGTCGAGTTGCAAATGCTTTCCCGCCGGCACTGCGATTTTCAACGTCCCCGCGATTCCCGGCAGCACGCCGATTGATGCGACCTTGTCCGCTCCGACTGCCGACAACGGCGTCGAAAGTTCGAGAGTCAACGTGTGCTCGCCGCGCGCGTCGCTGAGCAAGAACAACGTCTGCTCGTTGCGCCCCAGCTTTGCCGGCTGCCCATTGAGCTTCGCGTTCTCGACCGCCATCGCTCCGAACGGCAACGGCAACGCCTGCCACGAATCGGCAAACTGACGGATCTTGATCGTCGCCTGAACGACCAGTTGCTCACCGTCAAACTTCGCCGAGTACGTCGCTCCCGAAATCACCGCACCGACCGGAGCGGTCGTCTTCACCGGTGCGTTCTTCTGAGCGTCCCGATACAGCTTGAGAAACTCATCCCTCGGCAACAACACGCCGCGCTGGTCCTTGGCGATGACCGTGTCGAGATCTTCCACCGGCACGAACACGCGACGCTCTTTGAGATCGTCCTGAGCCACACAGAAGGCGAAAGGCAGAAGGCAGAATCCAGCCAGATACAAGAGCCTCTGCGAACATCTGCGCAATCGGCGCTTCAAAACAACACAGGATTGAAACGCCGATTGCGAGGATTTCGCAGACAGAGAATTGCGGTTGCCGGTCATCGAAGGCTTCCGTTGCTAGTTCCGCCTTCAGGCGGTGTTTGGAACTTGTGCGATTTGATTCTCAGTCGTGCCGTGGGATCGGCTCCGCCTGCAGGCGGACTACGAACTGGACTCTGGTGGTGGACTGACAGTGGCTGGGAACGGTTGCGGCCAATCGAAGCGGTTGCCGTTCGAGCGTCGGGCGGCTCCGAACAACGACTGCACGATCCACAACGAGAACATCAACACGACGCCCCAGCGAGCAGCGGCGACTCCGTGCAAGACCGTGTCAGCGTCGTTGAGGCCGGCACAGACGGCGATCAGCACTCCGGCCAACACCCAGCCGAGCCGGTTGCGCCACGTCGTTGGAATCAACACGACGCCGAGCACGAACAGGGAAAACGTCGCGACGATCGCGGCGAAGCTGACCTTCCACCACGTCACTTCGAGATGCTCCGCACCGCCGAGATTGTGGAACGAGTACGCTTGGCCTTGTGTCGCGAAGTCGGCCACGCCAACCGACGACGTGCCGATCCATTGATCGAGTTCACTTTGATTGACCGTCGAAGTGACCTGGCCGTTGATCGCTCGTTCGAGCGTCAAGTGCTGCTCGCGAATGAAGAGGTCCGGCGTGCCGACGAGCGAAAACTTCTCCGGCACCCAGACGACGGATCGCAGTTGCTGCACCGCGACCGCCGAACCTTTCGGACCGCCAATGCGCGGCAATGAAACTCGCAGGTTACCGAACTTGCCATCAAATGGTTTCGGGTTGATCGGCCACAGGAATTGCAGCGTGACCGAAAACGGCTCGTCCGACTTCCCGGCGCGAGCGACGCTCACGAAATAACTGTCGAACACATCGTCCGAGCCTTTGCCCGCCTTCTCCGGCGAGACCGATTTGTTGTCGACCAGGACGCCGAGGATTTCCGCTCCCTTGGGCAGGTCGATGCGGAGCCGTTGCCGCTCGCTGGTCTTGAGTTTGAAACGGCAGCGATACGACGCCTTGTCGTCTTCATCGACGACCACCTCGACCAAGCCACGCGAGACGACCGTCTCAACGACTTCTTGAATCTCATGCTTCGCGGCCGACACCTTCAACGAGGCCGGCTGCGAGTAATACCGATACGCCAGCGAGCCATCCTGCGACAACAGCGACAACTCGCGCGGGTCAATCGCTTCGAGGACATCGCCCGCCGCGTCGGCCGAGACCGTCAACGCCTTGTCCTTCTGGACCGTGACCTCG
>QWQF01000291.1 GCA_003669125.1 Planctomycetota bacterium
AGCCGCGTGCATCGGAAGCCGCCGGATCAATGGGTCTATTGGGGATTCCGTCCCGCGCCGCGCCCGGCGAATACCGTGGACTGGGAGAAAACCGATCTCATCGAGCAAACTTTGAATCGTTTGCTGGCCGACCCGGATCAGGCCGTGCGATTGGAAGTCCTCCAGCGGATGCAGCGTGAAAAGATTCCGACGAAGTTGGACGCGCTTTCGGCATGGCTGAAAGAGGGCGACCATCCGGAGGCTCAAGCTCTGATTCTGACATCGCTGCGTGAGCATCCGGCGGAGGCTCGGCGAGAAACTCTGCAAGCGTTCGTCTCCGACACCCGACAGCTTGCTCCGGCACGAATCGCGGCCTTTTCGATGTGGAGCGAAGGCTTGGGTGCGGATCGCGAGTCGCGACTGCTGGCGTTTGCGCCGCTGCTCGCCAATGACCAATTACTCGCGGAGGTGCTCCGAGCCTTGGGGCCGCGCAACGAAGTCGACTCACGGACCAAGTCCGAAGTGAGCCAACCCGTTGTCACGTTGCTTCTCAGCAGCACTCGTTCGGAGTCATTCGTTGCTCGCGCGGCGGCGATTGAGGTCATGGCGAATCTGCGGATCGCCGACGCCGTCGGACTCGTTCCGGGGTTCTTGAGCGACAAGTGGCCGGAAGTCCGACTCGCGGCAGCGATCGCGGCGGGGCAACTGGAAGTGCGCGACGCGGTCCCAATCTTGCTGAACGCGGCGAGCATGGATGATCCCGAAATCCGCCGCGTGTGTCTCGACGCCTTGCGGCAACTCCGCGAACCGCGCGCGGTCCCGCTCGCTGTCGCCGCGCTGCCGGATCGGACGACGCAGCTCAGCGCGCTGAAATGTCTCGCGGAACTCGGCGGGCCGGAACAAGCGGGAGACGTTGAGAAGGTCGCGATGCGAAACTCGTCGAGCGACGTGCTGAACGTGGCGGCCCAAATGCTGACGTTGTGGGCGCACCGTGAAGGGATCAAGAGCGAACGCGGTGCGGAGTTGGAACGTACGGTTCGCGAACTTCAGGGAGCGAGTGGTGTTCTTGCCGCTTGGAATGTTGTGGGACCAGTCAAACCGGACGCGGCGGCCGCTTATGTCGGCTTGTTGGGAGGCAAATCCAAATCCGAGCCAAAGTCCGACACGGGCAATGATCGCTGGCAGTTCCTCTTTGGGAGCGGTCCCGAATCACGGCTGCGAACCGACGGTAAATCGAACGGCATGTGGGTAGCTCACTCGGAGCTCAGCGTGGCCGATCCGACCGCCGCACAGTTTTTGATGTCGAGCAACGCTCCGCTGCGCGTCTGGCTGAACGGCAAGTTGGTTTTGGAACGCGCCGAGCCGCGCCGATTCCAACCCGATTCCGATCGCTTCGAGGCCGAACTGGCGAAAGGGACCAACCGGTTGCTCATCGAGCTTGGCAACACGCCCGATGCTGCCACCGAATTTCACGCTCGGTTTCGCCAGAAGAGTTCCAAGGAGGAACACGAACGATTGGTCGAGGCGGCGCTGGCCCGACCGGGCAACGTCGAACGGGGTCGCAAGCTGTTCCTCACGGTTGAGAAGTCGCAGTGCTTGAAGTGCCATCGGCTCAACGATCAGGGAGAAAAGATCGGTCCCGAACTGACCGGCATCGGCAGTCGCTTCTCTCGCATCCACATCATCGAATCGCTGCTGGACCCCAGTCGCACGATCGCTGCCGGGTTTCAATCGCAGACGGTCGCGATGAATGACGGCCGAGTACTGAGCGGTCTGAAGGTCTCCGAGACGGCGGACACGTTGGTGCTCGCCGACAATCAAGGCAAGAAGCATTCGCTCCGCAAGGCCGACATCGAAGAGTCGCAGGCTCATGCGGGCAGCGTCATGCCCGACGGGCTGGAGAAGACGCTGACGGTCGATGAGTTCGTCGACTTGGTCACGTTCCTGACAAGCGAAAAACAGACGGCTGGTCGCTAGGATTCCGCACGACTCAAACGCCGTGCGGCGCTGACGACGAGACCAACATGCCGAAGTCGGATTTCAAAGCTCGAGCAGTGCGGAAGAAAACGCGAGAAGTGGCCAATTACCACCACGACACCGCGTTGCCCGGCAAGCCGCTGCACATGGTCATCCCCGGCGGATTGATGGCGTTGGCCTGCCTGGGAACGATCATCGCCGTCATCCACCAAACTTGGCTCGAACACAATTGGGCCGAAGAACGCGGCATCGGAACCTTGGCGCTGCTGGTTCCCGTCTACGTCGGCAGCGTGTTTTTCTTCAGCTACGGCTACGAGTTGTACGACACCGACCGAGCCATCAAACTGACCGCGTGGATTGTGTTCCTGACGCTGGGAATCGTCGTCATTGTCGGAGTGCTGGTCGCCCTCGCGTCGGGATCGAACAACGGCAGTGACTCGAAGAGCAACTCCAAATCGTCCAAAGGTTCATCGAAAGGCTCGTCGGACGATTCGTTGCTGGCGAGTCTGTCTTCGTCGAGCGATTCCCCGAACAGCAGGAGCGGCAGCAGTTCGTTTGCTCGCCCAATCATCGACCTGAGTTTTCCAACCGTCATCAACGAAGCGGCACCTGTCGCTCCCGCGGAACCGTCGCCACCGGAATCGACCCTCTGCACGTTCTGCAAGGCGGAGTACATTCCTGAACAGACCGAATTCACCTGCCCCAAATGCGGCGCTCCGAGTTCCCATTCGGAGTCGTCTGCCGAATAACCGTTTCACCTGCCTGTGTGTTTTTCCCACCTGAAGGAGTTTTCGATGTCTCTCAAATCTGTGCGCTGGTCTCGTTCGTTCGTGCTGTTGGTGCTCGGCCTGTCGGTGTCAGCACTGCTTGCTCAGGACAAGGCCAACGACGCGGTCACCCCCGTTCCGCGCGACGGCGGTTGGATGAAACGGCACGAGTCGTTCAACGAACGAGTGAAGACAGGCAACGTCGATCTGCTGCTTATCGGCGACTCGATCACGCAGGGCTGGGAAGGTTCCGGTAAGGCGGCGTGGCAGAAGCACTACACGCCGCGCAACGCGGTGAATCTGGGGATCGGCGGCGACCGAACTCAGCACGTCTTGTGGCGGCTGGACAACGGCAACGTCGAAGGGATCTCCCCCAAGGCGGCGGTGCTGATGATCGGAACGAACAACTCCGGGACGAATTCCTCGGTTCAGATTGCCGAAGGAGTCGAGGCGATCGTCAAGAAGCTGCGCACGAAACTGCCGAAGACGAAGATTCTCGTGCTGGCAATCTTCCCGCGCGGTGCGGATGTCAATCATCCGCAGCGCAAGGTCAATGTCGGAGCGAACCTCAGCATCAGGAAGCTGGCCGACGGCGAGATGGTTCACTACCTCGACATCGGCGACAAATTCTTGAACGCGGACGGCACCCTCTCCAAAGAGGTCATGCCCGACCTGCTGCACCTCAACGAAAAAAGCTACACGACTTGGGCGGAGGCGATTGAGCCGAAGGTCAAGGAACTGATGGGCGAGTAGTGCGATCCTCAGCAGCCCGGCTTTTCCGAAAAAGCCGGGCTTCTTCCTTCTTGTGCTGGCCGCACGGATGGAATCTGCGGCTTGCCCAGCCAACGATTCACCGGGCATAATGCGACGCCGCCATTTGGCCGATCTTCTGTAGGACAGTCGGTTCGCCTGTCACCTGCCTGATGAGGTCTCGCCGCCATGCCACAACTGTCACGCCTCGATCCGCTGTTCGGCCCCGGAACTTCGCTGGTCAATCGCCGCGATGTGCTGCGAGTCGGCTCCGTCAGCGTGGCCGCGACGTTGGTGCCATCGGCGCTGGGCACGGTCGCGGCCGCGAATGAAACTCGCGCCGCGAGTTTCGGCAAAGCCAAGTCCGTCGTTTACCTCTGGATGGGCGGAGGAGTCACGCATCTCGAGTCATTCGATCCAAAACCGGAAGCTCCTGAAGAGATTCGCGGAACGCTCAATGCCATCGACACGAAGCTGCCCGGCGTGCAGTTCTGCGAAGCGTGCCCGAATCTCGCGAAGATCGCCGATCAGCTCGCCGTGGTCCGCAGCTTTTCACACGACAGTAACGATCACTTGCTGAGCCAGGCTTACACGCTCTCCGGCCGCAAGGTCACGATGGCACAGCTTTTCTCCGAGCCGAACATCGGGTCGCTCGTCTGGCATCTGCAAGGTTCGCGAAACGGCTTGCCCGGTTACATCGCGGTGCCAGGGGTCACTCGGCCCGGACCGCCGCCGTATGCCTTGTTCGTCGGCGGTTGGCTGGGAGATCAGTACGCCCCGTTCTGCGTCGGCGGTCAACCGGAGCAACCCGACTTCACCGTCGGTGTGAAATCTGAAAACCCATCGCCAATCAGCGACGAAGACCTGCGTCCCCGATTGCTCGACATGCCGGAGGGTGTCTCGCTGACGCGACTCGACCGCCGAGCGGCCTTGCGGCAGACATTCGATCAAGTGCAACGCAACATCGAACAACAACGTCTGGCCGAAACGGTCGATGGCAACTTTTCGAGCGCGCTGGGCCTGCTGACCTCCGGCAAGATTCGGGACGCCTTCGATATCCGCAAAGAATCGAATTCGGTGCGTGACACCTACGGCCGCACGAAAATCGGTGGCCGCTGTTTGATGGCCGCGCGGCTCGTCGAGGCGGGTGCGCGATTCGTGATGGTCGATTACGGCTACGACCCGGACTACGGCAATCTGTGGGACAACCACAATGTCCCCGAACAGAAGTTCCCGCACATCAGCCAGATGGCGATGCGCGGCTATCACGTCGCCGGCATGGACAAAGCATTCGCCGCGCTGATCACCGATCTCAAGCAACGCGGATTACTTGACGACACGCTGGTCGTGTTCCTCACCGAGTTCGGCCGCACTCCGAAGATCAACAAGGGTGGCGGCCGTGATCACTGGGGAGCCTGCGGCTCAATCTTCTTCACCGGAGCCGGCACGAAAGTCGGCCAAGTCGTCGGAGCCAGCGACAAACAAGCTGCGTATCCAACCACGAAACATTTCGGCCCGGCCGACATCGCCGCCACGATTTATCATTCGCTGGGCATCGATCAGGAATCTCGCGTCGCCAACAAAGAAGGCCGTCCGATGTTCGTCCTCGACCACGGCCACGTCATCGAAGAAGTCGTCGGCTAACCCGGAGTAGCCGCGCTTCGCCAGAACGCGGGAATCGGACAAAGCACCGCGTCCGTGCATGAACAAGAAATGACAAGGCGAGTTCGCCTCAGGAGTCGATTATGGTTCGGTTCGTGATTGTCAGTTTCGCACTCATCGTCACTGCCTCGCTGGGCGCGTCGGAGTGCTTTGCTCAAAAGAACAACAATAAGAATAAGAGCAATGCCGCACAGGAAACGAAGGACGATCAGAAGATCAAGGACGAGAAAGAAGACGTTAAAAAAGCTCAGGACAAACTGAAGAGCGACCAGAAAGATTTGCAGGACGCTCAGAAGGCGCTGGCCGAGACCGAAGGCAAGGAGAAAGCCGCTCGTCAAAAGTTGGATGAAGCCCGCAAGCGGATCGAGGCCAAGCACGAGAAAACCTCTGGCATCGACAAGGCGCTGGCCGAACAGGACGCCGCCAAGAAAGCGTATGACGAGGCCGCCGCTCCCGTGCTGAAGACGCTCAAAGCCAAGCCCGAGTATCAAGCCGCCGCGAAAAAGGTCGCCGAGGCCGAAGCTCGATTGAAGACGGTCCGCGCGGACGAGGGACTCTCGGCCGACGCGAAACGCAAAGAGATCGCTCAGGCCAGCAAAGACAAATTGGCAACCAGCGAACGCGAACAGATCGCTCTCGAAGGAGACTCCTCCGCGAAGTCTGCGCGAGCCAATCTCGCGGACGCTCAGGACCGAGTCAATCAACTCCGAGCGAAACTTCGCAACCTGATCGACGCCGACCCGGAGATCAAATCGTCTCTACAAGCCATGCGAGCCGCCGCCGATGCCACCGAAGCCGCCGACCAAAAGATGCAACGCATTCGCGACAAGATCGCTGCCGACACCACGAAGCTGGGACGCGAACTGCAACAAGTCAAACAGGCCGAAGCCGCCGACAAGGCCAACGACAACAAGAACAATAAGAAGCCGAACAACAAAGGCAAGAAATGACGCGGCGAACACTCGCAGTTCGTAGGTTGGGCATTCCTGCCCGACCAGGGACGGGGCAACATGCTCGGCCGTTCTTGTCAGTCTGTGCGGTTCTGTTGGTCGTATTCCTCAATCTCCCCGCGCACGCCGATGACCTCTTCCGCGACCGCGTCGTCCCAGTCATTCAGAAACGCTGCCTGAGCTGCCACAACTCAGTCGATCACAAGGGCGGCTTCGCTCTGCAAACGGCCGACGAGATGTCGAAGAGCGGATTCGTCGAATCGGGAAAGCCGAGCGACAGCCACTTGCTCAGCGTCCTGAAATCGCAAGACGGCAAACGCCCGGTGATGCCGAAGAACGGCGAGCCACTCAAGGCCGAAGAAGTCGTTGCGATCGAGCAGTGGATTGCCGGCGGAGCGAAATGGCCGAACGGATTTCGGATTGACGATCCGGTCATCACGAACACCGACTGGTGGTCGTTCAAGCCGGTCGTGCGACCTCGAGTGCCGGAGATTCCAAATCTCAAATCTCAAATCTCAAATCTCAAATTGGAAGTCCGAAATCCCGTCGATGCGTTCATTCTCGCGAAGCAGCGCGAGATGAAATTGGCACCGTCCCCTGAAGCCGATCGCCGCACGCTGATTCGGCGGGTGACTTATGACCTCACCGGATTGCCGCCGACGCCGGAAGAGGTCCATGAGTTCGTACACGATCCCGATCCGACGGCTTATGAACGATTGGTCGATCGGCTGCTCGCGTCGCCGCATTACGGCGAGCGTTGGGGCCGCCACTGGTTGGACGTCGCGCGGTATGCCGACACCTGCGGCTATGACAAAGATAAGCTGCGGCCGAATGCCTGGCCGTATCGCGATTATGTCATTCGCTCGTTCAATGAAGACAAGTCGTATGCTCGCTTCGTCGAAGAACAGATCGCTGGTGACGTGCTGTTTCCCGGCACAGCGGACGGGATTCTTGGCTTGGGCTTCATCGCGGCCGGGCCGTGGGATTTCATTGGACACGTCGAGGTTCCCGAATCGAAGATCGACGGCAAGGTGGCTCGGCACAACGATCGGGACGAGATGGTCACGGCCACGCTCAACACGTTTTGCAGCGTGACGATTCAGTGCGCTCAGTGCCACAATCACAAGTTCGACCCGTTCACGCAGCAGCATTACTACGGCCTGCAAGCGGTCTTCGCGGCGGTTGATCGGGCCGAGCGGCCGTACGATCTCGATCCGTCGATCGAACAACAGCGACGCGATCTGCTGGCGAAGCAGCGGGACCAGCAAGCGAAGATCGGACAGCTTGAGAACGAGATCCGCGTCGCTGGCGGCGATGAATTCACGCGGCTTGAAAAGGAGATTCGCGAACTCACACCGAAGGCACAGCCGCTCGCGAAGAAGCCGGAGTACGGCTATCACAGCGGAATCGAATCGTCGCCCGACAAAGCGAAGTGGGTGCAAATTGATCTCGGTCAGCCAGTCGAGATCGACCGCATCGTCCTGCACGCCTGCCATGACGAATTCGGCGGCATCGGTGCCGGGTTCGGATTTCCGATGCGCTTCAACGTAGCCACGGGCGGCTCGCCTGTGGCCGAATTTCAAACCGTCATCGCCGTCAACGCGACGCCAACCACAGGCGAGCCGCCCGTGGCTACGGACTTTCCAAACCCCGGACTCGTGCCGGTCACGATCAACGCGAAGGGAACAAAGGCTCGATTCATTCGTATCACGGTGCCTAAGCTGCGCGAGCGAACAAAAGACTTCATGTTCGCGCTCGCCGAGGTCGAGGTACTCACTGCCGACGGCAAGAATGCCGCACTCAAAGCCGAAGTCACTGCGCTGGATTCGATCGAAGCCCCGATCCGTTGGGGCAAGAAGAATCTGACCGACGGCATCTGGCCTCAGGCGGGAGACACCGCCGCGATCACGCAACTCGCCGAGCTTCAGAAGCAACATCAAGCGATTCTCGATCGCATCAACACTCCCGAACGACGAACACTCCGCGAGCAATTGGACAAAGACCTCAAAGCGGCGCAGCAACAACTCGCGGGGCTGCCTCAAGGCCGCATGGTTCTCGCCGCCGCGACCGACTTCGAACCGGCCGGTGGATTCCAACCGACCAAGGGCAAGCCGCGCGACGTGCAAGTCCTGCATCGCGGCAACGTCCTGCAACCGCGCGGTGCGGCCAAGCCCGGAGTCTTACCGATTCTGAAAGACATTCCCGTCGAATTCGATTTGCCAGTCGATCATCGTGAAGGAGATCGCCGAGCCGCGCTCGCCAAATGGATCACTCGCCCGGACCACCCGACGACGTGGCGTTCGATCGCGAATCGAGTTTGGCAATTCCATTTCGGCCAAGCGATCGTCGAAAGCCCGAACGACTTCGGCCGCATGGGGCGCTTACCATCGCATCCGGAGTTGCTCGATTGGCTGGCGGCGGAATTGCGCGGGGATGACGACACTAGCACGACGCGCGAGCGAGTGGTTTCAGACGACCTAGACCACTCGCTTGCGCGTCGTGCTGGTAGCCTCAAGGACATTCATCGTCTGATCGTCACCAGTTCGACGTATCGCCAGCAGTCCGTTCATCGAGACGATGCCGCCACCATCGACGGCGGCAATCGGTTCTTGTGGCGGATGAATCGGCGGCGGTTGGAGGCGGAGGAGATTCGCGATTCGATTCTGTCGGTCTCCGGCCGGATGAGTCACCGTATGAACGGGCCGGGGTATTACTTGTTTGCGTTGGAGCAGACGGCTCACTCGCCGCACTACGAGTACCACAAGTTCGATCCTGAAGACGTGGCCTCGCATCGCCGCAGCGTGTATCGGTTCATCGTGCGGTCGCAGCCAGACCCGTACATGACAACGCTCGACTGTGCCGACTCATCGCAGAGCACGCCGCTGCGGGACGAGACGTTGACCTCGTTGCAAGCGCTGTCGCTGCTCAACAATCGACTCAGCCTGAGCATGTCTCGGCATTTCGCTCGGCGGCTTGGAGAAGAGAGCAAACCCGGCTCGGACCGCATCGACCTCGCGATGCGGCTGATCGCCGGCCGGTCTCCGACCGATCGCGAGCGAGCCGAGTTCGCGGCCTACGCCGAGAAGCACGGCTTCGAGAATCTCTGCCGGGTACTGTTCAACGTGAGCGAGTTTGTGTTCGTGGATTGACGGCGCGAAAATCTGGAGTCCGAGCAGC
>QWQF01000064.1 GCA_003669125.1 Planctomycetota bacterium
GCCCACCGGGTCACGCAGCCCTTGCGGCCTCAACACGGCCAATGAAAAATGACCGCTGCTCGTCCCGAAATCGCAAGGATTACATCACCTGTTCACTGTCGGTTTTGACGCGCCCATCGGTGGCCGGACTTAACGCGCCCAATGACAGCGAGGTCACCCGAAGCGTCAGCGAGGGCGAACTGTGACGCCGCGATCGGACACGCTTCGGGTTACGAATCATCGCGGCCGGAAGCCGCAGCGAAGCATTGAACGAGCCAGTCCGCCAACGAGCGCCGCGAGTTCGCCCGCAAAGTCAGTGGATCGGGTACCGATCGGCGATGCCAAAAAAACCTCCACCGGACGTCACCGCACGTCCTGGCTGGTGGGCTTTGACGTCCCCATCTTCCACTTTCGGATGAGCACGCAACTGGCACCAACGCCGGCCCCCGCGGCCGTCCCATACGGACCGAAAATGAAGAGTCCGGGAAAGATGACGCCGGAAAGGAACACGTCAGCTCCCTTCGCACCAATGAACGGCTGGCCGAAGGACGCCGAGGCGAACCCGCCGGCCAGGAGTGCGGCCACAAATCCTGCGAGGCTGCCCCTGCAAGTCCCTTTGAACAGGGCGAACCAAAAGTGTTTCATTGAGCAACTCCGCGCCCGGTGTGCCGACCTCACGCGATGATCTGGTGAATCGGCTTGCCAAACTCAATCTCCAGCCGCTTATGGCCGGGCACTTCGAGCGAGTGCGGGTTGAGGCCGAGTTGGGTCAACACTGTCGCGTGGATGTCGGTGACGTAGTGGCGGTGTTCGGCGGCGTGGAAGCCGATTTCGTCGGTGGCTCCGTGAGCGAGGCCACCTTTCAGGCCGCCGCCGGCGAGCCAGCAGGAGAAGCCGTAGGGGTGATGGTCGCGGCCTTTCGAGCCTTCTTCGCCGGGAGTGCGGCCGAATTCGGTGGCCCAGACGACGATGGTTTCGTCGAGCAGGCCGCGCTGCTTGAGGTCTCGCAGCAGGCCGCCGATCGGCTGATCGACCATCGGGCTGAGCTTGCCGTGGTTGTCTTTCAAGTTGGCGTGCGCGTCCCACGAGCCGCCACCTCCGCCGCCGTGATAAAGCTGCACGAAGCGGACGCCACGCTCGACCAGTCGCCGCGCGAGCAGACAGGTTTCGCCGAACGATTTTGAGACCGGGTTGTTCAATCCGTAAAGCTCGGCGGTCGCGGCGGTCTCGTTGGCGATCTTGAAGACTTCGGGGATCGACGTCTGCATGCGGAAGGCGAGTTCATACGATTTCATCCGCGCTCGCACGGCCGTGTCTTCAGGATACTTCGCGGCCGACAAGCCGTTGAGTTCGCGGAGCAACTCGAACTCGGCGGCTTGCTCTTCTTGAAAGACTTCCGGGCCGGGCGAGGCGTAGGGCAGGGGGAGGTTCGCGTCGAACTTCAGAGGCACGGCATTGTGCTCCGGGCCGAGATACGCCCCGTTCTGAGCACCCTTGCCGCCGCAGCAAACTCCGGGCGGATCGCCGATCGCGACGAAGCTCGGCAGGTCGTCGTTGAGCGAACCGAGTCCGTAATGTGCCCACGAGCCGACGCTGGGATGGTAGCCGTCGAAGATGTGATGCCCGGTGTGGAACTCGTACTGCGCCGCGTGATCGTTGTCGGTACACCAGCACGAGCGAACGACGGCGATGTCGTCGATCATCGAACCAACATGCGGCCACCAGTCGGTCACCTCGACGCCGCTTTCACCGCGCGGCCGATAGCCAATCTGCATCGGATACAGCTTCGACATCAGCTTCCGCGGTCCGCCCGCGAAGTCCCGCACGTTCTTCCGATAGAACGGCGACTTCAGCACGGCGTCGGCGGCGGGGGATTCCTCGATGGTCATCCCGGCGTACTTGTTGAGCGCCGGTTTTGGATCGAACGACTCGACGTGACTAACTCCTCCGCCCATGAAGAGCCAAATGACGCTCTTGGCTTTCGGCTGCCGCTGCGGCCGCCCGTCGATGACCTCCTTCGCGGCAAGGTCGTTCGCTCGAACAAC
The DNA here is from genome assembly GCA_003669125.1 of Planctomycetota bacterium. GTDB lineage: Bacteria > Planctomycetota > Planctomycetia > Planctomycetales > Planctomycetaceae > SXKJ01. The sequence goes on from QWQF01000064.1 coordinate 2,025, forward strand.
GCCGTCGCGTGCGAGCATGGCTCCCATCGCGAGCCCCGTGAAGCCGAGGCCGCAATCGGCGATGAAGCTGCGGCGCGTACGACCGCAGGGGAAAGTGTGCGAGAGGGCGTGATGCGGAGAGGGGGGGAGAGCGGTCATTTCAAAGTCCAATCGTTGGCATGTACGACCATGTTGACCAGTATCCTCATCGTATCGTCACGAACTCGTGATAGTTCAAGAGCACATGAATCAAGTTCTCTCGCGCCCGCTGCCTGGGGTCGGCGGATGGCGGGACAGTGCTGTTGAGGCCGGTCGGCGTGCGAGTCAGTTTAGTGGAATCGGTAAAGGCGGCGGCTTGACGATGCAGAAAGGCCTCGGTCTTGGCGAGTTCGTCCGGTTGCGGAGATCGCGACACGACTCGCTCGAAGGCCGAGCGGATGAAGTCGGCATCGCTGGTCGGTGCGGAGCCAGTCGTGGCTTTTGACAACTCGCGAGCCAGCAATCGTGATTGCGTCAGGGCAAGTTGGCTGTTGACCAGTGCCAGCGCTTGCTGAGGCATGATGCTGTCCGTTCGCTCGAAGCACTCGGCGGCGGAAGGGCCATCGAAGAGTTCCAGCATCGTGGCTTGATCGTCGGGCGTGTGTCTGAAATAGAGGCTGCGCCGCGGAGTCGTGTCGGCGGAAGCGGGTTCGAGCTCTTGGCCGCTGAAGGATCGGTCGAGTCCGTTGGTCAGTGACCACAGCGTGTCACGCACGACTTCGGCTTCCATGCGGCGCACGTTGGCTCGCCAGTAGAAGCGGTTGTCGGGATCGAGCTTCGCGTTCTGCAAACTAGCCCGACGCGCGAGCGAGGGGTCGCTGATCGCTTGGCCTTCGACTCCTCGCTCGCGCGTCGGGCCAGTGTCAGCCGACGCGCGGCGATACGCCGCGCTCGTGACGATCAGGCGATGCAAATGCTTCAGGCTCCAGCCGCTGTCCATGAATTCAACGGCGAGCCAGTCGAGCAGGGCAGGGTGGGTGGCTGGTTTTCCGTTGAGCCCAAAGTTGGCGACGCTGGGCACGAGTGCCGTTCCGAAGTGGCGTTTCCAAACGTGATTGACCGCGACGCGAGCGGTCAGCGGGTTGCCTTTGTCGGTCAACCACTTCGCCAGCGCGAGTCGACGGCCGCTGCTGGTCGTCGGATACATCGGACCGAGCGACGTGTAATTCACGTCCTCTTTTGCGGCGTTCGACTTCGCGGCCTCGACGGCGGCCCGAGCGGCGGTCAATTTGGCTTCGACGGATTTGACCGCTTCTTGAGCTTTTACATCGTCTTTCTTTGAGCCGGACTTGGCGAGGTCGAGTTGCTGCTCGGCACGCAACGCATCGAGTTCTGCCTTCACCAGCGCTGCGGCGCGTTCGGCCTTGGCGGCAACGTGGCCGATGCTGCCAGCATCGGGTCTTCGGACGCTGGCAGCGTCCACCAAGGCGTGCTTTGCCAACTCGGCGGCGACTCGTGCTTCGATGGCCACCGCTTCCGCGCGAGCAACTTCGATCGACTTCGCCGCCAACGCCACTTCGGCTTCCGCCGTGCGGAGCGCGAGTCGCAGTTCATCGACGCTGACCTCGAACGGCACGATCTTCAGCGAGGTGAACTCAGCGACTCCCGCGTGACACCACAGCGCGAAGCGGCCGGGTTGTCGAGGCGTCGGCATCGCGTAGGTCAGCTTCAATTCGCCATTGAGCCAGATCTTCAGCTCTTGGCCGCGAGCGGTGATCTCCAGCGTAGTGAGTTCGTTGACCTTCACGACCGCCGGGACGATGCCGGCACCGGGATAGACCTCGGCTCCGTTGCGGCGGTGAAAGGCTTGCACGGTCGAGTTGCCAGTGCCGAGTGCGGTGTAGACGGCTTGAGCGTCTTTGAGTTCGACCATGTCGAAGAACAGTCCGACTGACCCGATCGAACCGCCGGTCAGCGTGCGATATTTCAGCGTCGCTTTGAAATCCTGCGGATGATTTGTCAGCGTCGTGATCGTCACGAAGTGGCCGGGCGTTTTCAGCTTGAGCTTCTGATTCTCGAAGGCCCAATCGCCGCTGAGGATTTTCCAGACGTTTTTGTTATGCGTCGCGAAGTTCTCGTCGAGGAACGGAGCCGTTGTATCGGCTGTTCCGCTTTCTGACGGTCGCGGCGCGGCTGATGCGAGTTTCTTCTGTGCGGTTTCGACGGCAGCTTGTTTCTTGGCGACGTCAGCTTCTGCTTGCGTGATGGCAGACTTCGCGTTGTCGATCAACACTTGGCGGCGGTCGGCACGAAGGTCTGGGTAGTACGCTTCGAGCGGCAGCGTGATTGGCCCGATGGGTGGCAATGGCAGATTCAAGACGCTCGGCACGCCGGGAGCGAGCGGCTTGTCGATCACGGGATTCTTTTCGTTGCCGCGATCCAAGAGGTACGTCGGCACGGCGAGGTCGGCGTCGAAAACAAAGTCGTCGCCGTCTTTCAGTTTGTTGCCAGGCGGCGCTCCGGCCGGCCAGCTACCGGTGATCAACTCCGCCTTGCCGGCGAGTTGATCGGTGCGGACGTTGAGCGGTTCGAAGAATGCTCGCAGACGAAAGTACTCCTCTTGAGCCAGCGGGTCGTACTTGTGATCGTGGCAGCGGCAGCACTTGAACGTCAGGCCGAGAAACGCCGCGCTGGTGAACTCGACGGTGTCGTGCAGCCAGACATTTCGATTGAAGACGTAATAGTTGCGGCCGAGGAATCCGGTGGCTCGGCCAACGTCGCGGTCGCCGGGAGCGATTTCATCGGCCGCGAGCATCTCGACGATCATGCGGTCATAGCCTTTGTCGGCGGCGAGCGACTCGATGATCCAATCACGCCAACGCCAGATGTGCCGGCGCGAGTTGCGGAGTTCGTTGCCACCGCGACTGCCGTACCAATCGCTGTACCGCCAGATGTCCATCCAATGCCGAGCCCATCGCCGCGCATGCTCCGGCGATTCGAGCAGTCGATCGACGACACGGTCGTAGGCATCGGGTTCGTTGTCGTTCAGGAAATCACGCAACTCGTCGGAGGTGGGTGGCAGGCCGATGAGGTCGATGAAGACTCGCCGCAGCAACGTCGCCTTGTCGGCTTCGGGGAGGGGAGCCAAGCCGCGCGATTCGTGTTCGGCGGCGATGAAGAGGTCGAGAGGATTTGAGATGTGAGATTCGAAATTTGAAATCTCCGATTTGAGAGGTGGCACAGTCAGTCTCACGGGCTTCTTGAACGCCCAGTGGTCGCGCGGATCGGCGACAGGTTCGTCGGCAGGAGCTTTCGCTCCGGCGTCGATCCAGCGGCGGAGAATTTCGATTTGCTCTGGCTTGAGCGGTTCGCCCTCGATCGGCATCTTCGTGCGGCCGTTATCGCCGAGGATGGCTTCGATCAACACGCTCTTGGTGCTGTCGCCGGCGACGATGGCCGGGCCGCTGTCGCCTCCTTTGATCGCAAACTTCGCAGTGTCGAGCCGCAAGTTGCCCTTCTGTCTCAGGCCGCCGTGACACGCAACACATTTGGCCGTGAGCAGCGGCTTCACCTCTTTGAGGTAATCGACTGCAGCCTCGGACGATTCGGCCGCAGCGAGCCTCGATGTGCTCAGCGTCAGACACAGAATCGCGGCTTTGAGAAATCCTCGACGCATGAATGGACCTCGGCGGCAAGCGAAATCGTGCTCGATCACACGGAGTATGTTGCCGCAGCGGAGCCTGATCCTCAAGCCAGTTCGTGGCGGACGCTGCCAGCGAGCGCATGCAGGATTTCGATAACTTGCCCGCAACTCGAGGTCGCGAAAGGTCTCCGTCAAACGGCGTCGGCGACTACCTGACAACTGCCGCAGACGCTCAATCTCTGCTCGGAGCACGTAGCGATCGCGTCGATGGTTCGGAATCTGCTGACTCAGCGATCGGTTGGATCGCGGGGCAGAAATGGCAACTCGGCGTGCTGGTATTTCGGCGACTTTAGAAGATCGAGCACTTGATTCACAAACGGGAACTTCTGCTCCGCGAGGTGCTCCTTCGTGTAGAGCTTCGCGAAAAAGGCAGCTCGATCGGGTACCGGTTGCACCCCGTGATTGCCCACTTTGTCGAGCAGTAAATTATTCTGTCGCATCAACTCGATCACCGCTCGGCGACGGTGGTCGATTTCTTCGTTGATGAATTGACTGAGTCGTTCGTTGGTCGGCTCCTCGTCCGGTTCCAAAGTTCGCTCGATGACCGGCAAGTGTGCGAGCAGATAACGGAGCAGCAGCAGCGCTCGCGGATCTAGGCTCACGGCGACATGATCGAACTCGTGTCGCAGGATTTGGCTCTGCCAGACCTTCGGCGATTTGAACGACGCCGGCAACCGGATCAAATGCGTGAGTTCGATTATTGGCTCGAACTTGTTGACAACGAGCTTCACCTGCCACCGGCCATTCTTTTTCGACTTCGTCAGGTTGTACTTGTACGAGGGATCCAGCAGCACATTGAAATCGGCCCAGCCTCGCCCAGCCTTTACGAACCCTGGTTCGGAGTCGTAGACGACTTTGACTTTGCCGTCGGCAATCAATTGTTTGAGTTCTCGCGGCGCGTCGTCATCCGGAATTGGCTCGCGTATCGTGACGTCGGCATTGACCTCTGTCGGCAGTTTGAGGGGCTCGCAAAATCCGGCGTTGAGTCCACAAACAACGAACCCGCCCAGCAACACCAGCAAACGCTGCGCGCTCACCATCCGCAGGAGTGAGACGTGTCGTCGAATCATTTAGCAAGCATCATGCGAGCGACCCGCTCCAATCGAGAATCCGGCTCATCGGGAGCCAGGTCGGTCAGACTCGTCGGCAACCATGCGGGCTTCGAGACCTTGTTGTCGGGCAGGGAGGTCAGCTTCGGAAGTTTGATCTCCGCCTCCGAGTCCCCGAAGGTCGAGGCGTCGGTGACTCGCAGAAATAGACGTTTGTTGCTGATGAGCTTCGAGAGTTCTCCGGCGAACTCGGCGCTCAAGCCCAACCAAAGGATCAGATTCGGATCGGAGCGCAGCGAGAGACCTTGCTCGCCCGTCGTTGGCCCGAATTCCGCGAAGACCGACTGCAACTGTGGGATCGTCACGCCGTCGTGGACGCGCACATATTCCAGCAACGCCGCCGGAAAGTCGCCGTTTTGAGCAGGAGTTTTCCACGCTTCTTCGGATTCATCCGGCTCCAATTCGGTCGGGTCGAATGCGAACGGTTTGTCTTCGAGGGAGTGCTCGTCGCCGGCCGCCTCGGCTTTCTGCCGCTGCTCGGCTTCGAGCATTTGCAGCACGCGACTGTCGGGAGTCGCCGGTCGGCAGCGGCCTTTCGCCCACTCGCGCAGTTGGAAGATTTTCTCTTCCATCGTGACCGACAGCGGTACGGTTTCTTCGCGAGCCTTTTCCAACGCCGCCTGCGTGATGCCGTCGGCACTGCCGTAGGTCTCGACCATCGCGGCGAGAACGACCTGTTCCAACTCGGCACCGCTGTAGCCTTCGCTCCGTTCGGCGAGCTTCGCGATGTCGAAGCTCGCCGGGTCGAACGCACGCTTGCGGAGATGAATCTCCAAAATCTGTTTGCGTTCGTGGTAGTTCGGCAGATCAACGAAGAAGAGTTCGTCGAAGCGTCCGCGTCGCAGCATTTCGGGAGGCAGGCCCGTGACGCTGTTGGCCGTCGCGACGACAAACACCGGAGCCGGATTCTCCTGCATCCACGTCAGAAAGCGGCCCATGATGCGGACCATCGTCGAGTCCGACCCCGCCTCGCCGTTCGCGCCGGCGAAACCTTTCTCGATTTCGTCCAACCACAGTACGGCGGGAGCGATCATCTCCATCAGCGCGAGCACGTCGCGCATATTTTTCTCGGACTGCCCCTTGTCGCCGCTGAGCAGCGTCGCGACATCCAGTCGCACCAACGGGAACGCCAGCATCCGCGCGATCGCTCGCGCCGTGAGACTCTTGCCGCAACCTTGCACGCCCAGCAGCAACACCCCCTTCGGAGCCGGAATGCCTTTCTTCCTCGCCGTTTCACTGAACGCCAGCGATCTCTTCGCGACCCAATCCTTCAAGCCGTCCAACCCGCCGATGTCTTTAACTCCCTCGGTCAGCTCTTGAAATTCGAGCATCTCCGAACCTTGCACCATCACCTTCTTCTCGCCGATGAGCTGCGTGTAAATCTCCTCGTCGATCTCATGTCGGCCGAGGAACGCCCGCTGGAAAGACTTCCGCGCCTGCGCCGCCGTCAGCCCCAGCATCGTGCGGACGAGTCGTTCTTCCTGTTCCGGCGAGACCACCAGCGGGGCAGGGCGGTGCGCGTTGTCGGAGGCCAGCACCCCTTTCAATTCCGTGTGCAGTTCGTCGAGGCCCGGCAGCGGCAAATCAAACTTCAGCGCATCCTTTTGCAGTTCGACCGGAATCTCCGTCTCCGGTCCCATGAACAGCAGCGTCTTGTTCTGCTCGATGAGCACTGGCACGAGATCTCGCAACTGCCGCACGATGTGCGGATCCGCCAGATGCGGATGAAAGTCCTTGAGCAAGAACAACTGCTCGCTCGGAAAGTCGGGCACATGCCGCAAGAACTCCGCCGCGTCGATCATCGCCGACGCATTTCCATTGAGCGCCGGCTGCGCCCCGCGAGTCACCGTCCAGGTCACCAACCCGCGACCCATCTCCGTCGCCAGCGCCGCCAGCTCCGCCTCCCAACGTTCTTCCTCCCACGTCGAGAGAAACATCATCGAGAAGTGCGACAGGATGCGCGACTTGAGTTGTGCGAGTGTGTCGAAGGTGGCCATTACGGATTTGCTGATCTACTTGGTTTTGATCTGCTTCATGACCGCTTCATCAAGCGGTCGCAAGCCCTCATCCGGTTTGATGGCGTAGAAGCCGACGTGGTAGTGGGCGATCTTGCCTTCGGGGTCGATGACGACCCACAGCGGGAGTTTGGCTCCGAGCTTGCGCGGGTCGCCGAACTTGGCGACGAGCGTGCCGTCGTCGGTCGCGATCGGATAGCCGAGGTTCATGAACTCACGCAACTTGCGAACCGAGCGCAACGCGCCGGTCGTCTTCGCGGGATCGGCAAACGATTCGTTCGTCGCGACACCGATGACCTCGATGCCGTAACGCTTGCGCTTGTTCGACAAGAAGTCGAGATAGCCGACTTGGCCGTAAGGCTCGGTGAGCGGTTCGCTGTCGTAGTCCCAAAAGTGCAGCACGACAATCTTGCCGGCGAGGTCTTTTGAGCTGATCACTTTGTTGTCAA
>QWQF01000226.1 GCA_003669125.1 Planctomycetota bacterium
ATCGGGCAGCCGTGAGTAAGTGTTGTCGAACCGCCAACCCATTGGGTTGTGTTCGGTAACCTTTGCATTCACATTCACCATGCCGTTCCTCCAGTGACACATCCAAGCGGTGTCATTCTAGGTGGTGGGATGAGGCAGGGAGAGGCTGAAAGCGAAATCCTGATCGATGGGTGTGCCAATGAAATCGTGCCTGATCTTCGCTGCCTGGGGATGCCTGCTAGTTCCATCGGCCTTCGCCGCCGAACCGAAGCTCGTCGGGCATTGGCCGCTGACGAAGGATGCCAGGGATGCGTCCGGCAACAACCGTCATGGGCGTGCGCAGGCCGTCACGTTTGCTGCTGAAGGCGCTGCCTTTGACGGTCGCCAGAGCCGCATCGAAGTGGCCGATGATCTGCAACTCGGAGCGGGCGACTTCAGCGTGGCTCTGTGGGTCAACACGGCAGCGGAACTCGACGACGCCATCGGCGATCTGATCAGTAAATTCGATCCCGCGACGCGGACCGGGGTCAACTTGACCGTCAAGCACCATGCCGGCGTCACGGGGAGCCAGGCGAATTATCGACATCTCGAATTCGGCATCGACCAGGGCAAACAGGACACCGAATGGAAAGACGAAGGCCGGCCGGGCCAGGCGATTTTCATTCATTCGATGGCTGTACATGACGGCGGTCTTTTCGTCGGCACCGTCGAAGGCTGGACCAATCAGGATCACGGCCACGTTTATCAATACGACGACGGGAAGTGGAAAGACCTCGGCGCGCCGTGGATCAGCAATGGCGTCACGGCGATGGCCAGTTTCAATGGACATCTCTACGTCGGCGTCTCGCGTGTGCTGCTCCATTATTCGGGATTGAAACCGACGACGGCCCATCACATCGGCGGCAAGGTTTTCCGGTACGAGAACGGCAAGTGGGTTGATCTCGGCCAACTGCTCGGCCTCGACGGCGTCCAGGGCATGGCGGAGTTCAAAGGGAAGCTCTACGTCACCGGCTTCTATCAGCCCGCGCTCTTCCGCTACGAAGGCCGGACCAATTGGACGTCGCTCGGCTCGCCGAACGGTCTGCGTCCCGAAGCGTTGTGCGTCTACAACGGGGCGATGTACGCCACCGGATACGATGAAGGAGCCGTCTATCGGTTCGACGGTGAGACATGGAGCCGCGCCGGAACCCTGGGCGATGCGACGCAGATTTACGGACTGGTGATTCATAACGGCAAGCTCCATGCGGGAAGCTGGCCGAAGGGAACCGTCTATCGCTTTGAGGGCGATGACCAATGGACCAGCACCGGCCGATTGGGAGCCGAGGAAGAAGTCATGGGGCCAGCCGTTTACAACGGCAAGCTCTATGCCGGAACGCTGCCGCTCGCCGAAATCTTCCGTTACGACGGCGATGACAAATGGCAATCCGTCGGCCGAGTGGACACGACGCCCGATGTGATGTATCGCCGCGCGTGGAACATGGCGGTCTTCAAGGGGCGACTCTTCTCCGGCACGCTGCCTTCAGGACATGTCAAATCGTTCGAAGCCGGCAAGAACGTCACCTACGACCACCCATTGAAACCCGGCTGGCGGCATATTGCGGCGGTGCGCGGTCGAAACCGATTGAAGCTGTACGTCGATGGTGAATCAGTGGCGGAATCGATGGAATTCGATCCCAGACAGTTCGACCTGACGACGAAATCCCCCCTGCGAATCGGGGCTGGGTCGCACGATACCCTGAACGGCAAGCTGAAGGACGTCCGGCTGTACGACGGAGTGATCACGACCGACCAGGTAAAGCGACTCGCGTCGAATCCGTAACGGAAGCCGTTAGGTTCCGGTCTGTAAACCGAGCACATCATTGGTGAACGGCGAGTGGTCACAAGACTCATTCGAGTGGGATGCTCTTTAGCCATCCAAGATACGGCGATGGCGTTCGGCAGGATCGCGCAGCCACGGTGATGCCTCGATCACAGAGACGTTTCGCTGGCCGGGTTGCTTGATCTCGTCCGTGAGAAGATTGGCAAGCAATTCAGCGGCGAGGTGCTTTTTGCTTCAGGCTGCCAAACGCAGCCGCTATGCTGGCTCGCTGTGTCGTGGTGCCAATCTTAAAATCGCCACGCCCTGCCGAAGCACAGTCATCCAAGAATCTCCCGCCGACATAATCCCTCCCGTTCGGTCGCCGACTCGCCAGTGCATGCAATCCCCACCGAAGCTGGCGAAGAACGAAAAGCAGGTTATGAAGAGTCTCAAGATCATCATTCCGCTGGTACTCGGAATCGCCGGCACCATTCTGGTCGCCATTGGTCAGGAGACTCCGATCACTTTGGAAGCGGCCAAAGAACAGGGGCGTGCAAAATCCAGATTCTTGAAAGAGACGAAGGAAGCCGCGCAAACCACCGACGCCATTCCCAAGGCGAACGTTGCTTTCTTTCACGAGTCTGTGGGGCCGATTCTGAAGAAGAGCTGTCTGGCCTGTCATGGTCCCGAAAAGTCCGAGGGCAGACTTCGCATCGACCAACTGAATCCTGACCTGCTGACCGGTCCTGACGTGGAGCGGTGGCGCGAGATCTTTAACGCTCTCAGCAAATCCGAGATGCCCCCCGTGGACGAACCGGATTATGCACTCGCAGACGCGGATCGCGGACGCATTGTCGATTGGCTCAGCGGTGAACTGAATATGGCGTCGCTCATCCGTCGCAACAGCAAGGAGCATTCGTCTTTTCGCCGGCTGACGAAGTACGAATACAACTACGCCCTGCAGGATCTGCTTGGTCTGCCCTATTCCCTCGCGAACCCGCTGCCGCCGGAAACCGCCTCTGAGGACGGTTTCAAGAACAGTTCGGAATTGCTGCAGATGTCGGTCATGCAGTTCGAGAGCTATCGTGAGATCGGGCTGAAAGCGCTCAAGCGGGCCACCGTGATTGGTGAGCGTCCGCAGGCCGTCACCTACATCATTTCGATGCAGGAAGAGATGGATAAGGCGGCGTCCAAAGAGGCGGCCAAGGACTCCGACAAGAACAAAAAGAACTCCAAAAGTCCCAGAAATCAGCAGCAGTTATTCAATCGAGAGACAGAAGAGAGCATTCCATTTGCCGAGAGAAAGACGATGCCTCGGGCCGAGGCGGTTGCCGGGCAGACGCCAGCCGTTTCTCCCGTTGTGCTGGTCCTTCCTCGATCCAACGAATTGAAGCTGGACCTGGATCGCTTTCTTCCCGATGAAGGGATCATGCGCGTTCGCATTCGAGCCGGTCGCTCGACGATGAACCCTGATGAGTATGCGAGCCTGCGTCTGATTTTCAGTGCTCACACCAGCAACAACGCCAACTTCTCGCAGGTCGTCACGGAACGCGACATCCCCGTCACGGCACCTGCCGACGACCCTCAGTTCATTCACTTCGATATCCCACTGAGCGATATCCAGCGCAACCCGTTCCGGAAGCTCACCACAACATTTCCAAGACGGGATGAGTTCCTGCACATTCACAATGTCTCGAATGCACACAGCGTGGAAGAACCTCTCCAGGTGCTGATCGACTACATCGAAATCAGTGCTCCGTTCTACGAGCAATGGCCGCCGAAAACTCACACGGACATCTTCATCGCAAGCGACAACAAGAGTGACGAGCAGCTCTATGGCCGCGAAGTGCTGGCTCGATTTCTGAGGCGCGTCTGGCGTCGCCCTGTCACTTCGCAGGAAATCGACCAGTTCATGGCCTTGTTCGCGAAGTACCGGCCGGGGTTCTCGACTTTTGAAGAGGCAATGGTGGAAGTGCTGGCGACCGCGCTGGCTACTCCGGAGTTCCTCTACCTGACTCAGCGAGTGACGACCGACGAGACGAAATCCTCGGCAACGATCAGTGAGCTGGAGTTTGCCAGTCGCCTCGCCATGTTTCTGTGGTCCAGTATCCCTGATGACGAGCTGCTGAAACTCGCAGAGCAGGGAAAGCTCAGAGAGCCAGCGGTTCTGGCCGCTCAAGTCAAACGCATGTTGGCAGACCAGCGCTCAAGGCGGTTCTCGCAGAACTTCGTTGAGCAATGGCTCGGTTTGGACAGGATGAATAGCGTCACTCATGTGACCGACAGCGCATTGCGGGAAGCGATGCTGGAAGAGCCTGTCGCCTTCTTTGAGGAAGTCCTGAAGCACAACCACAGCATCATGGACTTCCTCCATTCCGATTACGCCGTGGTCAACGAACGGCTGGCAGCACACTATCGGCTTCCCAAGTTTTACGGTCCTCATTTCCGCAAAGTGCCAATCACCCCTCAAACGAATCGCGGTGGCCTGTTGACGTCGGCGGCGATCATGACCATGAACTCCGACGGGAAGGATTCTCATCCGCTCAAGCGCGGCGTCTGGATGCTGAAACGAATTCTTGACGATCCGCCGCCGCCGCCACCGCCGAATGTTCCGGAAGTCGATCTGACGGACCCGGAGATTCTCAAAATGACTCTGAAAGAACAGATCGCCAACCACAGGAACAAACCGGCGTGTATTTCGTGTCACTCAAAGATCGACCCGTGGGGACTCGCGTTTGAGAACTACGACGCGCTCGGAGCCTACCGGACTCACATCAAGAATCAGCCGGTCGATGCGACTTCAGAACTGTTCAATCGGCAGACTCTGGCTGGGATAGATGGACTCAAGCGATATTTGCTGACGGACCGACAAGATCAATTTGCCAGAGCGATGGTGCATAAGCTGACGGCTTACGCCCTTGGCAGACCGCTTTCTTTTGGTGATCGTGCCGACATCGACAGCTTGACCGCTCAGTTCCGACAACGGAATGATGGCTTGGGCGACCTGATCCAGCTGATCGTTAGCAGTAACCTCTTCAACTCGAAGTAGTCGGGAATTGACAATGAACGACAAATCCATGTTGCTGAGTCGTAGAACTTTTCTGCACGGCACCGGTGTGGCTCTGGCGTTGCCGTGGTTTGAATCGTTTGCTGTTGGCAGCCCAACCAAGGACGAGACTCCGAAACGGTTTGTCAGCGTCTATCACCCGGATGGTGTTGGATTGCCACTCAAGTCCGATCCGGCGTGGGAAGACTGGAGCTGGTTCCCACGGGGAGGCGAAACGGATTTCAAATTGACCAAAGTGCTGGATGTGCTGGAGCCGCTGCGGAGCGACATCACGATCTATTCCGGGCTGTCACATCCTGCCGCAAGACGGGTTCACGGCCATTCCAATGCCGATCAGTATTTGACGGGCGCGCCGATCGGTGGTGAGGGCCCGTATCGGAATACGATTTCGCTGGATCAGGTGTATGCCGAGCACGCCGGCGACTTCACTCGACACTCGTCGCTGGTCCTGTCAACCAATGGCGGCGTTGGCGGCCCTCGTGGCGCTCAGACTCAGTCCTTCAATCGAGAAGGACGGCCGATTCCGGCGATGAACAAGCCCAAGCAAATCTTCGACATGCTGTTCGTGACGAGCGGCAAAGACGCGGCCGAAAGACTCGCGCGAAGCAAGAGTGCCCTCGATCTCCTGATTGACAACACACGCTCGCTGAGCCGCCAACTCTCCAAACGCGATCAAGAGACGCTCAAGCAATATCTTGACGCCGTGCGCGACACCGAGCTGAAGCTCGCGAAGGCCCAAAAGTGGATCGATACGCCGATTCCCCAGGTCGATACCAAAAACCTGCATCTGGATGCCGAGCCCAAAGAAGCCAGACTCTATTTCCAGACGATGTATGAACTGATCTACCTCGCCTTCCTGAGCGATTCGTCTCGCGTCGCGACATTCCAATTGGGACGAGAAAACGGCGAAGGTCCACACGATCTGCTGTCACTAGCCGTTGGTCTTGGTGGTGCTCATGGCCTGACTCATGAAGTCAAGAAGCCGGACGGTTGGAAGAACCTTGGCACCTACAATCGCTATCAGGCCGAAGAATTCGGTCGCTTCGCACAGAGACTGAAGGACACTCCAGAGCCGACCGGCAAAGGCAACATGCTGGACAACACGTTGGCAATGCACGGTTCTGCTTCCAGCAGTTTCCACCTCTCGCGCAACTACCCGATCATTTCGGCCGGCGGCAAGAACCTCGGCTTCACCAACGGCCGGTATCTCAAGTTCGGCAAAGGGAACGAAGACAATCAGGCCGGCGCAGGAATCGATACCGATGCCGGATGGCAAGGCAAGCTGGAAGTGGAAGAACTCCCGCTGGCAAAACTGTTCGTCACCATTCTGCAAAGACTTGGCGTCGAGACTGATTCGTTCGGTGGGTACACCGGTTCGTTGAGCCGGGTTTAAGAATTCGAGAATGCTTAAACGCGCAAGTTCTGTTCGGAGTGCGCTGCTGCTCTGAAACCTGTAGACCCCATGACCAGAGAGAGGTTGTCGTGAGATTGCCCCTGACTTTGAACGATTCGCAACGGCTCAGGAAACTCGCTGTGGTGGCGGTCCTTGGCGTCACCTTCGCCGGCTTCTGGTCGTTTTTGAAAACTGTTGTTGCGGCTGACGTGCCCGAAAAGGCGGCGTTGCCTGCCGACAATCCATTTGCCGCACCCAGTCCCCTGCTGCTGCACGCTCCGGCCTTCGACAAGATCCGTGTTGATCACTTTCTGCCAACGTTCATGTTTGGGATGAAGCAGCAGTTGGCCGAAATGAATGTGATCGCCAGCAATACGGAAGCGGCCACTTTCGAGAACACGATCGCGGCCATGGAACGGTCCGGAGCACTGCTGACCCGCGTCGACAATGTCTTTTCCAATCTGACTTCGGCTGAGAAAAACGAGCCTCTGCAGAAAATCGAAACCGAACTCGCTCCCCTGAAGGCGGCCCATTCGGACAACATCCTGCTGAACCGCAAGCTGTTTCAGCGTGTCGAGACTCTCTGGCAGAAGAAAGAGTCTCTGGCGCTCACCGGCGAACAGGCGGAAGTGCTGAAGCAGCGTTACGAAAGTTTCCTGCGGGCGGGGGCTAGACTCAGTGACCGGGAGCAGGGGCGAATTCGATCACTGAACGAGCAGTTGTCAAAGCTCGAAACAAAGTTTGAAGAGAATCTGCTGGCGATCGCCAAAGAGCGGGCGGTTGTCATCGACACGGCGAAGGAACTTGACGGCCTGTCGGCGGACGAAATCGCCGCCGCGGCGGCAGCGGCCAAGGCGCGTGGCCTGGACGGGAAGTATCTGATCCAGATTTCGAACACCACGCGTGTGCCGGTTCTCACATCGCTGAACAATCGGGCCTTGCGTCAACGTGTGTGGGAAGCTTCTGCCTATCGAGGCTTGGGACGTGATGGCGGAATCGATAATCGCGGACTGGTGCTGGAGATTGCCCAGTTGCGCGCCGAGCGAGCGAAAGTCCTGGGCTACCAGAACCATGCGGCCTATAAGCTGCAGAATCAAATGGCGAAGACTCCCGCCGCCGCCCGCAAGATGCTGACGGACCTCGTTCCCGGAGTCGTTGAACGAGTCAAGCAGGAAGCCCACGCCCTGGAGGCCATGATCAAGGAGTGCCGCGAGAGCCACGAATTGGCCCCTTGGGATTGGGAGTATTACGCCGAGAAAGTCCGCAAAGCTCGCTTTGACATTGATGAGGCAGCCGTCCGACCCTACTTCGAGCTGGATTCGGTCCTGAAGAACGGCGTGTTCCTTACGATGAACAAGCTCTACGGAATCTCGTTTCGCGAACGAAAAGACCTGCCGGTCTACCACGCGGACGTGCGGGTGTTTGACGTCTTTGATCGAGACGGATCTCAGCTTGGACTGTTCTATGCAGACTACTTCAAACGCGATACCAAGCGTGGAGGAGCCTGGATGAGCTCCTTCGTGGACCAGTCCCGGTTACTGCATGAAAAGCCGGTGATCGTGAACTGCCTCAACATTCCCCGCCCCGCGGCTGGGGAACCGGCACTCATCAGCTTTGATAATGTGACGACCCTGTTTCATGAAATGGGTCACGCGCTTCACGGCCTGTTTTCCGATGTGACCTATCCCACCGTTGCGGGGACGGCGACACCACGTGATTTCGTGGAATTCCCTTCCACGTTCGAGGAAGACTGGGCGATTCAGCCGGAAATCCTCGCCAACTATGCACGGCACTACCAGACTGGGGAACAGATCCCCAAAGCCCTGCTCGACAAGGCCATCAGTGCCAAGAAATTCAACAAGGGATTCGAAACACTCGAGTATCTGGCGGCGGCGCTGCTGGATCTCGAATGGCATTCGCTGACCAGCGAACAGATCCCTGCCCACGTCGAAGCGTTTGAAGAGGAATCGCTCAGGAAAGTTGGTGCCAGTCATCCTGCCGTCCCTCCCCGCTATCGGACCGCTTACTTTGCCCACATCTGGTCCGGAGGCTACTCATCGAGCTACTACGCGTATCTCTGGAGTGAAACGCTGGCGGCAGACGCTTTTGCCCACATGCTCGCGCAGGGGGGCTGCACTCCAGAAAACGGCAACCTATTCCGCAAGGAAATCCTGAGCCGCGGTTCCAGCCGTGATCCGATGGTCTCCTACAAAGCTTTTCGCGGAATCGAGCCGACGGTGGATGCACTGCTGATTAGGCGCGGATTGAAGTGACTCCGGTCGTTCCCACTTGTCACGCTCAGAGATTGTGCTCTGTGCGCCCGGAAGTTGAAAATCTCTATTTGGAGGGCCACCAAATGGATTTCGTTGCGATCGACCTTGAGCGTGCGAACTCGCAACCCCGGAGTTCATGCGCGATCGGTATCACTCCGGTAAAGAACGGTCTCATCGGGGAAACGATTTACCGGTTGATCCGTCCTCCAGAGCTTGAATTCGATGACTTTCAAATACGAATGCACGGCATCACTGCAAACGATGTCAAAGATGCTCCGACACTAGACCAGCTTTGGCCAGAGATAGCCCCTCAACTCATCGGAACATTAGTCATTGCTCATTCCGCAGCGTCAGCCGACATGCCCATGCTCAAGCAGTCACTTCAGGCAGTTGGCGTTCCTGTTCCGGCGATTAGCTTTTTATGCAGCCGGGATTTGTCGCGGGAGCTTTGGCCCAAGCCGAATCCGCCAAACCACAAACTTAAGACGCTATGCAAATTTCATTCGATCCCGCTGAAGCATCATGACGCGGGCAGTGACGCTCGTGCAGCGGCTCAACTTATTCTTCTCGGCTTCAAAGAACGAGGGGTGTTGACGTCAGTTGAAAATGGCGGCGCGGGGCGGCCGAATTTGGTGGCGCTGGATAGGTTTGTTGGGAACTCCGTGGGTCAGGGGAATTGGTCGCAGTTCAAGGATTCAGGAGTGTTGCGTCGTCGGTCAGTCGTGC
>QWQF01000127.1 GCA_003669125.1 Planctomycetota bacterium
AAGCTCGTACTGATCGACCCGCACACGCACATCAACCAGCTTGATCCGGCGTCACACACGTTGGCGGACATCCTGGGCTACCACTACTACACCGAGTTGGCTCACTCCGCCGGCCTGCCGCGCGAACAAATCGAGCAGCCGGGCATCGATCCCAAGGAGAAAGTCCAACGGCTGGTCTCGAAGCTGGCGGACATCGAAAACACCGTTCAATACAGTTGGCTGCTGGAGATGTGTCGCGTCTTTTTTGGCTTCGAGGACGACCGCATCACGCCGGCCAATTGGGAAACGCTGTACGACACCGCCGCCAAGAAAATGGCTCAGCCCGATTGGGAAGAGCAGGTGCTGCGGACCAGCAAGCTCGAACAAATCTTCCTGACGAACAATTTTGATGATCCGCTGACCGGCTTCAACACGCAGCGGTACATCCCGTGTTTGCGGACGGATGACCTCGTCTTTCATCTGACGAAGCCGGAGATTCGCACGCGACTCGCGAAGGCGACGGGCATCGAACTCAGCGGTGCCGCGTCGCTGAAGCAAGCGGTCGGCAAGCTGTTTGAGCACTTCCTCTCGAAGAATGCGAAAGCGTGCGCGATCTCTTTGCCGCCGGATTTCGAGCCGATTCGCATCGACGCCGCCTCCGCCGATCCAATTTTGCGAGCGGTTGCGGCTGGCAAAGAACTGTCCGCCGACGAACAACGCACGCTCAGCCGCTTCGTCTTTTGGACGCTGGCCGAACACTGTGCCGATCATCACCTGCCGTTCGATTTGATGATCGGCGTCAATCGCCGCGTGTACGAAGCCGGCGTGTATCAGGGGCAAGACTTGTTCGACCAGCGTGTCTCGCTGATTCAGTACAAGGCGTTGTTCAACGCGTTTCCGCAGGTGGTGTTCCCCGTCTCGGTCCTCGCGCAGATCAGCAACCAAGAGTTGGTCAGCTACTCGTGGATCTTCCCGAACGTCGTGACCAACGGGCACTGGTGGTATTCGAACATCCCGGCGTACATCGAGACCGATTGCCGTGCTCGCCTGCAGGCGGTGCCCCGCACCAAGCAAATTGGCTACTACAGCGACATGTACAAACTGGAATTCGCGCTGCCGAAATTTGGGATGTATCGCCGAATCTTGGCCAAGGTGCTGGCAGAGGATTTCGTCATCGGACGTGGCTGGCCGGAAGAGCGAGCTTTGGAACTTGGCCGCCAAAATTTGCGTGGCAACGTCGAGACAATTTTTGGCGTGGGTCGCAAGTAGCATCCACTCATCAGCGTTGTCTCGTTGCAGCGTCGCTCTGCGGTAAATACCATCCTTGCCACGCCGTGGGGACGGCGGGCGTCAGCAATCACCCCGTCTTTATTTGATGTTGGGGAATAGCGGTCATGGCGATGTTGGTTGTGTTGCAGGGAGGGAAGGCGGTCACGCACCAAATTCTCGATGGGGAGACGGTCCTGGGACGGCATCCGGGCTGCACCATTCCGTTGGATTCCAACACCGTGTCGCGGCGGCACGCGCAAGTGACCAGGATCGACGGCAATTACTTCATCGAGGACTTGGGGAGCGGCAACGGCACGTTCGTGAACGGCAAGCAGATCGCGGGCAAGGCCCAGCTTGCCCATGACGATCGCATCAAGCTTGGTCCGATCCTGCTGCGCTTTCAGAGCGAAGAATCGGTGCTGGTTTCGCCGGCGCAAAAACCATCCATTCCTCGACGACAAGCCGTGGCCGACACGAGCCATGACATCGATTTCGTTGAGGAAGCGGACGACGACGCGACGATCACCGGCACCTTGGTCGGAGTTGGTGGTGGCGGCGGCCAATTTGGAATGTTGGAAGTCCGTCCGGAAGTCAAACTCAAGGCGGTCATCGAGATCACGCGTAGCCTGGCAGGCATCGTCGATCTGAAAGGGATCTGCCCTAAGATTCTGGACACTCTGTTCGAGATCTTTCCGCAAGCCGATCGTGGTTGCATCCTCCTCAAGGATGAAACCGGCAAGCTTATTCCGCGAGCCATGAAGCATCGCCGGGAAGATGAAGATGCGACCGTCAAGCTCAGCAAGACGATCCTCAACAAAGTGCTCAACGACAAGACGGGCATCCTGTCGGCCGATGCCGCCAACGACGCCGCGTTCTCCGCCAGCGAATCGATTTCCAGCTTGTCGATCCGTTCGATGATGTGCGTACCGTTGCTCAGCCACGAAAACGAGCCGATGGGTGTGATCAACATCGACACGCAAAACCCGATCAGCCAGTTCAGCGAAGAAGACCTCGATCTGCTGATGGCTGTCGCCGGACAGGCGGCGCTGTCGTACGAAGGTGCTCAACTGCTGGTCAGCTTCATGGAGAAGAAGAAGCAAGACGGCGAAATGGAAATTGCTCGTAACGTGCAACGCGCGTTGTTGCCGAGCGAGCTTCCCAAGGCGCCCGGCTACGAGTTTTACGCTTCGTATGACGCGGCCCAGGCAGTCGGCGGCGACTACTACGACGCCGGCATGTTGCCGGGAAACAAGATCTTTCTGTCGTTTGGCGACGTGGCGGGCAAGGGCGTCCCCGGCGCGCTGATCATGTCTCGCATGTCGAGTTGTTGCCAAAGCACAATGCAATTCGTCCACGAAGTCGGTCCGGCTGTCGAGGCGATCAATCACCACATGTGCGCGAACGCCGTTGAAGGACGCTTCGTGACTTATGTGTTGGCGATCATCGACCTGACGACCCATGAGATGACGATCGCCAACGCCGGCCACATGTCGCCGATCATCCGCCGTGCCGATGGAACGCTCTTTGAGTTCCCCGATGAGGCCGTCGGCGTGCCAATCGGTGTCGTGGACGGCTATCCGTTCGATGTGCTCAACTTCAAGTTGGAACCGGGAGACCTCGCGGTCCTGTTCACCGACGGCGTCAGCGAGGCGATGGCTCCGAATGACGACCTCTACACGTTGGAACACCTGCGAGAGTTCATCCTCAAAGGTCCGAAGAAGGCGGATGAACTCGGCAAGGTGTTGCTAGCCGATGTCCGCCGTCACGCCAACGGCCGCCCACAGAACGACGACATCACGATCATGACCTTCGGCCGCAACCCGGTGTGATACGTGTCGGTCTTCTCAAACGAATCAAGGCCCGTGCGTCGTGGGACGCGCGGGCCTTGTCGTTGGCAGAAAAGAATTGGCGATGGGAATAATCGCCGCCGGGGAAGAGGGTCAACTCAGCCTATCGCGACTTGATGACGATTTCCGTTGTGGCCTCGACCTTGCGATACCCCAAACTGCGAACCACTTCCAAGACTTCGCTCCAGGTCGGGAATGGTCGGCCGCTGCGGCGCTTGTAGGTATCCATGGCATTCATGAATTCGACTTCGTCGTGCGAATAGTCACGCTCGCAAGTGGTCGGATCAATTTCGCGTCGACGTTGGGCTTTGCGGCGTGGGTCGCCGGCGCGGCGTTCGACACCATCTGGCGGCGCTCCCTGAGACGAGAAGCTGCGGCGGTCGGTAACGCGGCGGCCCTTGCTCAAACGCTGTTCGACGACTTGATCCATTTCCAAAGTGGCGGGCATAGCAGGCTCCGAGAGGGAAAAACTAAGCGAACCGACCGGCTCAAAAAAGGTGATATGTTCGCAACGACAATGTCCCAAAGGTGCGAGTCGTTGTTGGACGTTGAACTTTGTCACACAACGGCAGACTCGGCAAATTGTGCGGATCAAGAAGGGAGTATTTCTTGAGTGCAATTTGGAGATGGCGCAATCTCGCCGGTCGTAGCGATTGTGCCGCACACCATCACCGCTGGGGATCGGGAGTGACCATTCCGGCCGTGAATCGAACTTCACCCGGAGCGACTTTGGCCGCGAAAAACGCTGCGTCGAACGGCGTCAGCAACTCGCGCACTCGATCGAGTTGTGGTGTCACCGAAGGAGTCGCGAGCTTTCGCCAATGCGCGACTTGGCGGCTCAGCGGCTCGTGTTGTTTGTTGAGAAACTCGCGAGCCGCGCGCGAGTTCACGAACAGCCAATGCGAACGGTCGGAGAAGTGTCGCGAGCGGACGGAGGCAAACAGTGGCTCGGAACTCAACGCGGAGTCTCCGGCAGATCGGTCGTGGAACGCCGAGATCAACCGCGGATCCGTCGCCAGCAGGAGATGCTCGGCCGCGATTCCGTAGGCGGGACGGTACGGCGGCAGGGTGTCCAGCCATTTGATCGTCAGCGACTCGTGATGCTGAATCTTCAACGTCGCGGGCGAATCGGGATTGCGACTGTTGCGTGCGACGGCGGCGAAGTTCAGCAACGTCAGCAGCGCGCCGTCGAGCGATTCACGGAGATTCGGCTGATCGCCTGTGTTTGGTTGCCGGTGTGACAGATCGAATTGCCAAGCCAGCAGACCATCGACCGGGGCGGAATGCTCTTCGACCGGCGTTTTCGGAACGATCGCTCCGCCCAAGCTCGGTCGCGCGTGTGGCAAGACTTCGTCGAACAAGTCACGGCCGAGCAACCCGCGAGTGACTTTGCCAAACGTCAGCCAATCTCGCTGTGATTTCTCCGAGGGATCGAGCGTTTGGAGCCAACGGCACAAGTCGGGAGCGATCCGAGCCTCGCCCGCCAAGATCGCGTCGGCCGGCAATCGAGCGGCCAGATCGCTGGGCGATTCCGAAGCTTCGACGAATCGCTGCCAGATTGCCGGCAAGTTGGTCGTGTCGTGATGCACGACAGAGTGGAAGACCAAGCCATCGCGGACCTCCAATCCGGCGGACAGCCATTCCAATTTTTGCCACAACGGCATCAACCAGGCTGCCGAATGCGAGTCTTTGGCAAGCTCCTCATCCCAGCGACGCGGATCAACGAAAACGCGGACGGTAGAACTTTCCGGCAACGACGACATCGCACGGCGATAGGTCAGCGATTGATCGAGCGGCTTCACGCGGTTTTCATTCGCTGCCGACGCGGATCGTGTGATCACTTCGAGAATGAGCTCCTCGCGTTCGCTGATCGCGAGCGTGCGGCCGAGTTTCACGGTGAAGAGATCCGCACCAGTGGTTTGGCCATTCGTCTTTTTGCGGCGAACTTGAAAGCTGCGTCCAAACGCAGACTTCGTCTGCACTTCATGGGCTTCCAACAGATCCCACAAGGCGAGGACACGGTCCCATGTGTCGTCCTTCGCCGCACGTGCCAGCAGCATTCCCATTGGTGGACCGGTTGAAGATGGCGAGACCACGAGCAAGACAGATTCGCCAAACAACTCGGAAACGAATTGATCGAGCGGCTGTCCGAGCAACGCGGACAAACTGGCTTGCCCCAGTTGCCATCGGGCGAACTCCGGCCCTTGTTGCCATTGCTTGACCAACGAGAGTTCACGCAAGCGGCGAAACCACTCCGCATTTGGCACATCACGGAGATGCGAACGGAGATCGCGAATCTCGACACACAGTCCAACGTTCTCGCCGACCAAACTGGTGAGTTCCGGTTCTTCGGCGCAGACTCGTGCCAGCCGCCATTCGCTCAGGAACGAGCACGCCAAAAGCAGTCCTGCGATCCATCGTGGAAAGGGACGCTGCCGAGAAAAGATGGTAGTCAAGTCGAGGAGTCCTGGCTGTTGAAGACTTGTTGAAGCCACGAATCAACGGCCTCTCGCAGCTCTTTGCCTAGCGGAGCCAGAGGCCGCGACAACGATTCCGAGACACCGTCCGTCGAGCCTTCACCGCCGAAAAGATTCGGCGTATCGGTCGGTGGCAAGAGCACGTTGGAGGCCGAAACTTGTTGCCACGCTTGCGAGGCCAACGCGGCGTAGGCGTCGCGAGCGTCATGCACCAGAACATCCAGTTGCCGATCACCGGTTGGTGCCGGATCGCTGACTGATTCGAGACGCTTCACCGGAGTGTTCGCGATCAGAGTCTGAAACGAAGCCTGACGATTCGCGAACGAGACGTTGCTGGAAACTCGCCAACCGATTCCGGCCGCGATCACCAGAGCCAACGCGGATGCGAGCAACGCCATCCATCCCGCCAGCGGCGAGTGCCGATGGCTTGGGCGGCGCTGTCCATCCGAAGCCGATCGGGAAGCCGTGATGACGAGGTTGTGCTCAGTCTGCAGACGTCGCAGAACGGCATCGACCAGTTCGACGGCCGGCGATGGCTCTCGCCAGTCCGCGACCGCATTTTGCAATTGACGAAAACGCTCCTGCATCTCGCGGCACGCGGGACACTGAGCGATGTGCGTACGGAGTTCCTCCGGCAGTTCTGGTTGCCGGAGATCGAAGAGCTCTTGCAGCCGGTTTTCAAAATCAAGACAGGTCATGGTCGCAACACATCAATGGACGGGATTTTGGGGTTTCTCGGATTGTCAGCTCATGTCGGATGTCGGGTCGCGGGAGTGATCATTCAATTCTTGTTGAGGGTCAAGGCCGCGTTTTCGCAGGTACTCGGCCATTTCTTTCCGAGCACGGTGTAGCCAAGTTTTGACGGTCCCCTCGGGACAGTCGAGCACTTCAGCGACCTCTTCGACGGACAACTCCTGCTGATAGAACAAGACGAAGCACTGTTGGTATTCGGGACGCAAGGTGGCTAACGCTCGCTGAATTTCCTCGGCATCATCGCGAGAATCCGTTCGCGTCCGTTCCGGCAACCAGTCGGCTTGCAGGTCCGTCGGCATCGGCCGGCGGCCACGCTCCTCCAAATGGGTCCGGCAACGGTTCGCGGCAATCGTCAACAGCCAAGGTCGCAACGGACGTTCGCCGTCCCAGCGATGCAAGTTGCGGAAGGCTCGCAAGAAGACCTCTTGCGCGACGTCCTCGGCATCGTGGCGACGGCTGAGCATTCTCAGGCACAACCCAAAGATCATGCCTTCAAAACGCTCGACGAACAGCCGCTGGTAGGCGACATCGCCCGCCAAACAACCTTGGACTAACTCGACCTCGCTGACGTCCACGCTCAAGCCGGCATCCCATCGTGGAGCAAATTCTTTGTTCGGTCAGGACTGACACGCTCCGCCTCGTGGAATCACGTCCACAAGACGGTGCCCATCTTGACGCGGACAAAACACACCGTCGATGGCCGACGTCACCGAAACCGAGTCAATCACCGGACATACCGGCAACGATCCGCAAGGGTTTCGAGAACACCTCAACCCGCCAAAAAAAATGGGCGGCTCAGAGAGGTGGGACCGAGCCAGTTCAATTACCGCTGGATGTAATCTCTGGCCAACTGTCGCGCGAATTTGAAGGCATGGCGAACCGTGTTCGCCCGCAATTCGATCTGCTCTTCCGTGTAGTAGCGAGTCCCCTCGCTGTGTGGCAGGCCCGCCAAGGTAATTGCCAAGGGCAACAAATCGAGCAGTTCGCGGTATCGTCGTTGTTGGTCGGCGGCAGCTGCGGCGGGATTCGGTTCGGACACGGAGATGCTCCTTCGATCGGTGTGACTGCAATACCGCGCCGGCTACCGGCGGTTTTTGAACTTGTTGAGAATGTCGGCCGCCAACTGCCGATTCGGAACTTCCGCCGCGATGATAGCAGTGGTGCCCTCGGTTCTGGCCGGTGGTGGAGCCACTGGTGGCTTCGCGCCCGTTTCTTCCGGCGGCGGCAAACTGATCGCGGGGACATTGACGGCTTTCGTGTTGGCTTCCGGTTCCGACATCTCCGCATCGACAAACGGCGCAGGTTGAGCGGCGTACTGCGCCATCATCGCCTGTTGAACCATCTGCTGCTGATAAGCCATTTGCTGTTGATAAGCGGGGTCCATGTATCCTGGTTGCGGCATGAAGGGCTGCTGCATGCCGTACGGATTGGGCATGTATTGCGGCGCGTAGTTGGCAAACGGAGCCTGGAGGTACGTCGGCTGTGGCGGGTAAGTCCCAGGCATCGCACCCGGCATTCCGTACGGAGACATCATCACCGTATTTGGCATCGGCACTTCCAGCGGGGCCATCGTTGGCGGCATGTCTGACGTTGATTGAGTCTGAGCCGAGGCGTCAACGGATGGGCTGACAGGTAGAGCTTCGTCCGTGGTCGTAGCGATTGGCAGAGCCGCGGGTGCCGTTAGAGGGATCAGACTCGTGTTGTCGACACTCATCACCGCAGTCTCATTGGAGGTGGCGTTGTGGACGTGTCCGAGAATCTTCGTCGGCCCACTGCCCACCAACGTCTGATTCAGCGGAGCAGCTTCCGGCGTTTCAGCGAGATCGCTCAGCAAAAAACCTACGCCGGACGACGATCCCACAGGAGCGACGCTCCGCGCGTATTGTACGGCCGTGACCGCACCCTCAATGACGATTTCAAATTCCAACTTGCCGATCAGAATACGGTCACCAGGCTGCAGGATCGCTTGGCCTTGAACCCGCTGGTCGTTGACGAAAGTGCCATTCGTACTGCCCAGGTCGCGCAGGCGGACGCCGAAATCATCCAGTGTGAAGACACAGTGGTGTCGGCTCACCGATTCACTGGAGGGACGTAGTTGGCAATCCTGTTCGCGTCCCACCAAAAACTTTTTCGTCTGAAGTGGGATGAGTGAGCCGTGTTGCTTACCACCCACCACTTTCAGCTCAACCCTCAACATAACGCAACTCCTTGCTCGAGAGGACACAAGCTTATCGAGCGAATTCCGAAATCCAATCAAGGACTGTTGAGAGAACAACGCAACACGAAGTGAAACGGATTTTCATATCGAACACCCATTGCCATCGAGGAGGAGGCAGTTAAGAAAAGGGCGTTCATCAGAAAGGAGGCGAGAACGCTACTCTTGCCGCAAACGACTGTCAATCGGTCGAAATCTGAAACCCCGGTACTTGCAAGGCTTGCGAGATCAAACGGTCGGTCATGACGCACTCGTTGGACAATATCGCCGCCTTGTTTCGCACCGATTCTGGAAGCTCTCTGACCGCATCAGCACGACCCAAGCAGCGAGCCAATCGCAGGGCAACTTGGTCCCATGCTGCGGTTGTGTCAGGAAATGTCGGAGCCAATTCACGCAACCCCAACAAATCGGGCGTGTGTTCCGACGCTTCGAGCAGCAAGCTGCCATGTTGGAGCACTGCTCCTCTTCGTCGCCGTTGAGCACTTCCCAAAATCTTGTGGCCGCTCACGACCAAATCCGGCGCAGCTTCTCGTAGGAAGCACAGAAACGGTTCCTCCTTCCGGTCGGAGTTTCTGCCGCGCGCTGTGACTTGAACACCGCATTCGGTCAGCCATGAAACGAAGACGGCATGAATCTCCTCGTAGAGCCGATA
>QWQF01000342.1 GCA_003669125.1 Planctomycetota bacterium
ATCACGAACTCCTGACCTTCCGCTTCGCCGGTCGAGATTTTCGTTTGACCGATGTGCATGGCAACGTCGTCCACGAGGTGCTGGCGTGATGGCATCACTCACCCGAAGCGTCAGTTGTGAGGTCTCGCATTTATTGCTGCCCCGTTGGGGCGAAAGTGCGACTTCAAAACTAACGCTTCGTGTGAGTTTGGTTTTTGCGTTGTTCTGCGTTGCCGCTCCGAAAGTCGTTGCTGCGGATGACGCCGCAGCCTTCTTCGAGAACAGCGTGCGGCCGATCCTGGTTGAGCATTGCGTCGGCTGTCACGGACCCAAAAAGCAAGAGGCCGGATTGCGGCTCGATTCCGCCGCGGGATTGCGAAAGGGGAGCGAGAATGGCCCGGTCGTCGTCGCCGGCGATGTGGAGCACAGTAAGTTGATCGAGGTTGTCCGCCATGTCGGTGCGATCAAGATGCCTCCCAAAAACAAATTGCCCGACCGAGCGATCGAATCACTGACGAAATGGGTGAAGAACGGCGCGGTTTGGCCGGCGGTAGCCAACGACAACAGTGGCAGCATTCAGGAACGCAGCAAGACGCACTGGGCGTTTCAGCCGGTGAAGGATTCAGCGGTCCCGACGGTGCGAAATCAAGATTGGGTGCGGACTCCGATCGACGCGTTCGTGCTGGCGCGACTGGAAGCGGCGGGACTTCAACCGAGTCCACCGGCCGATCGTCGCACGCTGATTCGCCGCGCGACGTTTGATCTGCACGGACTGCCGCCGATGCCTAACGAGGTTGCCGCATTTGAAGCCGATGAATCGCCGAACGCGTTCGAGAAGGTCGTGAACCGACTGCTCGCATCGCCGCGCTACGGCGAGCGTTGGGGGCGGCATTGGCTCGACGTCGCGCGGTACTCGGACACCAAGGGCTATGTGCGGCTGAAGGACAACCCGAACTATCCCTGTTCTTGGACGTACCGCGATTACGTCATCCGCGCGTTCAACGAAGATCTGCCGTTCGACCAATTCGTGATGCAGCAACTGGCGGCGGATCAGCTGGAACTGGGGGACGATCCCCGTCCGCTGGCGGCGATGGGATTTCTCACGTTGGGGCAGCGGTTCCTCAACAGCCAGAATGACATCATCGACGACCGCATCGACGTGGTGACTCGCGGGTTGCTGGGGCTGACGGTGTCGTGTGCTCGGTGTCACGATCACAAATTCGATCCAGTTCCGACGCGCGACTACTACTCGCTGCACGGAGTCTTCGCGAGTTCGATCGAACCGCACGTCCCACCGCTGATCGTGCCGGCCGCCGAGCGACCGCGACACGACGCGTACTTGCAAGAGTTGCAGAGGCGCACCGATCAGTTGCAGCAGTTCCTGCGGACGCAGCAGTCGAAGTTGGAAAAGTCGGCTCGCGAACGGGCGGGCGAGTACTTGCTGGCGGCTCAGAAGGAGCAGCTTCAAGCCAACTTCCTGGCGGTCATGTTTCTGATCGACGCCTCGAAAGACTTGAACCCGGTGATGACACAACGCTGGGGGCAACTCCTGGAACAGACTCGCAAGCGGCATCATCCGGTGCTCGCGACCTGGCACGCACTGGCGAACTTGTCGGCGTCGGCACCGGACGAGTTCGCTGCGAAAGCTCGTGAGCTGATCGCGAAATGGCGTGACGTGTCCGATCCGAAGCAGCAACTGAATACGGTTGTCGTGCGAGCCTTGGCCAACACATCGCCGAGCAGTCTGGCCGATGTCGCCACGCGATTCGGTGAGCTGTTTCAACAGGTGGAAGCTCGCTGGCTCGAAACGCTAAAAGCCAATTCCTCGGCGAAACAACTGGCCGATGCCGACTGGGAAGAACTGCGGCAAGTGCTCTTCGGCGACGAGGCTCCGTCGGTGATCCGGCTGACGGAGGTCGAAGAGTTCCTGTTCGTCGACACGACGACGCAGAACCAGCTTCACGATCAGCAGCGACAAGTCGAAGACTGGATTGCGTCGGCCGGAGCGGCTCCGCACGCGCACGTTCTGATCGACGCGGCCGTCCCCGTGACTCCGCGCGTGTTCGTGCGAGGCAACGCCAGCAATCCGGGAGTCGCCGTGCCTCGGCAGTTTTTGGAGGTGCTGTCTCGCGGCGAACGACATCCGTTTCAACAGGGCAGCGGTCGTTTGGAATTGGCTCGCGCGATCGCCGATCGAAACAACCCGCTGACCGCGCGAGTCCTGGTCAATCGCGTCTGGCTGCATCATTTCGGAGCGGGCATCGTCCGCACTCCCAGCGACTTCGGACTGCGCGGCGAGCCGCCGACGCATCCCGAATTGCTCGACCATCTGGCCGCACACTTCATGGCCGAGGGCTGGTCGATCAAGACGCTGCATCGGCGGATCATGCGGTCGTCGGTCTACCAGCAATCGAGCCGCGACGAACTCAGCCGCGAACGGGAAGTCGATCCGGAAAATAAACTGCTCTGGAAGATGAATCGTCGTCGGCTCGACTGGGAAGCGTTGCGTGATTCGCTACTGGCCGTCTCTGGGAAACTTGACTTGACGATGGGCGGGCCGGCGATGAATCAAACAACTCCGCCGTTCTCGACTCGTCGCGCGATTTACGGATTCATCGACCGCCAGAACTTGCCGAGCGTTCTACGAGCGTTCGACTTCGCCGCCCCAGACGCCAGCAGCCCACAGCGGCATCTGACGACGGTCCCGCAGCAGGCGCTGTTTTTGATGAACAGCCCGTTTCTGCAAGACCAAGCGCGAAATTTGTCCGCGCGGCCGGACCTGATTCGCGTCGAACAAACTGAGCAGCGAATCGATGCCGTCTATCGGACGCTTTTCAGCCGAGCTGCTGAGCCGGAGGAGATCGCACTTGGCAAGAAGTTCTTGGAATCGAACGACGGTGCGGCAGCGGCATCAACGCCGACGGGAGAATCGCGGCACCTGACGCGATGGCAGGAATACCTTCAGATGCTACTGCTTGCCAACGAGTTTTTGTTTGTAGATTGACGGAGAGCTTTGCATGTGGACTCGTCGTGAAATGCTGAGCCGTTCGGGCCTGGGGTTGGGAATGCTCGGGCTGACAGATTTATTGCGCGGCGAGTCGGCTCGTGCGGAGTCGACGGCCACGCATCCGCTGGCTCCGAAGCCGCCTCACTTCGCAGCGAAGGCGCGGCGAGTGATTCATCTCTTCCTGAACGGCGGAGTTTCGCACGTCGATACGTTCGATCCGAAGCCGATTCTCGACAAGCATCACGGTCAGCCGCTGCCGACCTCACAGCGCACCGAGCGCAAGACCGGTGCCGCGTTCCGCTCGCCGTTTAAGTTCGCGAAGCATGGCCGGAACGGGATCGACGTCAGTGAGTTGTTCCCGAACATCGCCGCCAGCATCGACGACGTCTGCGTGATCCGCTCGATGTACGCCGACGTGCCGAATCACGAACCGTCGTACCTGCTGATGAACTGCGGCGACGGCCGGCAAGCTCGGCCGAGCATGGGGGCGTGGGTCACCTATGGCTTGGGAACCGAGAATCAAAACCTGCCGGGCTTTGTCGTGATGTGTCCCGGCGGATATCCGGCGACGGCGGGACAGAACTGGCGTTCGGCGTTTTTGCCGGGAGCGTTTCAAGGGACGTACATCGATACGCAGCACACTCAGCCGGAGAAGCTGATCGAGAACATCCGCAACGATTTCTTGTTGCCGGGCCGGCAACGCGAACAGCTCGATCTGCTGCGGCAGATCAACGGGCGGCATCTGAGTCGTCGGCCGGGGGACGCGCAACTCGAAGCACGTATCCAGTCGTTTGAGTTAGCCTATCGGATGCAGTCGGAAGCGACTGACGCGTTCGACGTGACTCGCGAACCGCAAGCCGCGCGCGAGATGTACGGTGACACGACCTACGGCCGGCAATTGCTGATCGCTCGGCGGTTACTGGAACGCGGCGTGCGATTCGTGCAGGTTTGGCAGCGAGCCGGTCAGCCGTGGGATGCGCACGACAATCTCGAAACGAATCACCGTGATCTCGCGAAGGAGTGCGATCAGCCGATCGCTGCGTTGCTCCGTGATTTGAAGCAACTCGGAATGCTCGACAGCACGCTGGTCATCATCGGCGGCGAGTTCGGCCGTACGCCGACCGTCGAGATTCCGACGCCGGGAGTTTCACGCACCCCCAATGGCCGCGACCACAATCATTACGGCTTCTCGATGTGCCTCGCCGGTGGCGGCGTCAAACCGGGCTACGTTCACGGAGCGACTGATGAGCTCGGCTGGAATGCGGTCGAAGGCCGAGTCCACATCCACGATCTGCACGCGACGATCTTGCACCTGCTGGGCTTCGATCACGAGCAACTGACCTACCGCTACGCCGGCCGCGATTTCCGCCTGACCGACGTGCATGGCGAAGTCGTCCGCGACGTGCTGGCGTGAACTCGCGAGGCGATGCCATGCACGCTCAATCGACGTACAAGAACTCGTTGGAATTCAGCAGCACTTGGCAGAAGTCGGTCAACGTGGAGGACGCTGACGCCGCGTTGCGAGCGGCTTGCTGGTTGAGGAACTCGACGGCCGCAGCACGCTCCGCGTCGCTCGGTTCGCGACCGAAGGCCAAGCGATACGCCACGCTGATTTGAGCATCGCGTTCGTTGCCCGCTTCGGCTTTCACGCGGCGAGCAAACTCCGCGGCATGGGCGAGTGAGTCTTTGCTGTTGATCATCAGCAACGCTTGAGTTGGAGTCGTCGTCACGTTGCGTTCGGGGGTGCTTGAAAAACCATCCGCCGAATCGAAGACGTCCAGCAGAGCATCGGGCGAGTTGCGGCGCTGCTCGGTGAAGATGGAACGTCGCGGCTTCGAGGCCGGCACGCTCGGTCCCCCCGACTTCGCCTCCAGCTTGCCGGCGACCAGCAGCATCGAGTCTCGGATTTGTTCGGCATCGAGTCGGCGAATGTTCGCTCGCCACAGCCACCGATTGGTCGGGTCTTTGAGTTGTTGCTGCTCGGCGTTCGGATTCGTCGCCGACTGCCGATACGTCGCGGAAGTGACGATGATCCGATGCAGCGATTTGAAGGACCAGGGGGCGAACGAATTCGGGACGGATTCAGACTGTTCCGACTTCCCGATGAAGCGGCTCGCCAACCAATCCAATAATTCCGGGTGACTCGGCGATTCGCCGAGGCGGCCGAAGTCGCTGGAGGTAGCAACTAAACCTTTGCCGAAGTGGTACTGCCAGATGCGATTGACCATCACACGCGCCGTGAGCGGATTGTCAGGCGCGGTCAGCCAACGGGCCAACGCGGTTCGGCGACCGGTGGACTGCGGCGCATTCGGAGTCGGTGAAATCTTGGCCGGCGAATCGTCGAGTACGGAGAGCAAACCTGGAGCAATGTCCGTCTCGGATTTGTCACCGGGGATCACTGTCGGCGGCGCGATCGGGCCGACATCCGCGACGGCGTAGCCGATCGGCAGTGGGGCAGGCTTGAGGTCGTCGAACTTTTTCAATTCCGCTCGCAGTTCTTCCCACTTCTTTTTGGCATCGTCTTTGAGCTTCGCGCCGATCTGATCGTGCTCGTACTGCACTTGCCGGTAAGCCAAGTCGTAGAGTTGTCGTTCCAGCGGAGCCAACTTGCCGACATCGTCGGTCTTCAGGATCGCTTGGATTTCCGCCGGGAACTTGAAGATCGCGCTGGCCTTCAGCTTGGCGAAATGCGGCTTCTCCAACTCGGCCAATTTCGCACGGATGTCGGTGGTTTTCGCTTTCCATTCAGCAAGCTTCGCTTGGTGAGCCTCGATCTCGGACTTGGTCGCCAGCGGCTGCGCGTCTTGCGGCAGGATGCCGGCGAAGAAGGCTCGCAGACGAAAATAATCCTTCTGCAAGACCGGGTCGAACTTGTGATCGTGACACCGCGCGCAGCCCATGCCGAAGCCGAGAAACACGTCGCCGGTCACGTCGGTGATGTCGTTGAGGATTTCGTTCCACTGCGTGCGCGCGTCGCGCTGGTTGTATTCGTAGAGCGACAACCGCAAGTAACCAGTCGCAGCGAGCGCGTCTGGGTTGTCGGGATCAATTTCGTCGCCGGCGATTTGTTCCTGCACGAAGCGATCGAACGGCTTGTCGGATTGGAATGAGCGAATGACGTAGTCGCGATACCGCCAAGCGTGCGGTCGGTAATCGTCTTTGCGATAGCCGTCGGACTCGGCGTAGCGGACGAGGTCGAGCCAATGCCGCGCCCAACGCTCGCCGTAGGCCGGGCTGTCGAGCAACCGATTGACGAGTCGCTCGTAGGCATCGTCGCGCGAGTCGCTTTCAAACTCGGCGATCTCGGGTGGAGTCGGCGGGAGGCCGGTGAGGTCGAACGTCAGACGTCGAATCAACGTGCGGCGGTCGGCTTCAGGAGCGGGGGTGAAACCGTCGGCCGAAAGTTTCGTGGCGATGAAGTGGTCGATTGGGTTGCGAATTTGAAATTTGAAATTTGAAAATTCAGATTTGATTTCTGGTACTGCCGGATCTTTGATCGGCTGGAAGGCCCAGTATTGCTTGTCGGCAGCGGTGACCCCTTTGCCGCCGGGCGTGAGTACCCGCGACTTGCCATTGTCCGTCGGCCACGGCAGACCACGTCGGACCCATTCGGTCAGTGCGGCGATCTCGTTTTCCTTCAGCGGCGCATCGGGCGGCATTTCGAGGCCCGTCCGATTGATCGCTTCGATGAGCAGACTCTCGGCCGGCTTGCCGCTGATGACGACCTCACCGCTCTCGCCCCCTTTGAGCACAGCCTCACGCGAGTCGAGCCGGAGTTGTCCTTTTTGCTGAGTTGGGCCGTGACACTTCAGGCATCGCGCGACGAGCACCGGTCGAACTTTCGACTCGAAGAACTTGATCGCATCGGGATCGTCGGCGCGACCGATGGCACTCGGCAGCAATGCCGTCAGCAGCATCAGGAACATTCGCGAGTCTCGGCTCATCAGATCAGTCCTCGTTGGCCGGGGCGATGATAACGGCCGCGAATCTTCAAAACACCAGCACGACGTGTCAGCGATTGGTTGTTTGAGGACATCGACCACTCGCTGGCGCGTCGTGCTGGTGTGTCATCGCTACGAACGCCACTCGATTCCCAGCATGATCGAACTCAGCCCGCTGCCGATGCCCAGCAGCGCGACTTTGTCGCCAAGGAAGACGTGTCCGCGTTCGACGCCAAGGGCGAAGGCGGTTGGCAGTGCGACGGCTCCCGTGTTGCCGAGGAACTCGACGGTTGGGAAGTCGATCTTCGGAGACAGGCCCAGACGATCCAGCAGCAGTTTGCGATGCGCCTTGCCGACTTGGTGTGTGAAAACCTTGTCGACGTCTGCCGCGGGCCAATCGAGTTCGGATTGGAAGCGATCCCAAGTCGCTCCGGCCAATTCGATGCCGGCGTGCAGCAACGCTTCGGAGTCGGTCTGCATGCGCGGGCGGCCATCGGCAGTGACGGCTTCCACGCCGCCGGCGCAGAGCTCGTGATGACTGGTGTCCGTCAAACAGACTCCGCCGAGCAAACGATGTCCGCTACGGCTGAGGTCTCGATGACAAAGCACAATCGCGGCTGAACCTGATCCAATCGTCAGCGATGCGAAGTCGAGCTTGATGCTCTGCCGAGTCACGTCCGGGCTGTTCCGCAGCGAGTCGATCGTCCCTTCGACGAGATCGCGGCCGTCCTCGGTCCCGACCACGATGCCGGCGCGGACTTGTCCGAGCTCGATCATGTTCGCCAGTACGAGCATCCCGTTGAGCAGTCCGAGGCACGCATTGCTGACATCCAAAATCGCGGCGGTCTTCGGGAGTCCGACCGCGTGATGCACGCCGCTGGCCGTCGCCGGTTCGAGTTGATCGCGGCAGACCGAACCGTGAACGAGCAGGCCGATGTCTTCGGTTTGCAGTCCCGAAGCGTTGAGCGCCTTGCGAGCGGTGATCGAGCTGATTTGACTTGGCTTCACGCCGCGATCAAAGAAGCGCCGTTCGCGGATACCGGTCATCAGTTCGAGCCGGCCGAACGGCAAACCGAGTCGCTCGTAAACCGGAGCGAGTTGCTGTTCGATCTCATCCGACGTCACGACGTGAGGCGGCAATTCGCAGGCGAGACTCTCGACGCAAACGTGCTCGTAAAGCATGGTGCT
Source organism: Planctomycetota bacterium (assembly GCA_003669125.1). Classification (GTDB taxonomy): domain Bacteria; phylum Planctomycetota; class Planctomycetia; order Planctomycetales; family Planctomycetaceae; genus SXKJ01. Next base: position 8,116 of record QWQF01000342.1, read on the forward strand.
CAGTGCGCCATCACCGGAGCTCGATTGACGTGCTCGGCCAATTCCGTCACCTGGCGAAGATTCGCGCGGCGTTCGTCTTCCGACTCGTTGGTCGGCAGATCGTTGATGTCCAGCATGATCGAGCTGCGCACAAAGCGAAGACCCTTCAAGAGGATCTCCTTTTGGTCTTTGGTCAGCTCCAGAGAGATTGATTCGCTCATTCGGAAAACCTTAACGACGAGTGTCTCGCCGCATTCTCGGAAAAATCGGTAGCGGCGGCAGCCTCCGATGCGACGGGATGATATCCGTGCAATTCGGGGTTCTCAACCGGGCAGTTTCATCGTCCAGCCTGGATTGCGGGCTTGCCACCGACTCGGTGCCGCGGCCGAATTTGACCGGCAAGTCCCGCCGTTGACCGGAGGATTCGCACAGCCGCTGTGCCGGGAATGGTCGCCGTTTTGAGTGTCGTCGGAAGGGTTTGCCTCAGCGGTCGTGGCCGTCTGGTCCGGCATTCTTCATTCCTCCTCGCTGGCCGCTACGATACGCCACCTCGTCAGACACCTGGGATTGGGACTCAACCGATGACACCGCGCGAAGTGCTGGCTCTCTGCCGTGAACGGGAAATCCAGGCGATCGACCTGCGATTCATGGATTTTCCGGGGACTCAAAAACACGTCACGATCCCCGCCAAGATCCTGAAAGAGAGCAGCTTCGAAGACGGCTTCGGCTTCAACGGCAGTTCGCTGCGCGGCTGGCAGTCGATCAACGAGAGCGACATGCTGCTGGTCCCCGTGGCCGAGACCGCCATCGTCGATCCGTTCCTGAGCCACACGCTGGCGATGACCTGCAACATCCAAGACCCGACGACGCGGCAGGATTACCCGCGCGACCCGCGCAACGTCGCTCGCAAGGCGACGAACTACATGCTGCAAACGGGAGTGGCCGACGTCGCCAACTTCGGCCCGGCCGCCGAGTTCTTCGTCTTCGACGACGTTCGCTTCGACCAGAACGAACACGAAGCGTACTACCACGTCGATAGCGTCGAGGGTCAATGGAATCGCGGTCGCGGTTCGAAGGGGCCGAACGCCGGATATCAGATTCGCTTCAAAGAGGGCTACTTCCCGACTCCGCCCGCCGACACTCTGCAAGACCTGCGCACCGAGATCATGCTCAAGCTCATGGAGTGCGGCATCGAGGTCGAGGGCCAGCACCACGCCGTCGCGACTGGCGGCCAGTGCGAGATCGACATGAAGTACGCTCCGCTCCTTCGCACCGCCGACAACTTGCTGCTTTACAAATACCTCGTGAAAAACGTCGCCGCGCGGCACGGCAAGACGGCGACGTTCATGCCCAAACCACTCTGGAACGACAACGGCTCCGGGCTGCATCTGCACTTCTCACTGTTCAAGAACGGTTCGCCGCTGTTCGCCGGTTCCGGCTACGGAGGCCTGAGCGATCTCGCGATGTACGCGATGGGCGGGATTTTGAAACACGGCCCAGCGTTGATGGCGTTCTGCTGCCCAACGACCAACAGCTACAAGCGGCTCGTCCCCGGCTTCGAGGCACCGATCAACCTGGCCTACAGCTACCGCAACCGTTCGGCGGCGATTCGCATCCCAGTTCACAATCCGAACTCCGAAAGCCGCCGCATCGAGTTCCGAATCCCCGACGCCTCGTGCAACGGCTACCTCGCGATGAGCGCCGTGCTGATGGCCGCGCTCGACGGCATCCAAAACCGCACGCATCCCGGACAGCCGTTCGACAAAGATTTGTACGACCTCGAACCGGAAGAATTGAAGTCGGTCCCGAAAGTGCCGAGCACTCTCGACGAGTCACTCGCCGCACTCCGCCGAGACCACGAATTCTTGCTCAAAGGGGACGTCTTCACCGAGGACGTGGTTGACACCTGGATTTGGTACAAGACGACGAACGAAGTCGATGCCCTCCGTCAGCGCCCGCATCCGTTTGAGTTCACGATGTACTACGACGCGTGAGGAAGTCCGCCGTGCCCCGATCTTTCAGCGACCGCCGCATTCTGATTTTCGTCGAAGACAGTTACGAAGACTTGGAGCTGTGGTATCCGAAGTTGCGGCTGATCGAGGCGGGGATTCACGTCACCGTCGCCGGGCCAAAGGCCGGACAGAAGTACGTCGGCAAGAACGGTTATCCGTGCGTGTCCGACGCGGCGATTGCCGACATGGAATCGGCCGACTTTCATGGCGTCATTTGTGTCGGCGGTTGGATGCCGGACAAGTTGCGGCGCGATCCGAAGGTGTTGCAGTTGATTCGTGAGTTCGCGGCGGCCGGCAAGTTGGTCGCGGCGATTTGTCATGGCGGCTGGATGCCGATTTCGGCGGGCGTGTATCGCGGCGTACAGGTGACCGGATCGCCCGGCATCAAGGACGACCTGATCAATGCCGGAGCCTTGTGGTCCGATGCCTCGGTCGTCGTCGATCGGCATTTCGTGTCGAGCCGCAAACCGGACGATTTGCCGGACTTTTCCCGCGCGATGCTGGACGTGCTGACAAAGGCAACGTGATGACTCCCGAGATCATCGCCCATCGCGGAGCATCGGCAGATGCGTCGGAGAACACGCGGGCTGCGAGCCGAAGGGATGCAGTCGATCACGGCCGATGCTCCCGCAGAGCTGCTCGCTGGTCTGACGGACGGCTGAAAGTCTACGATCAAACAACGGCCGCGCGAGAGATGCCGAGCACTTTTTGATAGACCGCGATCGTTTGTTGAGCCATGCGAGCCGTGCTGAAATCGCGTCGCACCATTTGGCTCGCGGCATCGGCGAGGCGACGTGCGCGGAACGGGTCGCGGAGGAGTTCGAGCATTCGGCCAGCGAGGGCTTCGCTGTTCGATGGCGGCACGAGTAATCCCGTTTCGTTGTCGCGCACGATCGAGTCGATGCCATCGACGTGGCTGGCGATCACCGGTCGTCCGAGCGCCATGGCTTCGAGGATCAAGGTGCCGAGTCCTTGCCGCAGCGAAGGCAGACAGAACAAGTCCATCGCCGACAACGACTGCGACAAATCCACTAAATTCGGAACGAAGGTGACTCGATCGGCGATCTCCAATTCGCGAGCCAGGCGGCGCAAGTTGGCTTCTTCCGGACCGGCTCCGGCCACGAGGAACTCGGCCGCGACGTCGGCTGCGGCGACTCGCTGAGCGGCTCCCAAGAAATACGGAAAGCCTTTGACCGCTTCGAGCGGTCCGGCGGTGCCGATCACCGGCGTGCGGTGCGGCTCAAAAATCGGACGCGGCTGTTCGGCTGGAACGTCGACGCCGCTGGGGATCACCGAGCACCACTCTGGTTTGAGTTTTGTGCGCTGAAGCAACTCGGTGCGCACCGCTTCACTGACCGTGATGATGTGATGGCCCCAGACCGCCGAGAACGGCAATCGCTCGCGCGGCTGGAGGAAGTCCTGCATGGTCAGCACGAACGGGCAACCCAGTCGCTTGGCCAGCCAAGTCCCCAGTGGCAGCAGGTTCCGCGACTGAATGTGAATCAGCGTCGGTGGGTCTTCGCAAAGGTCCGTGAGCAGCCAGCGCCGCACCACCTGCCCCCAAACCGGCGTGAGCAAATGCGGATACTCTTCGATCGGTAACTCGTCGCGCTGGTCGACTTTCACCATTCGTGCACAGGGGCAAACAATCTGCGCTCGAAAGCCGTGTTGTGGCAGTTGCTCGGCCAGACGCAGCGTGTACGCGCTCGTTCCGCGCAGCGAGAACGAATCGGCGAGCAACAGGATGAAAGGGGATTCGGCGGTCATCAGGACGACACAATAGCAACCGTGGCTGTGAGATCGAGGAGGATTTCATCCTCCACGGACGACTGGCTTGCCGGCCGGCAAAATTTGCCCAATCCGTAGAATCCTCAAAGTTTCACAAGTCCGACGCCGATCTCTCGAAGAGACATACTCGTCGTGCCGGAGCTTGCTGTGTCCGAATCGCTGCCGAAGTTGGAAATCGAACCCGAATGGTGCTCGGCCGCTGTGTTGTCTTCGATTTCCACCACAACAGAGCCAAACGACACGCAGTCTGCGGAGCCGGTCAACTCACTAGTGATCGAACCAGTCGCTGAGTCTCTGACGACGAGTTCGTCGGATTCCAATGCGACACTGAAGAGTGATCCTGTTCCGGTGAAGCCTTCGCGAACCACGGCCAGTTCGCGAGCGGAGTCCAAGACGTCGCGGTCAAAAAAGTCTCAGCAATCGACCACGACAAAGAGATTTGTCGAGGCATTGCGATCGCGCCGAGTGCGGATCGTGGCGACCGTCGTGAGCGTTTTGTTCGTTTGCGGGTTGGTCGTGATGAATTGGAAGAGCGGCCCGTCAGGCTCCGGTGACGAAATCACCGAAATGGACCTCTCGGAATTCAACAGCACGTCGGGGTTCGATGAACCGCACATCGGCAACACGATTGAGCCTCAGCCACTGAGAGTCGTCTCGGACGCGGAGTCAATCTCTGCCTCTGCGACGGATCGCTTTTCGCGAATGGAATCGGGGCTGCGCCTGCCGCCTCTGGGGTTGGTGACTCACGCGGACCACACAACTTCGCGAGGGCAAACGGTCAGCGGTCTTGTTCCGGCCTCCGCAACGTCCAACGGACCACGAGGAGCAATGTTGACAGGACAAATCGAATTCGAGCCCGCGTCGCGATCGACGGAGACTCTGTCGAGACCTTCCCGAAATCTTGGATTGCGGTGAGCAAAGACGTTTGATGGTTCTCGCAGTCTGACCGCAAGGCACACACCGATCATGTACTCGCAACACTGGAAGTTGAATCGCCGACCGTTCGAGAACACGCTCGAACCGGAATTCTTCTTTCCGAGTCACACGCATCAAGCGGCCCTGTTGAAGATGCGATACCTGATCGAGAACCAAAAAGGGGCCGGCGTGCTCGTCGGCCCGACGGGAACCGGCAAGACATTCGTGATTCATCGACTGGCTAAAGAACTGAGTCAGCAGGCAGGACCGTGGTTGAACTTCGTGTTTCCGCAGTTGTCCGCCGACGATCTGCTGACCGACATCGCGATCCGGTTGGGTGGCGAGGCCGTCGCAGCCGATTGGCCAACGCACTCAGTACTGCCGCGAAGTGCCGCACTGCGAATCATTGAGCGATCGTTGGACGAACACACGCGCGCGCGGCGTCATCCGGTGTTGATCATTGACGACGCGCATCTCATCGACGATCCAGCGACTCTGCAGGCGTTGGAACTGTTGCTCAATTTCCAACAACCGCCGCAGCGGATGTTTTCGCTGATTCTCTTGGGGGATCGGTTGTTGCTGTCTCGATTGGCTCGCCTGCCACGCTTCGACGAACGTCTTGCCGTTCGAGCGATGTTGCAATCACTCTCGCCCGACGAGACCGCGCGCTACATCCGCTTTCGTTTGGAAGTCTCAAGTGCTCGAAACGCGATCTTTGATGCCGAGGCCCTCGCTGAAATTGCAGAACTGAGTGACGGCGTTCCGCGTCGCATCAATCGACTTGCCGACCTCGCACTGCTGGTCGGTTATGCCGACGGTCGCAGCCAGTTGACCGCCGAGGATGTGGCGTCTGTTTCTGAAGAACTCGCGACCGTTGGCGTGGAGTAGCACTCCGTCACGGCCTTGAAGATGGCGACTTTACGAATCGACGCCCGCGGCCGATGATGCTCGCGGAGAAAGTTCGGACGAGGAACCCGCGACATGTTGCTGTATTTGTCGGACGATTATCTGCTGGGAATAATGTTCTGGCTCATCGCTGGCGGAGTCGGCTTTTGGTTGTTGCTGCGACTGCGAGGCCAGTGGCGCGGCCAGCCGAAGCGGTTGAATTGGGTCCATGCGGGACTGTCGGCTTGGATGGCGTTGGCGTTGCTGACCTCAATCGAGTTGTACTTCGCTTTGGTCTACGACGCTTCGGATTCGTTCAACATGACGAACGTGTCGAAGAAGTGGTTCAAGCTGCACGTCGAGCCGCAGCAGCACGCGCTGAAGTTTTCCGAACGCGAAGGGGTCGTGTTTCGGGACGACCGTGAGTATCCGAAAAAGCTCGCTGCGGATCAGCGGCACATCGTTTTCTTCGGCGACAGTTTCACATTTGCTCAGGGCGTGTCAGAGGTGCGGGATCGCTTCAGCAATCGCGTCCGAGCCGCCATTGAGCCAGAGTCGCAGGGGAAGATCTTGGTCTCGAACCTCGCGGATGCCGGGAAGGATCTGCACTGGAATGAGCGGGTCATGGAACTGCTGTTCGCGAATGGGCATCGCGTCGACACGGCGGTGTACGTGCTGTGCTTGAACGACATCGAGACGTTTCACGAGCGGCATCAGACGTACTATCAGGACTTGAACTGGCCGACGTTTTTTCTGTTTCGTGACACCTATTTTTTTAACTGGGTCTACTTTCGAGTGCGGCAGGCGACGTTGCCACAAGTGCGCGGATATTTCGCGGACATGGCGGAGTACTACTCCGGCGAACCGTGGCAGCGCATGAGTCAAAAGTTGGATCGAGTGCAGCAACTTTGCAAAGCCAACGGGACGGACTTTCGCGTCGTGGTGTTTCCGTTCCTGCACAACTTGGGGCCGGATTATCCGTTTCACGCGGCTCATCAGAAGATCGTCGAGTACTGTCGGTCGCGGAACATTCCCGTCCTGGACTTGGAGCCGGAGTTGACGCCGTTCGCCTCGCAGGGACTGACGGCCAACCGATTTGACGCTCATCCGAACGAATTGGCTCATCGAGTGGCGGCTGAAGGAGTTCTGAAGAATCTGTTACGGGATTTCACGCCGCATGGAAATCCCTGACGGGACGGTCCATAATCCGGCCAACATCTAGATCCGTCGCCTGTAACGGAAACCCTGCACAGATTCCCTCCAATGACCAATAAAGTTTTTCGCCTAGAACGCGACGGAAACGTCCTGATCGTCATCCCGCAAGGTGATGCCAGCGGCTTCCGTTACCACGACGTCCACCAGGAATCCAATACGACGCTGCAAGTACTCGACGATCCGTCGTTGGTGCATGTGGTCGTCGATTTTACGTCCGAGCAGATGCTGGGATCGATCATCATTAGCGTGGTGATCAAGGTGTGTCGCAAGGTGAGCGGCAAGGGAGGCAAAGCCGTGTTCTGCAACGCCTCGGCCGACATGCTGGAAGTGCTCCAGACGATGAACTTGACCAGGATGTGGACGCACTACCTCAGCCGATCCGAGGCGATCGCGGCCGTGCGGGCTGATTGAGACGACCGGCAAACAGACCGCAAAACCTGGGGATGCGACCTGATTCGAAGGACTTTCGAGTGACTGCCGCTGTACCGACTGAGATCGCTGCCTCAAGTTCCGCCGCTCGGCCAGTCGCGGTGATCGACATTGGCACCACCGCCATCCGCATGGCCATCGCCGAGATTGATGGCACTGGCAACATCCGCATCTTGGAAACGGTGTCGCAAGGAGTCGATCTCGGCAAGGACACGTTCACGCGCGGAGTGATTAAACGCGGCACGATCGAGGACTGCGTCAAGGTGCTCGTCAGCTACCGCCAGTTGTTGTGCGAGTATCAAATCACCAGCACGGACCAAATCCGTGTCGTCGCCACCAGCGCGGTGCGCGAAGCGGCGAATCGCTTGTCGTTCATCGACCGCATTTACATCGCCACCGGCCTGACGGTCGAACCGCTCGACGAAGCCGAGGTCAACCGCATCACGTTTGTCGGCATCAAGCCATTTCTTGATTCCGAGCGGGTGCTCGCGTCGGCCAAGACAGTCGTCGTTGAGGTTGGCGGCGGCAGCACCGAAGTTCTGCTGGTGCAGAGCGGTCAAGTCACGTACTCGCACACCTATCGGCTCGGCTCGCTGCGGCTGCGCGAGATGCTCGAAGAACATCGGTTGTCGAAGCTGAAGGTCCGCTCGATCATGCAGAGCCAAATCGGCCGCACCGTCGAAGAGATTGTGCTGCACGTTCCGCCCGAAGGATCGACCGAGTTGATCGCTATGGGTGGTGACGTTCGATTCGCGGCGTCCCAGATTCTGCCCGAGAAGAAGCTGCAGCAACTCGGCAAAGTTTCGACGGCATCGCTCGAACGCTTCACTGACAAAGTGCTCGAACTCTCGCCCGACGAGATCGTGCAGAAGTACCAAATCGCATTTCCCGACGCTGAAACGCTCGGTCCCGCGCTGCTGGCGTACAGCCTGCTGGCCCGGACATTGCATCTCGATCACATTCTGGTCACGAACGTCAACCTGCGTGATGGCTTGCTGAAAGACATGGCCGTTTGCGGCGCGTGGTCGGAGGATTTCGCCGAGCAAGTCATTCGCTCCGCGCTCGATTTCGGCCGCAAGTTTTGCTTCGACGAACACCACGCCACGCACGTCGCGCTGCTCGCCAAAAAGCTGTTCGAGCAACTGCGAGAGCAACATCAACTCGATGCTCGCACTGGCCTGCTGCTGCACGTCGCCGCGTTGCTGCACGAGATCGGCCTGTACGTCAACACGACCAGCTACCACAAGCACTCGATGTATCTGATCCAAAACGGCGAACTGTTCGGCCTGACTCGCCGCGATCAACTGCTCGTCGCGCTCGTTGCCCGCTACCATTGCCGAGCGTCCCCCAAGCCGACGCATCCCGGCTACGCTCCGCTCGATCGCGACAGCCGCGTCACCGTCAGCAAGCTCGCCGCACTGCTGCGAGTCGCTATCGCGCTCGACCGTTCGTATTCGCAACGCATCCCCGACCTGACCTGCGAACGCGAAGACGACCGCCTCGTCATTCAAATTCCGAACGCCGACGACCTGTCGCTCGAACAACTCGCTCTCAAGCAAAATGGCTCGCTGTTTGAGGAGACTTTCGGCCTGCAAGTCGTGTTGCGAGCCAAACAGGGCTGAGTCGCTCATGCTCCCCGAACTGCACGATCTTGGCCGAGGAAACACATTCCGCCGCTTGACGTTGTTCAGGCTGAGCCGACTGTGGTTGTAGAATCTTCGACACGTTGTTCTGGGACTGGGCGGGGGTTGGTTCGATTGTCTGCGGATTTCGGCGCTCTTGAGCCACACCGAACGCCACCAACATCAACAAGCACTCAGCGCGGACGTTTCGCCGTTCCACCGGACTGGATATCAGGTCTCTTGAACTCCTTGGAGTCGGACCTTCGAGAGGGAGCACACTCGGACTTCAACGGATCGCCATTCGTCGCGCTCGAAGTCCCGCTCTGACGGAACACGGCGGGCATTCTACCTCGGGAAGATCAATCCAGATCATGCACATCACCGCAAATATTCTCGCACGGGGGAGGCTTATCCGGCGGCACTGACCTGCGCAGCGTCACGTTCCCCGCGAAGTTTGCGAACGAAGGCGTCGACCAGCGGAGCGTACAAATCGACAAACCGCTTCCGCGCCTCGCGTCGGTCGGATGCGAGACGCATCCGACACATTCAGTCCGATGCGCTGCGTCGTCCCGGGCGATAGCCCTGCCCTGGATCATGCCGAGACTGCTTCTTCGACGTCTTGCCCTTCGCGGGGGATGAACCTTTCGGAGGAATCGTGTGGACGAACTCCCCCCGGAATTTTGAGTTGGCGTCTTTGCGGCGATTTTCCAACGCCTCGCGCGGCGGCTTATCGGGAATCAGGCTGTCGCAGCCGGGACCGATGAGATCTTGGCGACCGGCTTGTTCGAGCGCTTTGCGGACCTCGAAGTAATTTTCCGGCTTGAAGAACTGCATCAGCGCGCGTTGCAGCTTGCGATCGCGCAAGTGTTGAGCGACGTAGACTGGCTTTTTCGTGAACGGATCGATGCCGGTGTAGTACATCGCCGTCGCGACATCGAACGGAGCGGGGATGAAGTCCTGCACTTGATCGGGACGATAGCCGTTCCGCTTCAGGAACACGGCAAGATCGATCATCGCGTTCAAGTCGCTGCCGGGGTGGCTCGCGATGTAATACGGGATGATGTACTGCGTCTTGCCGGCCTTCTTGGACTCGCGCTCGAACACGTCAGCGAACTTGTCGAAGTCATCGCTGGCCGGCTTGCGCATCAGGTTGAGAACTCCGGTATCGGAATGCTCCGGCGCGACCTTCAAGTGACCGCCAACGTGGTGGCGGACCAGCTCTCGCATGTATTCGGGCGAGCGTCTTGCGAGGTCCATGCGGATGCCGCTGGCGACGAATACCTTCTTGATGCCGGGGACTTCGCGAGCATCTTTCATCAGTTTGACGAGCGGCCCGTGATCGGTGCCGAGCAGCTTGCAGATCGTTGGATGCACGCACGACTGCCGGCGGCATTTGGCTTCGACTTCCGGGCGAGAGCACCGCATCTCGTACATGTTCGCCGTCGGGCCGCCGATGTCGCTGATGACCCCTTTGAACTGCGGATCGCGGGTCATCGTTTCAATCTCGCCGATGACGGAATCGTGGCTGCGTGACTGAATGATCCGCCCCTGATGCGTCGTGATCGAGCAGAACGTACAGCCGCCGAAGCAGCCGCGCATGATCGTGACTGAGTCCTTGATCATCTCGAACGCTGGGATTTTTTCCTTGTAGCTCGGATGCGGGCGCCGCGTGTACGGCAGCGCGTAAATCGCGTCCATCGCCGCTTGCGAGATCGGGAAGCAGGGCGGATTGCACACGACGGCTTGCTTATCGTGAAACTGAATCAGCCCGCGAGCGTTGTACGGATTCGTTTCGTTGTGGATGAGCTTCGTGGCCTCGGCGAAGGTCGGCTTGTCGGCGACGACGGCCTCGTAGCTGGGCAGCGTGAGGAATGCCGCGGTCCCTTCTCCCTTTGGGAGAGGAGACGTCGCGGAGTCGCCGAAGCGTTCGATGCTTTCTTTCGCGCCCAGCACGTACGCGATACCACGCATGTCTCGCAGGTCGCGCACCGTTTGGCCGGCATCGAGTCGCCGAGCCATTTCGAGAATCGTCTCCTCGCCCATGCCGAACGCGACCAGATCCGGCTTCGCATCCAGCAGGATCGAGCGGCGGACTTTGTCGCTCCAGTAGTCGTAGTGAGCCAGTCTCCGCAGCGACGCCTCGACGCTGCCAGCAATGACGGGCACGCCGGAGTACGCTTCGCGAGCCCGCTGGCAATAGCCAAGTGTCGCTCGGTCGGGACGCAAGCCGATGCGACCTCCCGGCGAGTACGCGTCGTCGTTGCGCACCTTTCGATTGGCCGTGTAGTGATTGATCATCGAGTCCATGTTCCCCGCGCTGATCGCAAAGAACAGCCGAGGCTTGCCGAACGTCCGCCAGGCGTCGCACGAATGCCAATCGGGCTGACTGACGATGCCGACTCGAAAGCCGGCCGCCTCCAACACTCGGCCAAGGATCGCCATCGCGAAGCTGGGATGATCGATGTAGGCGTCGCCGGTCACGAACACGACATCGAGTTCGTTCCAGCCGCGCTCTCGAGCCTCAGCCATCGTCATCGGCAGGGGTCGAGGACGGCGCGACGATCCTTCCGACGGATGCAGCGCGGCTAAAGGGTCGGCATCGGGATGCTCGATAATCGGCAGATCAAGTTTCAGAGAAGACATAGCCGCGAAGTGTATGGTGCGGCTGTCAGGTCCGCATGGCCGCACTCGTGGGAATCAGGCGAGTTCCCAAAGTCCGTTCGCGTCGTATCATGTTTTCTAGCCCGGCACCGCTTTGATGGGCTTGATAACGGTGTATCGCACAATGTCGCATGACTATCCGCTTGAGGACGTTGCCGAAACGTCCGACCCCGCGGAATCGGACGGAAGACGCCGTCCCGCTCGAGCCCGTGGGAATGAAAAGCTGCGGCGGCAGATCGTCTTCGAGGCCGCTCGGCTGATGTATCGCCGCGAAGAGAAAGAGTATTATCGAGCCAAGCTCAAGGCCGCGCGAGCCATCTGCCAAGGCTGGGTGAAGCCGTCCGACCTGCCGAGCAACACCGAAATCCGCGACGAGATTCAGCGGATGGCGTTCCTCTTCGAGGGGGATTCGCGGTACGACCACCTGCGCGACATGCGCATCGAGGCCTTGCGGTTGATGCGACTGCTGGCGGCGTTCAAGCCGAAGCTCATCGGCAGCACGCTGACCGGCCATGTGCGGCACGGCTCGGACATCGACCTGCACGTTTTCACGTCGAGTGCCGAATCGGTCGCGATGATTTTGGATCAGGAAGGAATGACGTTCGACATCGAGAGCAAGCGTGTCCGCAAGCACGGCGAGGAGCGGGTCTTCACTCACATCCACATTCAAGACCGGTTCCCGATCGAGCTGACGCTGTATCCGGTCGAGAAGCTGGCCTACGTTTTCAAAAGTTCGATCACCGGCAAGGCCATCGAACGCGCGTCGCTGGCCGAGTTCGAGCAACTGCTCCGCAACGAGTATCCCGACATCGAACTCGACGACGAAGTGCTCGATGCCGAGAGCAAGGTGGACCGCTTCCAAGTCTTTCGCTCACTGCTGCTGCCGCTGGAGGGAGTCGGCCAGTCGAAGAAGCATCACCCGGAAGGGGACGTGCTGTATCACAGCCTGCAAGTCTTCGAGTTGGCTCGCGACGAGTTGCCGTACGACGAGGAGTTTCTGCTCGCCGCACTGCTGCACGACATCGGCAAGGGACTCGATCCCGACGACCACGTCGCCGCCGCACTCGAAGCGCTCGGCGAATTCATCACGCCCCGCACCGCCTGGTTCATCGAGCATCACATGGAGGCGCACCTCGTCGCCGACGGCTCGATCGGCTTTCGAGCGCGTCATCGCCTGCGTGAGTCACCCGATTTCGACGAGCTGATGTTGCTCCAAAAATGCGACCGTGGCGGCCGAGTCCGTGGGATGCAGGTCATGGAAGTCGATGAGGCACTCGACTTCCTGCGCGAACTGGCACGGATGAACGGGTAACTTTGCCGTGCTGCAAAAATTCTCGACAGATCCAGCACGACGCGCCAGCAAGTGGTAGGAGACAAACGGCTGGCTGTCCTCAGACGTCGTGTGCCACTTGCTGGCGCGTCGTGCTACTTGGCCGGCAGTTTGCGATCCGCGAAGTCGAGGATGCGTTGCCAGTAGGCTCGGTTGAGGACGTGCTTTTCGTCGCGACGGTATTGGACGATGTCGCCGCAGTTGGCGTCGGTGAAGGCTTCGTCGCCGTTCACGATGCCGCTGCCGACGAGGCCGCGACCGCCGAGAAACTTGTAGACCTTGTCGGCTCCCTTCAGCGACAGCATCGCGTTGTCGAAGTTGGCCCACTTGTCTTGGTCCCCTTCGCCGTCGAGCAGCGGACGCGGTGCGACCAGCGCGACCAGCAGGTGCTGGTCAATGGGCAGCTTCGGCTCGTTGTCGCCGAACGGGACGAACGAGTCGCTGAACCAGTGCGGAAAGGACTTGTTGATTCGCGAGACGGTTTCTTGGTCGTTGCCTCGGTTGAGCGCCATGCCGCCAGTTCCCGATTGATGCGGCACGGACAGCGCGATCCGTTCGTCGAAGGCGGCTGCAAACAGCGCGGTCTTGCCGAGGCGCGAGTGACCGATCGCACAGACTCGCGACTTGTCGATGTCCGGTCGCGTCACGAGGTAGTCGACGACGCGAGACACTCCCCAGGCCCAGGCTCGGATCGTCCCCCAATCGTGAGTGCCGAGCTTGTCTTGTCCCTTCGGCAAGTAGTGCGGATGAATGCCGTCGGTCAGTTCAGGCGTGTCGGGATCGAGGTCGGCGTTGTAGATCATCGCCAGCGCGTAGCCGCGCTCGACGAGCAAGTCGGCACACCAGACGTCTTTTTGCGTGCCACGTCCTTTGTCGGTGGCGTGTTCGTTTTCGACGCCGGCGCAGCTCTTGTAAATCCACTGCGACGGCAGCGAGATCTTGGGGTCGTCGAGCACCGCGTGGTTGCCGCAGAAATTCAATCCGACGAACACCGGAGCCGGTCCCTTGCGATTGTTGGGTACGATCAGCAGCAGGTTGATCGGCGGTGCCGTCTTCGGGCCGAACTTGATCGTGACTTCGCGCAGCGTCGCTTTGCCGCCGAGACATTTCTCGTCGGTGCGGACGATCGTCGCTTCGAGATTGTCCGGCGGCGGCGGAGCTTTGCCGTACATGTAGTGCTCGAAGAGCGCCTTCAATTCTGGACGTCGCTTGTTGAACCAGTCGTCGCGCGTGCGGACGGGAGTGCCGTCGAGCATTACCAGCGGATCGGGCGGCTCCGGCCGAATGGAGAGTTGCTCGAACGACGGAAACTCGCCGGCGGCTGCCGTACCGAGGCTCAGGCCGCACAACACCACGAATTTCCACAAACGACGGATGCTCCAATCGATCAACATTGGCAGACTCCCAACAGCGAAACGCGGTTTCATCTGACGAATTGCGGGGCGCACGACGCGCACTGTATTGCGCAGACTAACCCGAAGCGTCAGCGAGGGCGAGCGCTCCAAAGACTCAGAATTGTGAGTGCCGTGGAGCGATCGCCCTCGCTGACGCTTCGGGTTGGTTTGTTGTGGGAACACAACAAACCAACCACGGCAGACCGTGGCTTGCGTGCCCTTTTCGTCTGTCGTACAACAACCGCCGCTTGGCGAGGGAGGCCAGCGGCCGCTCGTCACGACGAACGGATTGAAACCGTTAGGCCCGGTGCGTGGTATGACGGGCTTTGTGCGTGAAACCCAAACAGCCGTCCCGGACAGCGTCTCTTTTTTGATTGGATCGAACATGAATCGTTGGTTGCGTGTCGGAACCGTGTGGTTGGCATTGGCAACAGCTTTGCTACCACGTTTGAGCCTGCGGGCTGAGGACGAAGCCGTTCCGACCGACCGCCTGTTGCCACCGGAGGTGTCGGTGTACGTGTCGGTCCCCGATGTCGATGAGTTGAAGGCTCGCTTTGCCAAGACGGCGTTCGGCACGCTCACGCAGGATTCGGCGTTTGCGTCGTTCAAGGGAGAGATCACCAAGGCCCTCGAAGGAGTCTCCAGCGCGATCGAAAAGGAACTCGGCGTTTCGCTGAAAGAACTGCTTGAGATCCCCAGCGGTGAGTTCGCGTTCGCCGTGCTCACGCCGCAAGGTAAGAAGCCTGCCGTCGTGATGTTCCTCGACTTCGGAGACAACGAGAAGACGGTCGATGCGTTGATGGAGAAGGCCGAGAAGGCTCTCGAAGAGAACGCCGAAAGCGACGACGAAGAGATCGACGGCACGAAGATCACCACCTGGACCTTCAAAAACGGTGCCGACAAGCCGAACCAACTCGTCTATTTCGTCAAGAACACGATGCTCGTCGCGTCGTCTGATTTGGACACGGCCAAGGGCGTGCTGGCCCGCTGGGACGGCAAGCATTCCGACACGTTCGCTGACAACGACAACTACAACTTGATCCTCGAAAAGTGCTCGACTGACGACGAGGACGGCCTCTTCGTGTGGTACGTCAATCCGATGGGCCTGATTCAGGCAGCGGTCACGCAAGTGGCGGCGCAGAATCCTCAAGCCGCGCTGGCGATGGGATTCCTCGATCCGTTGGGCATCACCGCGCTCAAGGCGATCGGCGGCTCGGCCGACATGGCCACCGAGAACTTCGACGGCATCACCAAAACGTTCATGGTCATCGAGCAGCCGACCAAGGGCTTGATGAATGTCTTCCAGTTCCCGGCCATCGAACAAAAACCACCGAAGTGGGTTTCGACGAACACCAGTGCGTGGTTCTCGCTGAATTGGGACATCGCCGGCGCGTACACGGCCATCGAGTCGGTGGTCGACATGTTCAGCGGTCCTGGCACGGTCGCTGCGAGGATCGATCAGATCGCTCAGCAAGAGGGCGGCCCGAAAGTGCATCTGAAGAAAGACGTCATCGACGTCGTTTCCGGTCGCATCCAAGTCGTCATGGAACCGGGCAAGAAGAAAGACGATGAGCCGGCACAAGATCGTGTCGTCGTCGCGTTGGGCTTGAAGGACGCGAAGAAGTTTCAGGCGACGCTGACCAAACTCACCAAAATGGCCGGCTTCCCCGGCCAGACGCGCGAGTTCAAAGGCGCGACGATCATCGAGTTCGAGTTACCCGACTTCAGCGGCAGCCTGGAACCGAAGATGGCCGGCCTGGCGATCGGCCAAGAACAATTGATGTTCAGCAACGACGTCACCGTCATCGAGGCGATGCTGCGTGGCGACACGGACGGCGACGCTCTCGTCGATTCGGCGGCCTACAAGTCAATCGTCGAGCACCTGCCGGCCAAGGCGTCCATCGTCAGCTACTCGCGAAATGATTCGCAGGTCAAAACCTTGTGGGACATGGCCAAGGGTGGCCAAGCGGGCGCGTTTCTGCCGCAGATCGACTTCTCGAAACTGCCCGAATTCGACACCGTCAAGAAGTATCTGACCCCCAACGGTGGATACTCGGTGCCCGACAAGAAGGGCGTGCTGTTCGTCAGCTTCGGCACGAAGAAGAAGTAACCCGACGAATGTTCGCGATCGCAAAAGCTCGGCTTCTCCGCAGAAGCCGGGCTTTTTGTTTTGACGGTCTCTGTCCGTGTCGCCTCCGAAAAACCTCAGCTATCTTGTGGCCCTGCATCACGTCCAACAAACCTCCAAGGAGCGATCCTGTGTCTCTTCAACTCAGCCAATTCACGAAGTCTCTCACCGTCGAAACCGCCTTCACCGTACTCGCTGTTGCAAAAGCCTTGAAAGCGAAGGGCAAAGATGTCGTCGAACTCGAAATCGGCGACAGCCCGTTCGACAGCACCGCGTCGGCAAAGTTGAGCGGCACACAAGCCATCGCGAACAATCAATCGCATTACTGCCCGTCGCCCGGACTGCCGGAGTTCCGCGACGCCGCCGCAAAGTTCGTGCGTGAGGAATTCGGCATCCCCGCCGAAGCGAAGAACATCGTCGTCGGACCCGGCGCGAAAGTCTTTGAGCAATTCTTCTGCGAAGCGTTCCTCGATCCGAACGACGGAGTGCTCGTCTTCAGCCCGTACTTCCCGACGTACACGCCGAACATTTTGCGGCGAGGCGCTCGCGCGGTCTTCAAGCCGCTCAAGCAGTCGAACGGCTTTCGGCCGGCGATCGCAGACATCGAAGCGTTTCTGCGCGACGATCCGAAACCGAAGGCGATCTTCTTGAACTCGCCGCACAACCCGACCGGCGGCGTGCAGACCGAGCAAGATTTAGCGGAGATCGCCGACCTGATCCGCGGCAAGAACATCGCGGTGCTCAGCGACGAGCCGTATTGCCACATGGTTTGGAAAGGCAAGCATCATTCGCTGCTGGCTCAGCCCGGCATGATGGAGCAGTGCGTGGCCGCGTACACGTTCAGCAAAAGCTACAGCATGAGCGGTTGGCGGCTGGGCTTCGCGGTCTCGTCGGTCGAGTTCGTGGACTCGATCAGCAAGATGATCAACACGACGCTGAGCTGCACGCCGCCCATCGTGCAACTCGCCGGCAAGGCCGCCCTCGAACGAGATTCCGCCGAGCGTGACGCCGTCATGGCCAAGTTCCGCGAGAAGGTGGTCCTCTTGACGAACGGCCTAAACCAGATCGACGGCTTCAAAACGCTCGACCCGACCGCGACGTTCTACGTCTTCCCGAACGTCGCCCCGATCTGCAACCGTCTGGGCATCAAGAGCCACGGCCTCGCGCTGTACCTGCTGGAAGGAGCCGACGACCACTTCGGCGTCGCGTGTCTGGGCGGCGAATGCTTCGGCGAAGCCGGCGGCGGCTTCCTCCGCTTCAGTTGCGCCGAACCCAACGACCGCCTGCAACAAGCGGTGGACTTCATCCCCGTCGCGCTGTCCCGCACGGACCGCATCGCCGCGTACCTCGAAACGCATCCGCAGTTCCGACTGACGACGCCGTATGCGGTGGAGGCGTAACCACGAAGGCAACGGATGACGGGATCGATCCCCAGCGGCCGAGGTGCAGTGATGGCTAGAACTCTGTTTACAGATGTCCAAATTCTCGACTGCACGGGGGTTGATGCCTATCCGGGCGAAGTGCTGGTTGAGGGGGCACGCATCGCGGCCATCGGTCGCGTGGGCAACCGCTTGTCGCGCGACGGCGTTGACGTCATCGACGGAGGCGGGGCGACGTTGATGCCGGGGTTGATCGAGTCGCACGCGCATCTGAGCATCGACAACGCGGCGGACCTTGTGCAGGTCGGGATGATTCCGCCGGAGGAGACGACGCTGATCGCGGTGCGGAATGCGAAGCTGTATCTCGACTGCGGCATCACCAGTTGCATCAGTGCGGCGGCGGCGAAGCCTCGGACGGATGTGGTCATTCGCAATGCGATCAACAAGGGCGAGATTCCCGGGCCACGATTGCTGGCGGCCAGTCCGTGGCTGACGGTCACGGGCGGGCTGGGCGACATGCGGACGCTGCACATGCCGCAGATGTCGTCAATGGCGATCACGGTCGATGGCGCGGAGAACATGCGGCGGCTCACGCGCGAACTGATTCGCGAAGGGGTGGACATCATCAAGCTGGTCATCTCCGGCGACACGTTCGTGCCGCACGCTCCGTCGCACACGACGGTGATGAGCGAAGCGGAAGTCGCGGCGGCGGCTGAGGTCGTTCACGCTCACGGCAAGCGGATGAGCGCTCATGCTCGCAGCGCGGGTTCGGTCAAGCTGGCGGTGAAGCACGGCGTCAAGGTGATCTACCACGCCAACTTCGCCGACGAGGAAGCGATCGATCTGCTGGAGGCAAACAAGGACTGGGTCTTCGTGAGTCCGAACATCGGCTTCACAGCGACGGCGTCCTACGCCGGCGAAAAATGGTTCACCGAGCAGCAAGTCCAAGAGTTCGGCTTCCGCGAAGAACTGGCCGGTGCCGCGAAGGGACTCAAGGAGCTGAAGAAGCGAGGCATTCGCATCCTGGGTGGCGGCGACTACGGCTTCTTCGTGACGCCGCATGGTGAGAACGCCCGCGACCTCGAGCATCTCATCCGCTACTGCGAGTTCACGCCGATGGAGGCGTTGCTCACGATGACCAAGCATGGCGGAGCGGCGATGGACTTGCCGAATGAACTCGGACAGATTCAGCCAGGATTCTTCGCGGATCTGCTGCTGGTGGCGGGCGATCCGCTTGTCGATCCAACGGTGCTGCTTGACCGCAAGAAGTTGCTCGCGATCATGAAGAACGGCGAATTCCATCGGCGGCCGGGAGCGTTGTGAGCGTCGGCTCGCCGATCATTCGCGACCAGACTTCTTTCACGGCGACGCCACTGCGCTGTTGGTCACGAAGTTGAGCGGCCAAGCTGAGGATGCGTTCGACAGCTTCCTCGTGCGAGACGCCGGCCGAGTGGATGTTGGAAATCAGATTCCGTTGCGCGTCGGTATCACCGGGCCGAGGTCGATAGGCCAGGTAGGCAGACAAGCTCTCGGCCGTGGCGAGTCCCGGCCGCTCGCCGATCAAGAGTACGACGACTTGTGGATTGAGCTGCTCGCCGATGTCGTTGAGCACGCCGACTCGGCAGTGACGGACGACGAACGGTTGGCCGATTTGCCAACCGCGATTCGCAGCGGTTTCGAGCAGCGCGGGCAACAGCGTCGGGATTTGTGCGGCAACGGCGGTTGCGGAGAGTCCATCGCCGATCACGACCTGCAATCCGGCACCGCGCGGGCAGCATTTCCAGAGCAGGTCTTTCGCTTCAGAGTTCAAACGTCGGCCGAGGTCCGGCCGCGACAAGTATTCGGCCTTCGACGTGGCTGCGGTTG
Source organism: Planctomycetota bacterium (assembly GCA_003669125.1). Classification (GTDB taxonomy): domain Bacteria; phylum Planctomycetota; class Planctomycetia; order Planctomycetales; family Planctomycetaceae; genus SXKJ01. Next base: position 27,719 of record QWQF01000342.1, read on the forward strand.
AAACCTCGAACAGTCCGAACTGCCGCACGAAGTCCGTTCCCAGATCGCGAATCAGATCGAACTCCGCATGGACGGCATCGACTGCGGCCGCGTGGTCACGACGCAGTTCCAACGCTGTGCCGGTCCGATACGACACACCCGCTCGCCCGACCCACAACCGAGCCGGGGTATGTTCCACCGAATGAAGGAATTCTCCGGAGACAGGAACCACCGGATTCGGCGACGCTTCAGAGTTCATGATGCCTCGCACTATAGCCAGCAAACTTGCGAATGAGTGACCAGTGGTGCTTCGAACGCGGGCTTCAAAATTGACCGCTGGCCGGTCGGTGATGGGGGAGCTACGCTAATCCGACTTTCTGCCTTCTCTTGGAGCCGTGACATGAAGCTCGCTGTCTGCCGGTCGTGTGAGAAGAAGCTCAAGGTTCCCGATGCGATCGCGGACAAGGGATCGTTCAAGTGTCCGGCGTGTGGCGAACTGGTGAGGCTGGCAAGTCGGGAACGCAATGCCGAAGACGAGTTCATCGACGAAGAGTTGTTTGAAATTGATTTGGCTCCGAGACGCTCGGCAAAGTCGTCGCAAGGCGGCAGACGCTTGAGCGGACGCAGCGAAGAGTCATCGACATCGTCGTTCGGCGTGATGATCGGACTGGGCGGTCTTGTGATCGGCATTGGATTGTTCGCCGCACTGATGTTGGTCGGTCGGCGGAATGCCAACGAGCAGATTGCTCAGCAACCGGTGGTACAGCCAGCGGCCAGTGTTCCCCAGAACATTGCTCCGATTCCTAACGGGCCGCAACCCGCGTCAGGTGAGAACGAGGATACGCTGCCGACGCAGGGCAAACGGAATTCGAGTCCGGTCGATCTTCAACCAGTTCAGTCGGCGACGAACCAAGCGGCCAATCTGGCGTCGGCTGTCCCGGCCACCCCCGCAACACCGGTGCTCAATCCCGCTCCGCAGAATCCTGCACCGGCAGCGCCGGCGCAACCAGCGCCGACCACGCCGGCGGTTGCGGCGAAGCCGACCGGAGCACTGCGATACCAGTGGCAGCCGAATCGCGAATACCCGTACAAGTTTTCGATCGAAGCCAACTTTGGGGACGTCATCGAGCGAACCGAAGGGGTTTGCATCTATCGTGTCGCGCCGACACCAGCCGGACCGATCATCGAGTTCAAACGGCAAGGGAGCGGCACGGCGTTCGTCGTCTCGGCGGACGGATTCTTGGTCACGTGTGCGCACGTTGTCGATGGTGCGAAGTCGATCGAAGTGCAGCTCGGCGGAAAGAAGTATCCCGCAACCGTCGTCTCGACCGACGCGGCGCGCGATGTCGCAGTGATTCGCATCGACGCACAAAACTTGACGCCAGTGGCGTTGACGGATTCCAGCAGCGTGCAGCTTGGGCAAGCGGTGCGAGCGTTGGGTTATCCGCTGGCGGATGTGCTCGGCGAGAATGTGAAGGTGACGATCGGTTCGGTGTCGGGGTTGAATCAAGAGGGGAACAGCCGCGTGTTTCAGATCGACGCGGCGATCAATCCGGGGAACAGTGGCGGGCCGATCGTCAACGAAGCGGGCGAGGTGATCGGTGTCGCCTGTGCGAAGCTGGCAGGTCCGACGGTTTCGACGGTTGGATTCGCGCGACCCATCAACGACGTGAAGGCGCTGCTGCAAAAAGCCGGAGCGAAAATCGTGGCCGGCACGTCGGAGCAAAAGCTCGACGGCCCGACGCTCGCTTCGCGAGTCAGTCCGTCGGTGGCACTCGTCAAAGTGGTTGCCGGAGCCAGCGGCAATCGGACGACACTCGCCTACGAAGCGAACTTCTCGACCACGCAGCGCGATGCTCCCGGCAAGCGGACGTTTCGCGTTTCAATTCCCGGCTCCGCTCGCGGTCGCGGAACGATCACGCTCGATGAGTTCGGCGAGATCGTGCAGTTGACCGGCGAAGAGCAGCTTCCGTTTTGCATGGGTCCGGTG
>QWQF01000012.1 GCA_003669125.1 Planctomycetota bacterium
GGCGTGGATCTCGATCCGGCTCGCGAGTTTCCCACCGACAGTGCCGCGGGCGAGGGCTTCACCAACGCTGGCAACGCGCTTTCGATGTCACCGGCGCTGCTGACGAAGTATCTCGATGCCGGCAAAGAGATCGCGCGTCATGCGGTGCTCCTCCCGGATGGAATTCGCTTCTCCAAGTTCAGCACGCAACGGGACTGGACGAATGAAACGATGCTGAAGATCCGTCAGTTCTACCGCCAGCGGGTCGAGATCGTTGACCTGGGGGTCGGAACATCCGTCGGCCTGATGAATCTGCACGGAGATTGTCGCCTCGGACAAGCGGGAAAGTTGCCGCTCGAAATGTACTTCGCGGCAACGCTTGCGGAACGGGCCGCACTCCGCTCGGGCGAGAAGACGATCTCCGTCGTGGCTGCGGAACGTGGCCTGAATGGTAAGTATTTGGGATTGCTTTGGATGAATCTGAACGCGACCGAACCGTCGCCGCTTCTCGATGGACTTCGTACTCGCTGGCGCGACGCCAGGCCAGAGGATGCCGCGGCACTTGTTACCGAAGTCGTCGCGTGGCAGAGGGGGTTGTGGGCGTTTAACGTGGTCGGCTTGATGGGCCGCAAGGGAAGCGGAACACACTGGCAGGAACCGGTCAGTCCGCTCGTAGCCCAGCAGGAGTTTCGTCTTCCGATCCCCGCCGTGAAGGAGGGCGAGGCGGCGAAGGACGTTGTCGTCTCGCTGGTGATCGGCGACTGCGGTGACGGCAATGAACAGGACTTTGCTGTCTGGCATCAGCCACGGTTGGTGGCTGACAAGCAGCCCGATGTCCTGCTGCGCGACATCCCGGAGTTGAAGGGGATTGAGCCCGCGGCATTCGGCAAGCTCTCCAACGGCAAGTCGATCGATGCGGCGTCGCTCGGCGTGCGGGCGCCTTCGGTTATCACCCTGCGCCTGCCCGGTGCGATCGCCGCTGGGCGGACGCTGGTGACGTCCGCCTTGCTCGATGCGGAAGCGGGCGGCGGCGCGAGCGTTCAACCGGACGTGGTGTTTGGCGAGGCGGAAGTGAAGTCCGGGCTGATGGCCGCGACCACGACGGCGACGCTATCGACCGTCACGGCGCTGTATCCCGACCACCGCACGCTGTCGTACCAGAAGCCCGTGCTGGTCGCGCAGGAAGGCGCGGCCAGAAAGGCATTCGCAGCGGCGATGGACGCGCACCGCCAGTTGTTTCCGATCTCGCTGTGTTACCCGCAGGTCGTGCCGACCGATGAAGTCCTGACGCTGACTCAATTCCACCGCGAAGACGAGCACCTGGTGCGACTGGTGCTGGACGAGGCCGAGCAGCGGGAAATCGATCGACTCTGGGACGAACTGCGATTCGTCAGCCAGGATCCGCTGAAGCTGGCGACCGTTCTCGATTCGCTGGTCGAAACCACCAAGGACCATCCTCAGGACGGTGGTTTCGACGAGGCCGTCAAACCGTTTCATGAGCGCGCCGAAGCATTTCGCAAGCGACTTGTTGACATGGAACCGAAGCAGTTCGACGCATTGATCGAATTCGCTTCGCGCGCCTTTCGCCGTCCCCCGGACGAACCGGAAGCCGAAGACTTGCGGGCCTTGTATCGCCGACTGCGCTCGGAAGAGTTGTCGCACGAGGACGCCTTCCGGCTGGTCCTGGCGAGAGTCTTTGTCGCGGCTCCTTTCCTGTATCGATTCGAGTCGGTTCCCGACGGCGCGTCGTCGGTCCAGGTCTCGCACTGGGAGCTGGCGAGTCGCTTGAGTTATTTTCTCTGGTCATCACTGCCCGATGAAGAATTGCGAGCGAAGGCGGCCGACGGGACTCTGAGGCAACCAGAGGTGCTGGAACAGCAAACGCGACGCATGCTCAAAGACGCTCGCGTGCGCCGCCTGGGGACGGAGTTCGCCTGCCAGTGGCTGCACATTCACGACTTTCCCGTAACGGAGTCAAAGAGCGTGCAACTCTTCCCTGAGTTCGAGCAACTGCGCACGGACATGTACGAGGAGTCGATCCTGTTTCTGACGGATCTGTTTCAAAGCGATGCTTCGCTGCTCGGTCTTCTGAACGCCGATCACACGTTCGTCAACGAACGATTGGCGAAGTTCTACGGCGTCGCGGGCGTCGAGGGTGAATCGTGGCGGCGGATCGAGGGGGTCCAGCGGCACGGTCGAGGCGGGATTCTTGGCCTGGCGGCGACGCTTGCCAAACAATCCGGCGCATCGCGCACGAGTCCCATTCTGCGCGGCAACTGGGTCAGTGAAGTGTTGCTCGGTGAAAAGCTGCCGCGTCCACCGAAAGATGTGCCGCAACTCGCGGACAATGTCCCGGATGGCCTGACCGAACGGCAGATGATCGAGCGACACAGCAGCGATGCCGTCTGCGCCAAGTGCCATCAGCGCGTCGATCCACTGGGGTTCGCTCTGGAGGGTTTTGACGCCATTGGTCGCCGCCGCGACATCAGCCAGACGGGGCTGGCCATTGACACCAAAACGAAACTGGCCGATGGGCACGAACTGGATGGGCTGACGGGGCTGCGCAGCTATCTGCTGGAACAGCGCCGCCAAGCCGTGGTGGGGCAATTCTGCCGCAAGCTGCTGGGATATGCGCTCGGTCGCGAGACACAATTGTCGGATCAGCCGTTGCTGGCCCAGATGCAGCAGAAATTGGCTGAGAATGGTTATCGTACGTCGACGGCCGTTCTCGCCATCGTCCAGAGTCGTCAGTTTCGGGAGATTCGCGGCCGAGACACGCCATCAACCGAGACCCCGTAGTACCACCCATTCACAAGAAGCACATTCCCCGTGTTTGGAGTCTTCTCGATGCGAAACCAATTCATGCGAAACCAAACGTTTCAACGCCGCACTTTCCTCCGTGGTTTAGGCGTCACCATGGCGCTGCCTTGGATGGAGTCGCTCGCCGTTTGGGGCGCCGAGGCCACGACGCCCGCAGTTCGCGCGAACGAACCACCGGTCCGACTGGCCGTGTTGTTCTCGGGAAACGGTTTCCACGCTGGTCAGTGGTGGGCCAAGGGGGTCGGCAAGGAGATGACGCTCGGCCCGGTTCTGGAATCGCTGACCGACTTCCGCGAACGACTGCTGTTCATCAACGGGCTGTACAACGCGGAAGCTCTGAAGGGAAATATTCACAGTTCGCAGACGGGCAATCTGTTGTCGGGAGCACCCCTGGCTGCTGGTGGCGAGATTCGCTCGGGAACCAGTTTCGATCAACTTGTCGCGCAGAAATACGGACACTCGACGAAAGTGCCGAGCCTGGTCCTCGGCTGCGAGCGGTCGAATCCGGGGATTCACAAGAACTATTCGATGCTTTACAGCTCGCACATCTCGTGGAGTTCGCCGACCGCACCCACGCCGCTGGAATTGTATCCTGCTCTGGCATTCGACCGGCTCTTCAAGGGCGAGGGTGAGCGCGGAGATCGTGGCGTGCTCGACGCGGTACTCGGCGAGGCCAACCGGTTCCGCGGTAAGATCGGCGCCAGCGATCAGCAGAAACTCGACGAGTATCTCAATTCAGTGCGCGAGGTCGAGAAGCGTCTCGAACAGGCGGGCCAGCAAGGGGAACTCCAGGGCTGGCGGCCGACACTCGACAAGCCCAACGTGCCGCGGCCGCCCGAGGGCATTCCACAGAACCTCGCCGACCACATGCGGCTGATGTGCGACATTGTTGTTCTCGCCTTTCAGACCGATGCGACGCGTGTCTGCACGCTGAAGTTGAACAACGACCACAGCTACCTGGTGTTTCCTCACCTGAATGTCGACGTCGGACATCACGAACTGTCGCACTCCGATCGCGGCAAGATGTCACCCGAATGGCTGAAAGTGAACCAGTTCTTTCTGGAGCAGTTCGCCTACATCGCCCGCAAGCTGGACGCCATCCAGGAAGGCGAGCGGACCGCGCTCGACAATTCTGTGTTGATGTATCTGTCCAGCATGCAAACTGGCAGCCACGATGCGAGCAATCTGCCGTGCGTGGTCGTGGGAGGCGGCGGCAGTCAATTGCAGGGCGGTCGAGTGCTCGACTACGCCAGTCAGCCAAACCGCAAGATGTGCAGCCTCTACTTGTCGCTGCTCGATAAATTCGGAATCCACCCGAAAGAGTTCGGCGACTCCAATGAACGCATTGCGGGAGTGTGATTGAATGCCACGAACCAATGGCATTCGCTCGGGAGAAATCAACGTGACTCAACGGAGAAAGCTGCATTGCAGAGACACGTTCCAATGGCGAATCGTTGTCGTCGCCGTGCTGGCGGCCGTTTCTTTCGGAGAAAGTCACGCCCGTGCGGACGATTGGCCGCAGTGGCGAGGTCCGCGGCGCGATGCCGTTTCTGCAGAGAAAGGGCTGTTGCAATCGTGGCCAGCCGGAGGCCCCAAGGTCGCCTGGCAGGCGTCTGATTTGGGGACCGGCTATTCCAGCGTGGTCGTCGGTCGCGGTCGGATGTTTACGATGGGACGAAAGGAGTCTGACGTCATCGTGACTGCTTTAGATGCCGCGACGGGAAAGCCCGTGTGGACGCGAAAGATCGGCGAGACCGCACGTCATCCGTGTTCGACTCCGACGTTGGACGGCGATCACCTGTATGCTCTCGATCCCGACGGCGACTTAGTCTGCTTGCGGGCCGCGACCGGCGAAGTCGTTTGGCAGACCAGCTTCATCGACAACTTCGCGGGCCAGATGATGTCCGGTCGAGGATACGGTGAGTCTCCGTTGATCGACGGCGAGCGGCTGATCTGCACGCCGGGCGGCGCGGACGCGGCGCTCGTCGCGCTCGACAAACTCACCGGCAACGCCGTTTGGAAAGCGAAGCTCCCGGAACTCGGTCCGCTCGGAAGAGACGGTGCCGGCTTCTCGTCGGTGGTCGTCACCGAGGCTGCGGGCCTGCGGCAGTACGTGCAGCTTGTGGGTCGAGGCGTGATCGGGGTCGACGCTCGTGACGGCAGATTTCTCTGGGGCTACAACGAAATCGCAAACGGGACCGCCAACATCCCAACGCCGGTCGTGTACAACGACTTTGTCTTCGCCGCGAACGGCTATACGGCCGGCAGCGTGCTGCTGAAGCTTGTGGCGGACAACAGCCTGGATGGAACGCAAGGTGTGAAGACCGAAGTGGTCTATTCGCTCTCCGGCAGTCAGTTTCAGAACCATCACGGGGGCGTCGTGCGGCTTGGCGATTTTCTCTTCGCCGGACACGGCAACAACAACGGCTTGCCGACATGCCTGGACTTCAAGACGGGCCGTGTGGTTTGGAAGCGTCGCGGACCAGGCGTCGGTTCGGCGGCCGTCGTCTACGCGGACGGGCAACTTTACTTCCGCTACCAGAATGGTTTCGTCGCGCTGATCGAAGCTTCGGATCGCGGCTACAACGTCAAAGGCTCTTTCGAGGTTCCCGGGGCCGGTGGAGACAGTTGGGCGCATCCCGTCGTCGCCAACGGACGACTCCATCTGCGCGAACAAGACACGTTGTGGGTTTATGATCTCAGGGCGGACTCACAGTCCACGGAGTCGGTCGCATCGAAGCCCGCGCCGGCGCCGAGTGCCGCGCTAGCGGCGATTCGAAAGCTGGGCGTCTCGGTCGAATCGCTGCCCGTCGAGCCCGAGAAAAGCCGGCGCAGGTACGAGTTCGCGCTGGCGCCCGTCGATAAGAACCGGCCGGAGACAACGTTGCTCGTCACGCTCGCCGACTCGCAGCTTGTGTCGCCGGGACTCTTGTCCGATGAACTGCTGCGGCTACTGAAGGAACTGCCGGGACCGTTGGTCGTGAGCCTGGCCGGAACGCTGATCTCTGATGCGGGACTCCAGCAGCTTCAGGGATTCAACGTCGTCGGCCTCAACCTGGAACTGTGCAGTCGCTTGACCGACGCCGGAATGGAACCTCTGCGTCAGCTCAAGCAGCTTCGACTTCTGGTTCTCACTGGCACGAGCATCACGCATGTCGGCCTGCGACACCTTGTGGCGAATACGAATCTGCTCGCGCTCGATCTGGAATTGTGCGATGGAATCGCCGACGACGCCTGCGAACCGCTGGGCAAGATGAAACAACTTCGTTCCCTGGTGTTGAAGAAGAGCGGCTTTGAGCGGCAGCGAATTTCCGACGCCGGCTTAAAGCGACTCGATCAACTGGCGCACCTCGAAGTACTGAATCTCTATGGCAACAGCGTGACGGACGCCGGCCTGACGCATTTGCAACCGCTCAAGAAACTGCGCGAGCTGAATCTCAGCCTGCTGGCGATCAGCGATGCGGGGTTGGAGCACTTGCAGTCGCTGACCGCGCTGGAGCACCTGGAACTGCTCTATTCCGAAGGCTTCGCCGGGCCGACGCTGACGAATGGCATGGTCGAGTCTCTGAAACCGCTGACGAATTTGACCTCGCTCAACCTGACCGGTGCGAAGCTCACCGACACGGGACTCGACGGACTGCGGGTGCTGAAGAAACTGAAGACGTTGCAGGTCGTCAGAACGCGAGTCACTGCCGAGGGTATTCAGGCGTTTCGAGCGGAAGTTCCAAATTGCGAGATCATCAGGTAGCGACCGCTTTCTATCCTGCTCTTTTGGCTTTCGGACGTTTCGATGCAAACCTCGTGCGAACGGATGGAAGATGAAATCCTATTCGAAAGCAGAGCCGAAACTCTTGGCGAATTTCGCTACCCCAAGATGTTGGCTTCAAGACCCACAAGGAACCACAACCGTGACCATCGGACGAATTGTCTTGTGCCTGACGCTGATGCTCCACCTTGGTCAATCGGAAGTGTTTGGTCAGCAGAAATTTGGCATCCTGAAAGCTGACCGGATTCTGTTTCTCGGAAACAGTCTCACGCTGCATGGACCGAAGGCGGAGATTGGCTGGCATGGTAATTGGGGCATGGCGGCCAGCGCTCAAGACAAGGACTTCGTCCACCTCCTCACCGCGGCGATTGAGGCACGAACCGGTGGCCGGCTAGTTCTTGAGCCAACGCCCATCGACGGGACCAAATCTGCCGAAAACGTCCTCAACATCGCAAATATCCTGGAGCGGGAATACGCGACCTACGAGGCTGCCAAAATCCGAAAGCAACTCGATTGGAAGGCGGACATCGTTGTCTTGCAGTGTGGAGAAAACGTGCCGCCGAAAGGCTTCGATGCGGATGTTTTTCAGAAGAGCTTGAAGGCGTTGCTGAACGACCTGAAGGCATCCAGTCATCCGCAGATCTTCGTGACCGGCAATATCCTGTGGGGCAATCCCGGCCTGGACGAGATCAAACGGAAGGTCTGCGTCGAAGACCCGGCACACCGCACCTTTGTGGACATCAGCGCCTACCAGACGGACATTCCCGTCAACGGCCCGGTCGGGCATCCCAGTGATGTCGGCATGAAACTGATCGCCGACACATTGCTCGCGGCCATCTCCCAGAAAGGCCAGTTCGTCGAGTTGTCTGAAGCCCACATTGCCGCCGTGAATCGGCGGCGGCGGATTTATGTCAACAACGATGCTGGTTACGACGCGGTTGCCATGGGGCCGAAGCTGACAGCCATCACGCCTGACGAATGGCTCGCGGCGAGATTCAGCGCGTTCGACCAGCCGGGTAGTCAGGTGGACTGCGTCGGTTGGTGCCTGGATGAAGGGAATATCGCCGCGTATCCCAGCGAGATTATTCCAGAGTTGCAGTATCCCACGCTGCTGCGCTGGCGCAAGGAGGGCGTCGACATCGCTCAGCGGATTGTCGAGGAGAGTCATCGCCGCAAGCTGGAAGTCTTCTGGGAGCATCGCCTGAATGGTGCCGATCGTGAAGTGGACGTGAACACTCCCGCTCGTCACCCGCTGAAGGACGCTCATCCGGACTGGCTACTGGAAGGGGGCTGGTGGAAGCCGGGGCTGTGGAATTTTGCGGTCCCCGAAGTGTGCGAGTACAAGGTCTCGGTGTTGCGCGAAGTCGCCGAGCGTTACGACCTCGACGGCCTCAACCTCGACTTCGGTCGCCATCCGCCCTACCTGCCCGCTGGCAAGCAGTGGGAGCACCGAGAAGCGTTGACCGACTTCGTGCGGCAAGTGCGGCTGATGTTGCAAACCGTGGCCGAGAAGCGGGGCCGGCCGTTTCTGTTGTCGGTGCGAGTGGCCGATACGGTTCCCGGCTGCCACTTCGACGGCATGGACGTGGGGGCGTGGGTACGCCACAACCTGGTCGACATGATCATCATCGGCACGCGGTCGATCCAAGTCGATCTCGCCGGGTTCAAACAAGTGGTCCGTGGCCGTCACGTCAAGTTGTATCCCTGCATCGACCAGCATCACTCGCCCGATGGCTACCATGCCGTCCCCTCGCCCGAGTTCTTGCGCGGCGTTGCTGCCAACTGGTGGCATCAGGGAGCAGACGGCATCGCCACGTTCAACTTCTGGAATGAGTTGCCCGAATCTGCCAAGGTGATCGGCTCTTCCGGGCCGCTGTTCGACGGCCAGTCGGTGCATGCCCTCGCCTACAAAGAAATCGGCGATCCGAAGCAACTGGCATCTCTCGACAAGTGGTTCATCGTTCCCCGTCGATACGGAGGCGGTTTCTACGACCGTCTGGGAAACCGTTGGGACGACTACACCAATCTGAACCATCAGTTGCCGTTGCCCAAGATACTGGGAGCCGATCCCGCCTGGGTGGAAGTCCATGTCGCGGATGATCTCACTGACTCCGCAGAACAGAGCGAGCGACTGGAACTGCGGTTGTTGTTCTCCGCCAAGTCGGAGCCACAACAGGTCCGCGTCAAACTCAACGGCCTTTTGCTTCGCGATCCGGCGATCAAGGACCTTTGGTCGATTTACCAGTTGACCCCGCAACAACTGGCGGTGGGACGAAATCTGGTGACGCTGGATGACTCCTCGCCGCAACCACGCGACAAGCCGCTGGCTCTCGAAAAGCTGGAGATTCATGTCCGCTACAGCAAACGATCAACCGGCGAATGAGTTTGTAGTTCCGCCTTCAGGCGGCAAGTTTTCGTCGTGTTTCCTCCTGAAAGCGAGACGACAAACCGAGCTGTTTCCAAGGAAATGTCGCGTCCTTCGTCAAGATATGCTAAGGTGCTTATGCGTTTTGGTGACTCGCTGATCAGGA
>QWQF01000263.1 GCA_003669125.1 Planctomycetota bacterium
CAGCCGCACATCCAACAGCGTCCGCGACGACGCCGGCAACTTGAACGGATCAGCGGCGATTCGGCCGTCATCCACCGTCTGCGTCAGTTCCGCGAGTTCGACCTGCTCCAACGACTGTTGATTCGGCATGGCGGGCTCCTGAGAGAGAAAGGGAAGTGAGGCAGCCCGATCAACGTGGAAATTGTGGAAAGCGAGTCCTCAGTCAGCACGACGCGCCAGCGCGTGGTGATTCTCAAAAAACCACTCGCTGGCGCGTCGTGCTGGCCGGTTGCTGGCGTGTTGTGTTCAGGGGTTGTGCGGGAGCAGTCGTTCCAACGCGAAGCTTCGCAAGCCCAGTTGAACTTTCAGTTGCTCGTACTGCTCGCGACTCTCTGAACTCGGCCGATCCGTTCGCACGGCTCGCAGCAGCAGATTTTTCGGCGTGTGCTCCAAGTCGATGAACTCGACCACCTGAGTCCGATAGCCCACTGTCTCCAACAGCGCGGCTCGCAGCGCGTCGGTCGCCAGAGCGGCGAAGCGTTCCTTCAAGATGCCGTGTCGCAACAACCCCGGTAACGAGTCCTCAGAAAGCAAACCGAAGACTTCGTGCTGACAACACGGCACAGCGAGGATCACTTTCGCTTGCCAGCGTACCGCTTGAGCGAGTGCGGCATCGGTCGCCGTGTCGCAGGCGTGCAGTGAGACCGACATGTCCACCGCGCCCGCCGCCGCATAGCCCGCGATGTCGCCGACTTCGAATCGCAAGCCGCGACAACCAAGCGTCTCGGCAATCCGCTGACAATCGCGCACGACCTCGGCTTTCAAATCGAGGCCGATGATCTCAACCTTGCGGCCGCGCAGTTCGGTCAGCAAATAATGCAGAGCGAACGTCAGGTAGCTCTTGCCGCAGCCGAAGTCGATCACGCGGAGAACACCGGTCGCCGGCAGTTCAGGCAACACGTCGTCGACGAATTCCAGAAACCGATTGACCTGCCGAAACTTCGCCTGCTTGGCGGCTTTGACCTGACCGGCCGGCGTCATCACGCCGATCTCCGTCAGGAACGGACAGGGCCGACCTTCCGGGATCAGGTATTGCTTGCGACGGTCGTGCGTCAGCGCCGGAGCTGACTTTGACGGTTTGCGACGGGTCACACGCAGAACGCTGTCTCGAATCCATCGTGCGGAGAAATCGGCTTCCGGTGTGAACAGATCCGCTTGCTGAAACTGTTGGCCGAGTGTCTCCGTGATTCGAGCCAGCAACTCCTCTGCCGTGAGGTTGTGATGAAATTCCTGTTTCCCGCGCCGTTCAGCAAGTTGATAGCGACGCTCGCCAAACAATTCGACCGGTCGAGCAGTCAGCTTCTGCAGGGGTTCGCCCGCCGCACAATCTCCGTCCTGGAATGGCTGGCTGAGCACGACACCCCAACAGGCAGCGCTGGCCAGCGTCTCACGCAGCAGATCGAGGAATTCCGTCAGCGAACATTCACGGGGAGCGGACACGCTGTTGTCTCCAACCAAGTTTGTAGAGCACGATCGCCATCACGATCGCGCATGGCAATCCGCTCTGGCCACGAGGACGTGTTCGGTCGAATCAATTCCCACTGAGCGTGTTGCCGCCGCCACGTGGCGATCGCGCCGCGAGACCAAAACCAAACCCCCGGATCGCTGCACAGTAACTCCGCCAGTCCGATCCGGTCACAGTCTGCCAACGCACTCGCGCGATGCTCGCAAGCGAATCGAGCCACCGCTTCGCGTCCGCTCAGCCGTAACCAACACCGACCAATCCGTCGGCCAAAACCGATTTGTCGCGTCGCAGCTTTCGCGCGATCGCTGTTCGCGAACACGATCACTCGCGATTCGCACGGCACGAACAGCAACCCGTTGCTGGTCGCCCACAGCCGGCCCCGCTTCGGCAAGTCGCCGCGCGGAACGTCCGCCTCACCGAGCATTCCTTGCAGATCACCAATCTCCTCGGCAATCGTCTCCAACGACAGATCGGGAATGGCAAGATCCAGCGAGCTGGCGCACACGGGGCAGCGACCCTCAACCGGCTCGCGCCACTGGCAACATTCGGGACACAACAACAACGTCATCGAACACACTCCGAACCGCGCCGCTTGCGAACACTCGGCAGACCCACTCTATTGCCGCCCAATTCCTTCAGCAAACTAACCCGAAGCGTCAGCGAGGGCGAACGCTTCACAGACCTTCGATCGCTTGCTCCGGCATGATGATTGAAACGTCCGCCCTCGCTGACGCTTCGGGTTAGTATCATCGCCAACAACGAAACGTCTCGTGCCGAACTATCCGCCCACGATCATCGTCGTCCACCGCCGCGAGAACCGCAGCAAATGCTCGGTCGAGCCACTGCGCTATCGCGACGAGTTCATCTTCTGGACTTATCCCGACGACGGCCCCGAATCGCTCGCAGGCTACGTCCGGCTCGGCATTGGTGGTCCGTTGCTCAGCGAAGCGGATCGCGACCGCGGACTGCTCGTCATCGACGGCACCTGGCGACTCGCCGAACGCATGGAAAAGAAGTACGCGCACCTGCCCATCCGCAGCCTGCCGCCCTGTCAAACCGCATACCCACGCGTGTCGAAAGTCTTCGACGACCCCGCCGCCGGATTGGCCACGATCGAGGCCATCTATCTCGCGTATCACCTTCTCGGCCGAGACACCGCAACCTTGCTCGACCACTACCGCTGGCACGACGAGTTCCTGCACAAGAACGCCGAACTTCTCCCACAAAAACCATTGGTCCCCATAGCCGAAGATGAGCGCCGATGAGTGTTCACAACTCGTTCGAGAAGAACGGACGGGAACGCTAATCTCCGCTGATCTTCACTGATGAAACAGGGCTTTCGCATGACCTCCGCCTCTCCGTCCTCTTCGTTTCGTTCGCCCAAGCTGGATCGGCCGATTCGGTTGGGAGTGTTGATTTCCGGCGGTGGGACGACGCTGGTCAACTTCTTGAAGAAGATCGAAGCGGGTGAATTGAACGCTGAAGTCGCCGTCGTCATCGCCAGCCGCGAGGGCATTGCCGGGATCGAGCGTGCTCGCGAGATGGGGTTGGCGTGTGAAGTGATTGCTCGCAAGCAGTTTGATTCAGTCGCGAGTTTTTCAAACGCGATCTTCGACCGCTGCCGAGCGGCTCAGGTCGATCTGGTCACGCTGGCCGGGTTCCTGTCGCTGATCCGCATCCCGCCGGACTTCGAGCGGCGAGTGCTCAACATTCACCCGGCGCTGATTCCGGCGTTCTGCGGCCAGGGCTTTCACGGGCATCACGTTCACGAGGCAGTGTTGGCTCGCGGCGTGAAGCTCAGCGGCTGCACGGTCCACTTCGCCGACAACGAATACGACCACGGCCCGATCATCGTCCAACGCGCCGTCCCGGTCCTCGAAGGCGACACCCCCGACACCCTCGCCGCTCGCGTCTTCGAGGCCGAGTGCGATGCCTATCCCGAAGCGATTCGGCTGTTCGCCGAAGGAAGACTGCAAATCGAGGATGGTCGATTGCGAATTGGATGACCGATACACATTGATTGTCGCTCGCACGGTTGTAAGCTGACTCGAAAGGAGAAGCCTCATGAACGCTTTGCTCACCGAAAAACAGCAAGAGGTGCTCGCCGACTTGGAAGGTTTGCCGGACGAGTACTATCCGTTTCTGATTCAGATGATTCGCAGCTATCGCGAAAGCGTGCTTCTGCAACCGGCGGCCGACAGCTTCCGGCGGGGCTGGAAAGAGGCTCAGAGCGGCGACACGTTGCCGGTCGATCGCCTCTGGGAGGGGCTTGATGTCGAGTGATCCGGTTTCGCCTCTTCAGATCACGTTCACTCCCGAATTCAAACGCAATCTCCGGCAACTGGCGAAGCGATATCACCACATCAAGTCGGACTTGCAGCCGATCCTCGACCAGTTGGCGAGCGGCAGCCACCCCGGCGATCAAGTGCCTGGGGTGCGCTTCGAGGTCTTCAAGGTTCGCGCTCCAAACTCGGATGCTTCGCGAGGGAAAAGCGGCGGCTATCGGGTCATCTACTTCGTCAAGAGCGAGTCGGAAGTGGTGCTCGTCACCGTTTACTCGAAGACCGAGCAATCCGATATCGCCCCGGAAGACATCCGCCAGATCATCCTCACCTTTGAGGCGGCTATCGCGCCAGACGAGGTGCCCGATCAGAAGGTGACGAACGGTGACGCACCAGACGCCGGCGGTCAGCCCCAAGGTGAACCATGAGCACGGCCAAAGCAAACCGTGAACTGGAGGATGGGCACTCTTGCCCGTCCTGCGGTTCTGTCTTTTCTTTCGAGACGCAACGCAGAAAGCCAACCGCAAGACGGGCAAGAGTGCCCATCCTCCGAACGCAGACGACCACGGCCCGATCATCGTCCAACGCGCCGTCCCGGTGCTCGAAGGCGACACCCCTGACACCCTCGCCGCTCGCGACTTCGAGGCCGAGTGCGATGCCTATCCCGAAGCGATTCGGCTGTTCGCGGAGGGGCGATTGAAGATTGAGAATGGTCGATTGCGGATTGGATGACCGAAACTCGTTGATCAGTTAAGCAACTCAGACAACATGCCTCACTATGTGCCCAAAGATTCGCTGCTCTCGCGCATCATGCCGCAGCTTCCCAAGCCGGTCGGCTGCCTCGTCATTCTTGCTTGGATGATCGTCCTAATCCCGGTGCTTCCGTTTCATCTCTGGCGCCAATCTCTCCGCCGAAATTGGTTGGCGAAAAGACTTGCCGAGCAAGGTCGCTTCCTTTCCTGGACTGAGTTTCTCACGCGAACTAGCGACTCGCCTGGCACTGTGGTCATTGAGGTGGGCAACAAACTTCAAAGCAGGTTCTGGTGGACCGCCGAGAAGATTCTCTCACAAGCGCCGACAGAACCTCCGAAGTACGCCGAACTCAACATCATTTTCTACGGTGGCGCAACGTATCACCCGTTTTCCCGATGGTGCTATGAAAATTACCTCGCACCAGATACTGGGACGGCTTTCTTGGTCTCGTCGTTCGATGCTGGCTTCGAGACGTTTCCGTTCGACCCTGAATATGACGAGCAGATGAAGCAACGATTTCCGAACCAGGGCGTGGTGATTCTCACGTTCTATGACACTCGCTTTGCGTAACGAAGTGATCAGTCGGCGGCGAAGCGTCGCTCCGTTCCGAAACAATTTGACAGAACTTGATTGCTTTTGGTTGATATTGATGCAATCCTGTCTGCGTAACGAAAAGCCTCAGGACGAGGGCGTGGGTCATGCTGGTCGATGAACGGCGAACGAAACTCCTGAAAAAGATCGAGGAAAAAGGGTTTGTCTCGATTCAGGAGCTGGTCGAGTCGCTCCAAACCAGCGAATCGACGGTGCGGCGGGATTTGGAATATCTTGACGAAACGTCAAAACAAATCAGGAGGACTCGGGGCGGGGCGGCGTATGTTGGCGAGTCGATCACGGCGTTCGACGAGCGGCGGTTTCAGGCGTTGGGGCAAAAGGAACGGATCGCACGGGTCGTCGCGGACCTGATTGAACCGCATGAGGTGATCTTGCTGGATGGGGGGACCACGACGCTGGAAGTGGCGCGGGCACTCCTGGGCAAACCGCTGCAAGTCGTGACGAACTCGATGCCGATTGTCGGATTGTTCGTCAATCAGCCGAACATCGAACTGATCGTCATCGGCGGCTACGTCTATCCCAAGACCGGCGTCGCTCTCGGCGATCTGGCGGTGGCGATGTTGAAGAACGTCCATGCTCGGCGGTTGGTGATGAGTGTCGGAGGCATCACCGAAGCCGGACTGTTCAACAGCAACACGCTGTTGGTCGAGACTGAACGCCAAATGCTCGCCGCCGCCGAGGAAGTCATCGTCGTCACCGACAGCAGCAAGTTTGGACATCGAGCACTGGCTCATCTGGCTCCGCTCTCGGCGGTGCATCGGTTGGTGGTCGATGGTGGTGTGTCGGACGAATGGCGAGAGGTTATCGAAAAAGCGGGAATCAAACTGACGGTCGTCGAAAATTGAAACGCTCCCACCGAGCTTGCCTCGGTGGGGTGAAGGCAAAGCACAGTGGCAACAACTCAATACAACCCAGCCGACGTCGAAGCGATCGTTCGCGAGGTCTTGCTGAAACATCTCCCCGGCGCGGCGACTGTGAAGAAGCCGAATCCGCTCGTCGTCAACATTTCCGCTCGGCACGTGCATTTGTCGGACGAGCATGTCGAGGCGTTGTTCGGCAAGGGGGCTAAGCTGGAGGTTCACAAGTCGCTGTATCAAGACGGCTACTTCGCCTCGAAGCAGACAGTCATGGTCGTCGGGCCACGCAAGCGGATGCTGCCGGACGTGCGAGTGCTCGGTCCGTGCCGGCCGACGCAGGTGGAGTTGGCCTTCACGGATGCGATCTCGCTGGGGATCGACGTGCCGGTGCGGATCAGCGGCGATCATCACGACACGCCGGGCTGCGTGCTCGTGGGTCCGAAAGGGGTTGTGGAACTCAAGGCCGGAGTCATCCGAGCCATGCGGCATGTCCACATGGGGCCGGCGGACCTCGAACACTACGGCGTGAAGAACGGCGACGCGATGCATTTGCGGATCGAGTCGTACGGATGCACGACGGTCCTGGAAAACCTCGTCGTGCGAGCCGATCCGAAAGTGAAGCTCGAAGTCCACATCGACACGGACGAGGGCAACGCCGTCAACCTAGACGCAGCGATGAAGGTGGAGTTGATCAGCCCGGAGTCGTGTGCGTGTCATAAGCATTGAGTCAAAACTCTGTGCCCTCGGTGTCTCTGTGTTTCAAAACAAAGAAAGTTGAAACGCAGAGACACAGAAGGCACGGAGATAAGCAAATCGCAGAGTGCGAGTTGATTTCTAACCGAGGAGAAAGTTCATGGCAGCGAAAGTTTCAGAAGCGTTGGGGATGATCGAGACCAAAGGTCTGGTCTGTTTGATCGAGGCGGTGGACGCGATGTTGAAAGCGGCCAACGTGCAGATGATCGGCTGGGACAAAGTCGGCAGCGGCTTGGTCACAGCGTTTGTGGTGGGTGATGTCGCCGCCGTGAAGGCCGCGATCGACGCTGGAGCCGCCGCTGCCAGCAAGATCGGCGAAGTCGTCAGCGTGCAGGTCATTCCGCGCCCGCACGAAGAACTCGCGGCGGTTCTGCCGGGACCGAAAGCGGGCGGCAAGTCAGCTAGCTAAGCAAACACAAACCCCACCGAGTTTGTCTCGGTGGCTCGCGGGCTTCTGCACTAGGCCGTCGCGTGTGACTGCATTGAGTAGTGCCAAAGCCTGAATCCACCGAGGCAAGCTCGGTGGGGTGGCGACTTGGAATTCAACGAAGGTGAAACGTCATGAAGGGTGAAGCAATCGGACTCATTGAAACCAAGGGCTTGGTCGCACAGATCGAGGCATCGGATGCGATGCTGAAGGCGGCCAACGTCAGCTTGGTGAAGCAAATCCAGATCGGCGGTGCTTACGTCACCACGATCATCCGCGGCGACGTCGGCTCGGTGCGAGCGGCGGTCGATGCGGGAGCAGCAGCGGCCTCGAAGGTGGGCGAACTTGTGTCAGCTCACTTGATCGCGCGGCCGGGTGAGAGCCTGTTAGAGCACTTCGTGTAACACTCCAAAGCACGGATGTCGTCATGAAAGTCTTGGTTGCGAATCTTGGCTCTACGAGCTTCAAGTATCGGCTGTTCGAAATGTCGGACGAGTCGCAGCTTGCTCGTGGAGGCATTGATCGCATCGGGCAGGCGGCGAGCGCGTGCTTTGTTGAGATCGGTGGGCGGCGTGAGGAAACGACTCTGCCGGTCGGCGATCACGCAGCGGCGGTGAAGATGTGCTTGGACCAACTCACGCATCCGGAATACGGCTGCTTGAAGTCGGTGTCCGAGGTCGCGGCGATCGGGTTCAAGGCGGTGTTCGCGGGGAATCTCAGCGGCGTGCGGATCGTCGATGACGCGCTGCTGGCGAAGATGGAAGAGTTTGCGGAGATCGCTCCGGCTCACAATCCGATGTACGCGAAGGCGATGAGGCAGTTGCGATCGGCGTTCCCGGAGATTCCGCTCGTGGCTGCGCTGGAGACGGCGTTTCACGAAACGATCCCGCCGGAGAATCGGCTCTACGCGATCCCTTTCGAGTGGTCCGAAGAGTACGAAATCCAACGCTGGGGCTTTCACGGCGCGAGCCATCGGTATCTCAACACGCGAATCGCTCAAGTGATGAAACGCGATGATCTGCGAGTCATCACCTGCCACCTCGGCGGCAGCAATTCGCTGTGTGCGGCGCGAGGCGGAAGGTCGTTGGCGAACAGCCTCGGCATGAGTCCTCAGACCGGGCTGCCGCACAACAATCGAGTTGGCGACTTCGATCCGTTCGCCCTGCCAATCATCCTGCGAAAGAGTGGAAAGTCGCTCACGCAGGTGTTGGAAGAGTTGTCGAGCAAAGGGGGGCTGCTCGGAGTTAGCGGACTCAGTGGCGACGCGCGAGATTTGGAAGACGCGGCGGCAAAAGGTCACGCGCGAGCCAAGCTGGCGCTCGATGTGTTCATCGCGTCCATCCGGCATTACCTCGGAGCGTATTTGACGATCCTGGGCGGAGCGGACGCGATCGTCTTTAGCGGCGGCATCGGCGAGAACAGTTCGCTGATTCGCTCCGGCGTGTGCCACAACATGAACTGGGCCGGCATCGAACTCGACGAAGCCAAGAACACGAGCGTCGCTCGCGGTTCCGAAGCGAAGATTTCGACCGACAGCAGCCAGACACAGATTTGGGTTCTGCCGACCAACGAAGAGATCGTCGTGGCACGGCAGAGCGTGGAAGCGATTACTCGGAAATGAAACTAGCCCCACCGGGGCAAGCTCGGTGGGGTGAGAGGACTTCGGGCATGTTCATCGGACGCATCACGGGCAGCTTGGTTTCGTCGCAGAAGGTCGAGTCGATGATCGGCCAGAAGCTGCTGATCGTCGAGCCGTTGCGTGTCGATGAAAAGGATGCGAGCAGCCTCAAGCCGACCGGGCGGACGTTTATCACGGTCGATCCGCTCGGCTGCGGCGAGGGGCAGGTCGTGTTGTGCGTGCAAGGTTCGAGTGCTCGGTTCAC
>QWQF01000122.1 GCA_003669125.1 Planctomycetota bacterium
CACATCGCCACGCCGGCATCCAGCACCGAGTACAAATAGCCGTCGCGCACCAGCATCGACGGGACGTACACGCGGGCCCCGTTCTCCCACGCGATCTTGCCGGAGCCATCGGCCTTCACGGCCGACAGGTGATTCTTCGGATAACCACCACTGGTGAAAATGAGCTGGCCATCGGTGACGGTCGAGGTCACGCATTCCGTCGTCGAGCCTTCGATCTCCCACAGCTTCTTGCCGGTGAGCGGATCGAAGCTGGTCACCAAATCGCAGCCGGTGAAAAAAAGCTGATCGCGGCCGGCGACGTTCAGAATGATCGGCGAGGTGTAGTTCGGAAACTTCGGGCGTTCTTGTTTCCACACAAACGAGCCGGTCGCGCGATCCAACGCGGCGATGACTCCGGTCCCTTTGTTGTCGGCGGAGACGATCACCAGCGACTGGTAAATCGCCGGCGACGAACCGAAGCCCTGATGCAAAACGTAATCGGTGATCTTCGTCTGCCAGAGCTGCTTGCCGTCGCGACTCAGCGCGGTCGTGTAGACCGCTCCGTCATGCAGAAAGTTGATGAAGAGTCGCTGACCGTCACAAGCCACAGTCGACGACGCCAAGGAACTCTTCGTGTTCCCCTTTTTGAGCACCGGTTCAAAGGCTCCCCGATGAATCTCCGTCTGCCAAAGTTTCTCACCGGTCTGGCGACGGAAGCAGAGCACCGATTGCACTTCGCGGTCGTGCTCAGCCGTCGCCAGGAAGACTTGGTCGCCGACGACCGTGGGTGAGCTGTGACCGCGACCCGGAATCGGCGTCTGCCAGAGCACGTTTTCCGATTCGCTCCACTTGAGCGGCGGCTTCTGGTCGGCCGCTGCGATGCCGTTTCGATTCGGCCCGCGCCACCACGGCCAGTCCGTCGAAGCGAACTCGATACGTTCTCCCGCCGACGGCTTGGATGGCTCCGCCGCGAAAACCAATCCGGTGCCTGAAGCACCGAGCATCATCAGACCAAACACCAGCAGACATCGTGACATTGGCGAGCCTTTCTCAAATCGGGTGGCTGAAGCGGAGCGGAATGTAGCCCGTGTCTTTTCCTCCCACAAAGGACGAGGCCCGATTGCAACGATTGCGCGGACCGGGCGAGATTGCAACGGGTGAGCACGACGGTTCTGACCATCGACTGATCGCCGCCACGCTGCGACTGCGAAGCAAGTCGGTCAAGGCTTGGTCAACTCCGCGAGTGTGGCGATCAGCCGCGCGGGGTCATCGCTCGACAGTGAATCGGGCCGATGCTTCAGCAACTCGACAACTTCACCCCGAAGACCAGTCGTTCCGTTGAGATGTAGCTTCACTCCGGCTTGCCGCACACGACCGACCAACGACGTGTCGGTCAACCACTTCGGCCACAGCCGAATCATTTCGACGCTGGCCGCCGCGTAGGCTTCGATCTCCTCCGGCTTCTCGATCAAGCCCAATTGACGAGCCTTCGGCAAAAGCTTGCGAAACTGCTTCGCCTGTTCGACGCTGCGAACGCCGACGGTGATCCGCTGCGGATCGCCAACCGCTCGCACTGCCTCGGCAACCTTTCGGTCGTATTGCTCGCCGCTCTCTTTCAGGTCGAGCAGCACGTCGATCTTGCCTTTGCAGAGCGTCAGCACTTGCTCGAGCGTCGGGACTCGCTCACCGGCGAACTTCGGATCGAACTTGCGGCCGGCATCGAGTTTGTGAATCTCGGCGAGCGTCTTGTCCTTGATCTTGCCAGTGCCGTCGGTCATGCGGTCGAGCGTCGCGTCGTGCGACAAAACCAACGCTCCGTCTTTCGTCGTCCGCACATCGACTTCGACCGCGGTGGCTCCGACCTCGATCGCTCGCCGAGTGCTCGCCAGCGTATTCTCCGGCCGATCGGCACTCGACCCGCGATGCGCGACGATCTGCTTCACCAGCCGAGCAGGATTGTCCGCCGCGAGCGACGCGTTGAGCCAAAGAAAAAGCAAACAACCTCCCAACCAGACAGTCGAACGTGACGACATGGGAGTTCTCCCAGTAAGGGTGCGTTGGTTCCAATCCGATGCAGAGCCTGCCAGCCTACATCCGTCACGACTCGATGCCTAGAATCCGCCGCCATGAGCACCTCCCAGAAAAAACAGCTTCGGGCCGGCATGGTCGGCATGGGCATGATCTTCGACGAGACGTACCGCCCGTTCTTCGAACGAGCACACGTCGCAGGCGTCTACGACCGGAAGTTCGGGGACATCGATGTGCCGCTGGCCGCCGTCGCCTCGCGAACTGGTCGTCGCGCCGAGAAATGCCGCGCCGAAGCTGGTCACACGATCGGCCCGTTCCAGAATTTTTCGGGCAACGATTGCGTGACGAAGTTGCTCTCATCCGGAGTGGACTTCGCCTGCGTCGCGACGCCCGACAATCGGCACTTTGAGGGTGCGAAGCAAATCCTCGAAGCCGGAGTGCACCTGCTGATCGAGAAGCCGTCGGTGCTGACGCTGCAAGAACTCGACGAACTGGTCGCACTCGCGAAAAAGAAGAACGTGCTGGCGAAGGTGGTCTACCACAAGCTGCTCGATCCCGATCACAAGCGACTGCGAACGCTGGTTGCCGACAACGTGCTGCAACACGTCAACAACGGCTACTGCTCGCTGCTGGAGCCGAAGTCGATCTCCGGCGGGCAGTTCGCCGAATGGATCAAGGGCCGCAACCCCGGCACCTACGTCGCTGTGCATTACATCAAGCTGATTGATTTTAGCTTCGGCG
Organism: Planctomycetota bacterium; assembly: GCA_003669125.1. GTDB lineage: Bacteria > Planctomycetota > Planctomycetia > Planctomycetales > Planctomycetaceae > SXKJ01. The sequence goes on from QWQF01000122.1 coordinate 2,749, forward strand.
GCCGATTGAAAACCATCACCGCCACCGGACAGCGCGGCATCGTCGGCCCGAAGGACGGCACGACTTGGGACAGCAACCAGATGCGGATGGTTTACGAATACGCCGACGGCCGCGAGGCGGCGTTCGACATCCACACGTCGTGGGTCACGCCCGACAACTTCCCCGGTTACGTCGAGCAAGAAGTGCAATTCCGATTCGACAACGGCGTCTGGAACGGCCACTCGCGCAAGCGCGGCATCGAACTGACCGTCGAAGGCAAGACTCCGATCGAACTGAAAACCACCATCAACACGCACTACAACGGCAAGTGCCTGGAACCGTGGGGCGAGCGTGCGCAGCGCGGCTACGGCATCGAAGTCATCGAGCGTTTCGTGCGCGAACTGGCCTACGTCGAATTCGCTGGCGATACGACTGGCCGAACCGCTCGATTGGCCGAAGTCCAAAAGCTGTCGTACAACGACCTCGCCTCGGATCGTCAAACCGTCGCGGCGGTGCAAGCCCTCGAAGCGATCCTCACTCACGCGGCGAGCGGCGAACCCGACTGTGTCGTGCGAGTCAACGACTCAAGCGGCGGTCTCGTGCTGTATCGCCCCGGCAGCGATGAACCCCAAGTGTTGTACGCGCCAAGCGTCTGACCGGCCGATTGCCGACAGCCGTAATACCGTTTTTTTTTTTTGCGAGCCATCAAGCGTGCCTGAGTCTGACCTGCTGCTAGCGATTGAATCTTCGTGCGACGAAACCGCTGCGGCGGTGATTCGGCGAGACCTGTCTGTCTTGTCGAACGTCGTCGCCAGCCAGAATGAATTGCATGAGCGGTTCGGCGGTGTCGTGCCGGAGATCGCTTCGCGAGCGCACGTCCGCTGCATCTTGCCGGTGATTGACGAAGCGCTGCGAAAAGCCAACGCGAAGCTCGATGACCTCTCGGCCATTGCGGTCGTCACACAGCCGGGATTAGTTGGCTCGTTACTCGTGGGACTAACTGCGGCGAAGACGCTTGCAATGGCGACCGGATTGCCGCTGATCGCTGTCAATCACATCGAAGCGCATCTCTACGCCTGCCGGATGCAAGCGGGGCGTGACATCTTTCCGGCCATCGGATTGGTCGTCAGCGGCGGACACACGAACTTGTACGACTGCCATGGCCCGACCGATTTCGAGTGGCTCGGCGCGACGATCGACGACGCGGCCGGCGAAGCATTCGACAAGGTCGCGCAGATTCTCGGACTCGCCTACCCTGGCGGTCCCGCGATTGAGCAAGCTGCGATCAACGGCGATCCGAAGGCGTTCCACTTTCCTCGCGTGTTTCTCAAGGAGCCGCGGCTCGAATTCAGCTTCAGCGGGTTGAAGACCGCCGTGCTCTACAAGGCCACCGGCATCCCTGGCTCGCGTGAGCCGGTTCCCGAACTGACTCCGCAACGAGTCGCCAATCTCGCCGCGAGCTTTCAAGCCGCCACGCTCGAAGTCCTCGTCGGAAAATGTCAGCAAGCTTTGCGGAAGCGGGATCGGACTCGGCTGCTGGTCGGCGGCGGAGTCGCGGCCAACAGCGCGTTTCGGCAGCGACTCGAAGAGATGTGTCGCCGCCAGCGAGCCGAACTTTTCATCGCTCCACGCGAGATGTGTACCGACAACGCCGCGATGGGAGCCATCGCCTGGGAACTGTTCGCTCAAGGGCGTGTCGCTCCGCTGGACCTTGACGTCACCCCCGGCTTGGTCCGAAAACCAAAGCCGAGTCAATAACCCGAAGCGTCAGTGAGGGCGAACGCTTCACAGCCTTCCAATCGCCAAATCGGCGTCTCTGGGAGCGCTCGCCCTCGCTGATGCTTCGGGTTAGTCTGCCTCGACTCATGCAAACGACCTTCGGAAAAAATGCTCGTGACGATGTGCCGCTGTCGGACCCGACCGCGCTGGCCAAGTTCGGCAAGCTGGAGGTCGTCGCGAAGCTGGTCGTCGAAGGCTATTTGATCGGGCAGCACAAGAGTCCGTTCAAAGGGGCCAGCATCGAATTCGTCGAGCATCGGCAGTACTACCCCGGCGACGAAATTCGGCACATCGACTGGCGAGCGTTCGGCAAGACCGGCAAGTACTACATCAAGGAATACGAGGACGAGACCAACCTGCGGGCGTACCTGCTGGTCGATGCGTCGGGCAGCATGAACTACTCCGGGAAGACGCTGAGCAAGTGGCATTACGCTCGTCAGGTAGCGGCGGCGATGGGCTATCTGCTGCTGTCGCAGCGCGACGCGGTCGGGATGATGACCTTCGACACGGCGGTGCGAGACATCTCCGAACCATCGACGGCGGCTCACAGTTTTGAACGGATCGCGGCGTTGCTCGGTGAGCGCGAGCCGGGTGGCGAAACAAGTCTCGGCGATGTGCTGGCCGGAATCGTGCCAACGCTCAAACGCCGCAGCCTGGTGTTTGTCGTCAGCGATCTGTTTGACGAGGTTGAGAAGGTGCTGGCGGCGATGAAGGAGTTGCGGCATTCGCGACACGAAGTCGTGCTTCTGCACATCGTCGCGCCGGAAGAAGAGGACTTTCCGTTCGCGCGGCCGACGATGTTCCGCAATCTCGAACGGCTGGCGAATCGGGTGCTGGTGGACCCGCATCGGCTGCGAAAACACTACCTCGAAAACTACCGCCGCTTCTGCAAGGAGTTAGCAACCGGCTGCGGAGCGCTCGGCTGCGACTACTTCAAACTGCTGACGACCGATCCGTACGACCGTGCGTTGGGCGAGTATCTCGACACGCGATCTCGCGGCCGACGCGGAGGTCGGTGAGCGCGTAGCCTAAGCCATTGTGGCCTGGACAATACGCCGAAATGAAAATCATCCGCCCCACAAAGGGTCGGGCTACTTTTGAGAGGAATACGAAATGACTGGTTACACGGTTCACAGCGGCACCACGATCAAGTTTTCGGAAAGCTGGGATCGCATCTTCCAAGAGCGAGCTGCGAAATCCGCCAAGACCGAAAAGTCGCCGAAGAAGAAATCGGTGAGCGGAACCGCGAAGGCAAAAGCTCGCGTGAAGGATGCCGTGAAGAAGAAGCGTTGAGTGAATGCGACTCAAGACTTTGCTTTGGTTTGCCAGATGGCCTGTTGCTGTGAGCGGAGTTCCTCGCGAGCAGCCTCCAACTCGTCGGCTGCGATTTGGCGTTCGGACTCGAATTGCTCGCGCTGCGCGGCCCACGCCGACTGCTCATCTTGAAGTTGCTGTCGTTGGGTCGTGAGCTGTTCGACTTCGACTGTCAGTTGTTCCGCGGCAGCGTGCTGCTCGCACTCGGTTTTCCAGCGCTGGCAACGACCGACCTTGTTGACCGGCCGATTTCGACTCTCCCATAATCGGTCGTCGGCGAAAGTGGACTCTTGGCGGAAGTGGAGTTGATCGCGATGTCGAGTTGGCTCTCGCGAGCGAAAGAATCTTTGAGCGGTCGTGAGGCCGTTGTCGCTCTCGAACCAATCGAGTTTGCGTGTCCTTGCAGCCGCAAGATCGAAGCCACGCGCCGGCCGGAGTTTCAGCGAGTCCTTTGCAATGTTTGCGGTGAGCCATTCTTTTTGCTGCCGCTCGACGTCTACCCGCATCCGGTCATGAAGGTCCGCAAGGTCAAACCGTCGAAGACTGTGGAGCCGACACCATCGAAACCCTCCAGCAAGTCTGCTGCTCCGGCCGAAGCCGTCCCCGAGCGAGCAGCGATCGACCTTCAGGCCAAACGGCAGGAGGTCACCACCAAGGTTCGCACACAGTTCACTCCTCTGCGGCTGATCGTGCTGAGCTTGCTGGCCGTCATCGGCTTGACTGGTTGGTGGCAATGGAACCGCGCGGCGCGATCATCGGCCGAAGTCGATTTCAAAACGGCCACCGACGCCGGAATGGTGGCATTGCAAAAGCCAGACTTTGTCGAAGCCGCACAACACTTCGGCCGAGCCGCCGCCGCCGCCGATCTGTTGAAACGTACCGACGTGGCCGCGGAACAAGCTCGTCAGCGATCCCGGCAACTCACGGCGCTGAACTCGTTGCTGAAATGCTCACTCTTTGAATTGATCGACGCCGCGCGAGCGACTCGCCTGCGCGAAAACGTGCTCGCTGCCGAGTCAGAGTTTGCGAACCTCCACGCCGGACGATGGGTTGTCTTGCAGAGTGAGGTGATTCCACCAGCAGACCCCGCGGTTCCCACGACCGTCTCGTGGGAGCAACGCATTCAAATCTTCGACGAACCGCTGTTCCTGGTGGCGAGCTTGCCGGTCTTCTCAAAAGTCCAAGCAACCTCCCCCTTGCCGGCCGCGACACCCGATGCCCCCGTGGCCAGTGCACCGCCCAACGTGTCCGCGCTCAATGACCTCGGACAACGCGAGATCACGTTTGCCGCACAAGTCGAGTCGCTCAAGTGGGACGCCGCGAAGGCCGCCTGGGTGCTGACCCTCAAATCGTCATCGGGGTTCTTGTGGACCGACTACGATTTGTTGCTCGCAGCAGGACTGCCGCCGGATGAACTGCACACGGAAGCTCAACTGCGCGCGATGCTGACCGAGCAAAGCCGCTGGATCGGAGCTTTTGAATGACTGAGAACCAAACACGGCTTTCATTTTTTCAAGTGCCGAGTGCGGAGTGCAAAGTGCAGAGTGCAAAGGACAAGACGAACTCTTGTTTTCGTGAATTCCCTTTTGCACTTTGCACTGCCCTTCTCCCGCTCATCGTTGTGTTGCTCACGCCCGCCATCGCAACCGCCGCCGGTGCGCAGTCGTTGCAAAGTTTCGTGGAGCTCAAGCCGAAGTGGCCGGACTTTGTCGGCTCGCCGTTTCGCATCGAGGGTCACTACTCGATCCTCGTTCGCGACACGTTGCGGATGAAGAATTGCGATCTGTCGTTCAAGGCGTCGCAACCGATCAAGCTGCTGGGCAGTTCCAAGGTCATCGAAGTCTCCGGCCGGCTGGCGAAAGAGGCCACGAGCGGCAAGCTGTATTTCGAGATCGATCAAATCCGTCAACTGCCGACCGACCTGCAAACGCTGGCGGAGCGCGAACGAGCAATCGCACGCGGCACGCCCATGCAATGGTACGAACTGGCCGAGTGGGCGAAGACACGCGGTAAGTTTTACAACGACGAGGAACTGATCGACCGCGCGCAAATCGCCAACCGCAAAGGTCTGAACTTGGAGCGGCAAGAATTGAAAGAACTCACGCCCGCCGCGCTCCGCACGTTGGCAAGCCGCATCCCGGAATTGGGTCTGGAAGATTCTCTGCGACTCGACTGGCTGCACGAGTCGTATTGGCTGGAGTGGGAATCACTGCAAAAGTCCGTCCTCAAGGTCGATCTCACCGCCGACGAAATTGATGTCGCGAAAGATCCGGTGTTTCAGTTCCTCAATCGGCTCGACAAGACTTTGCCTGGTGCGAAGACTCATGTCGAGGAGGTGTTGCCGCTGCTGGCCAACGAGTACCGCCGCAGTTCTGTACTGACGTACCACAACGCTTCGGATGCCAAACGCCGTACGCTCGACCGACTGTTCCACATCGAAATCGCGAAGGCGGCAATCTCCCGCGTCAAAAAAACGGATGGCAGCAACGGCAGCGAGATCGCAACTCTCATTGACGAACTGATCGCCGAACAGCACGAACTCGCCGAGAAGCACCGCGAAGCGGAACTCGTCTTTCAGGTGCAGAACTCGGCGACGCTGACGCGCAACCAACTTGGCGACGTGGTGCAGCGCTGCCGAGACCGCAAACAAGAGCCTCTCGCCAAAGAGGCGATCACCCGCTGGCTGACGCGGCGCGAAGTGTCGCTCCGCAAAGATGGCGTGACCGGGTTGATCCAGCTTGCGGATGAACGCCTCGCGTTGCTGCAAGATCAACCGGGTGCTGGTGCCTTGCTGCTGGAGGCGTTGCAAGTCGCCCCCAAGAACGAGGACATCCTCGAACGGCTGAAGAAGCTGGGCTATCAAGAGGTCAACGGGCAGTGGGTTGCACCGCAGACGAATCCGTTGGCACCCAACGCTCCGCTGCCCGTCGCGAACGAGACCGACCTCGAGCGGTTCATTCGCCTCGGAGTGCCGAAGATCGGCATGACGCCCGCTCAACTGCTGAAGTGCTTGGGTTCACCCCAATCGCTGACGCGCGTCGCGACATCAGGCCGAGTCACGGAAACCTGGACCTACCGCGACGGCACAACGGTCCGCTACAGCGTTACCGTCGAGCGCCGTCCCGGCCGCGGCACGGCTGAGGTCGTGGCCGTACAGTGAGTCCATTTGGATTGAAGCGTCAAGATGACGCGTTCCAAAGAAACAAAAAGGGCCGCCGCGA
>QWQF01000108.1 GCA_003669125.1 Planctomycetota bacterium
CAATCCGCCCAGCACCACACCATCCCATTGTGTCTTCTTCATCACACCTCCGGAAAAAACGAATCCAGAACGTGTGATGATGACTCCGATTCAATTGCGCAACCCTAACTCATTGTTTTTAAACGTCTTATGGCGCGTAGGCCCTGCACTCCAAAGAATCACTTCGGATCGCAGTACATCAACGCCATCAGCGAGTATGCCGTCGTGAGGTTGGGGTCCCCTTCCATCCAGCGGTCGGCGGCATTCACCCAACTGCCGTTGCCCTTTTGCCGTTTGGCGAGGGCGTCCGTCAGCTCGCGCCGCCAGTCGTGCTTGTCGCCTTTGGCGTCCTCGAAGAGATCGACCTCCAGCGTGGCCAACGTGCGGGCGAACGTGTGGTAGTAGTAGTACAAGCCCTGCTGATCCAAGCCTGGGTTCTGCTCGACCGAATAAAACTTGCGCAGCCAATCGAGCGCGGCTTTGACTCGCTTGTCGTCTTTGGAGAGGCCGGCGTAGAGCATCGATTTCAGACCAGCGTAGGTCATGCTGGCGTAGGAACGCAGGCCGCCATCGGCGTTCTTGCCGGCTTGCGATGTCCCGCCCGCCGCTGGCGTGTAGTAGAAGCCGCCGTCGTTCACCTTCGCGGCGAACTCGGTGGTGTTGAATTCGCTTTCGAGGTTCTGGCAGCGTGACACGAAGACCAGCGCGTTCTTCATGGCTGGGTCATCGGCCTTCACGCCGGCGGCCTTCAAGGCATCGAGCAGAAAAGTCGTGTTGGACAAATCAGGCCGCTGCGATTTTCCATAGCCCGCTCCGCCGAACGACGGATGCGATTTGTCCAAGCCTTCGGTCTCGTCCCATTGCAACGAGCGGAGAAATTTCTCGGCGTCCTTGATCTGTGCGGTGTAGCGTCCGTCGGAGTTCGCTCCGACCAAGGCCAGCATCGTCAGACTGGTCTCGTAATTCTTGTGAGCGGTCTCCGGGTGATAGATGCCGCCGTCCTTCTGCGAATAGCCGAGCAGATGCTTCAGCCCCTTCTGCAACGTCGGGTCGTCCGTCTTCACGCCGGCGCTGACGAGCCCAAAACAGGACATCGCCGTGATCCCCGGCTGAGTGGCCGACGTCCAACTGCCGTCGTCGCTCTGTGTGGTCTTGAGAAAGTTGACACCCTTCTCGCGGATCGACTTCAGCAGCTTGGCGTCCGGCCCAACTTTGTCGGCGGCGAGCACGGGCAGACTTCGCAAAACGCTGGCTCCGCCGAGAGCGGCCAGCGCGGTCAAAAAGGCTCGGCGGTCAACGCCGGAACCAGAGTCAGAAAACTTGAAGGCGTGCATGATGTCCTCGATCAACTCGAACAGGATCGGCCAGAAACGGCTGGTGAGTATATCGGCCGCCCTGCCCCAAAGGCGGTGTTGGCTGGGACGATTTTTTCGCCGGTGCTGGCGAAAAACCTGCCGCGACGGAGTTGCCACGGCGATCGGTGTCATCCGACTTCGCCACTGTTTACTCTCTGTCGCTCAAAGCCTTTTCCATCAGGAGTCAGCCACCCATGAGTCAGTCGAAAACGTGCCGCTGGGGCATTCTCGGAACAGCGGGCATCGCCCGGAAGAATTGGGATTCGATCAAGAACGCCGGCAACGCGACGCTAACCGCCGTTGCCAGTCGCTCGACCGAGCGAGCACAGCAATTCATCGACGAGTGCCAAGCGTGCGTGACGTACTCGCCCGCCCCACGAGCGATCGGCACCTATGAGGGATTGCTGACGGCGACCGATGTCGATGCCGTTTACATTCCGCTACCGACCGGCATCCGCAAGGAGTGGGTCATCCGCGCGGCCGAAGCGGGCAAGCATGTCATGGTCGAAAAGCCGGTCGGCTGCAACGCGGCCGACGTCGCCGAAATGATCGCCGCCTGCCGCAAGCACAACGTGCAATTCATGGACGGCGTGATGTTCATGCACAGTGCGCGGCTCGCGAAGCTGCGCGAAGTGCTCGACGATGGCGAGAGCGTTGGCCGCATCCGCCGCATCTCGTCCGCCTTCAGCTTTGCCGGATCAGAGGACTTTCAACAGGGCAACATCCGAGCCAGCGGAGAACTCGAACCGCTCGGCTGCCTGGGCGATCTCGGCTGGTACACGATCCGCTTCACGCTGTGGGTCTTGAACTATCAGATGCCGCGCCGAGTCAGCGCACGGATGCTGTCGCAGTCGCATCGTCCGGACAGCAAGCTGGACGTGCCGATGGAATTCTCGGCCGAGTTGTTCTTCGACGGTGGCGTCTCGGCCACGTTTTACAATTCGTTCCTGACTGAGAATCAGCAGTGGGGCATCATCGCCGGCAGCAAAGGCTTCGCGCAGCTCACCGACTTCGTGCTGCCGTTCGTCGGCTGCGAGTCGGCCTTCACGATTCACAAGGCGGCGTTTCACGTCGATGGCTGCGACTACAGCATGGAGGAGCACACGCGCCGGCACGCCGTTTACGAATACAGCAACAACGCTTCGTCCGCTCAGGAGTCGAACCTGTTCCGCAAATTCTCGGAGCTGGCCTTGAGTGGCAAGCCAGATGAGTTCTGGGCGGACATCGCGCTGAAGACTCAGCAGGTCATGGATGCCTGTCTGACCTCCGCGCGACAGGACGGCAAGACGATCGAGTTGTAGACCGGACGCCTACGTCCGGTCATTCGTGTGTTCGAACGTAGGTGTCCGAACTATTTCTCGGCAGGAGTCGCAAACATGAGCGTCGCTCGTTTTGTGTTGCCCATCATCGCCCTGTTGTCGCTGTGGACGGTGACGGAGGGTGCGGACACCAAGGCTCGGCGGCCGAACATCTTGCTGATCTATGCCGACGATCAGTCGTACAAGACGGTGGGCTGCTATCCCGAATCGTGGCCGTGGGTCCGCACTCCGAACATCGACGCGCTCGCAAAATCGGGGATTCGATTTCACGGGGCGTATCTCGGTTCGTGGTGCATGCCCTCGCGAGCGACGCTGCTCACTGGCCGGCATCCGCACGGGATCGAGTCGATGCGCATGGACGGCACCTATCCCGGCAGCACCTACGATCCGAAGCAAACGCCCTTCTGGCCGAGCGTGTTCCGCAAGCAAGGCTATCACACGGCTCAAATCGGCAAGTGGCACACCGGGACCGATCCGGGATTCGGCCGCGATTGGGATTATCAAATCGTCTGGAACCGGCCGCGGCATCCAGACAATGCCGGCAACTACTACGACAAGCAGTTGCTGTCGTTCAATGGCGGCGAGCCAAAGTTGGTCGACGGCTACTCGACCGACAACTACACCAAGTGGGCCTGCGAATACATCCGCGGCGAGCATCGCGATGCGGACAAGCCGTGGTACCTGTGGCTGTGCTACGGAGCCGTGCATGGCCCGTCCATTCCGGCCAAGCGGCATCTCGGCATGTACAAGGATGGAAAGGTTCCCTCGCCTGCGGACATCTTCGGACCGCGACCGGGGAAGCCGGCGTATCTCGACAAGACTCAGGCTTGGTCGAAAGGACCGAATGGCTTGCCCATGACCGGCAAGAGCGGCGAAGCCTTCGGCGACGAAAGCAACAAGACGGCGAAGACTCACGCCGAGTGGGTGCATCAAGTCAACGAGTGCGTCCCGGCGATTGACGAGGGAGTGGGCCAAGTGATGGCCGCTCTGCGAGAGTCGGGCCAGTTGGAAAACACGCTCGTGATTTACACGGCCGATCAAGGCTTCTCGATGGGCGAGCACGGCTTTCGCACGAAGCTGGCTCCGTATGACGCCAACTATCGCTCGCCGTTCATCGTCAGCCGCCCCGGGACGATCCCGCAGGACAAAGTCTGCCAGCACACGGTCAACGGAACCGATCTCGTCGTGACGTTCTTCAAGCATGTCGGACTCGAACTGCCGTGGGCGATGCACGGCCGCGACATCTCGCCGCTGCTGCGCGATCCCAACAATTCCGATTGGAATCACCCGACGCTCTACGAGCACGTCGGACACGACTACGGCTCTGACGTCACCAAAGTGCTGCATGACGAACCGATTCACGCGGTCCACAACAACGTCCCGTGGTACGTCGCACTGCATCACGGTCAGAAGAAATACATTCGCTACCTCGCCCCGAACGTCGATCCGCCGGAGGAACTGTACGACCTCGCGGCCGACCCCGAAGAACTGACAAACCTCGCGGCCCGTCCGGATCAGCGAGCGACGTTGGAGCGACTCCGAAAAACGACCTTGTCGGAGTTGCACCGATCCGAGTCGGGATTCCTCGACCATTTGCCACCCGTCGCTCGTTGAGAAACATCATGCCTCGCATCCTCACGATCGCCGCCGCTCAGCTTGGACCGATCACTCGTTCGGAAACACGGCCGCAGGTCGTCGAGCGATTGATCGGTTTGTTGCAGCAGGCGAAACAACATGGCTGCGAGTTGGCGGTCTTCCCGGAATGCGCACTCACGCCGTTTTTTCCACATTGGTGGATTGAGGACCAAGCGGAGATCGACTCGTACTGCGAGTCATCGCTGCCCGGCCCGGAGACTCAGTCGCTGTTCGAAGAAGCGGCGCGGCTGGGCATTGGCTTTTGTCTCGGTTACGCGGAACTGGTCCAAGAGGGGGAGCAAACACGACGATTCAATTCGGCGGTGGTCGTCGAGCAAGACGGCCGAATTGTCGGCCACTATCGCAAGGTGCATCTCCCCGGACATGCCGATCATCGGCCGAGCAATCCGTTTCAAAACTTGGAGAAACGATTCTTCGAGCCGGGTGACTTGGGCTTTCCAGTCTTTGAAGTATTCGGAGCCAAGACCGGCATGTTGATTTGCAACGACCGCCGCTGGCCGGAGTCGTATCGTTGTCTCGGCCTGCAAGGCTGCGAGTTGGTGTTGCTGGGCTACAACACTCCGCGGCATTACCCGGAGTACCCCGAGACCGATCGGCTGGCGGACTTCCATCATCAGCTCAGCCTGCAAGCCGGCGCGTATCAAAATGGAATGTGGATCGTTGCCGCGGCAAAAGCCGGAGTCGAAGAGGGCGTCGAGCAAATCGGCGGCAGCATGATCGTCGCGCCATCGGGAGAAGTGGTCGCGCGAGCGACGACACTTGGCGACGAACTCCTCATCCATCGCTGCGACTTGGATCTGTGCCGCACCTACAAAGAAGGGGTCTTCCCCGCACGGAACCGGCGAGTCGAGTCTTACGGGCGATTGACGCAGACCTAGCGCAATCAAAAACCCCGCGCGGACATTTGTCCGCGCGGGGCTGAATTTTGTGGCGTTGAAGCGACGGCGTTATGCGCCGGCCAACGGCGTTTTCTTCTCAGTGATGACCGGCCAGGGCGGATTCGTATCCGGGCCGCACATCTCTTTGTTGAGCTGAATGTAATCCTTCCATTGTTCCGGCAAGTTGTCCTCGTGGAAAATTGCTTCCACCGGGCATTCCGGGACACAGGCTTCGCAGTCGATGCACTCGTCGGGGTGGATGACCAACATCGACTCCCCTTCGTAAAAGCACTCGACCGGGCAAACGACCACGCAATCGGTGTACTTACAGTTGAAACAAGGTTCGGCAACGATGTGAGCCATGATCTCCCTTTTGTTCTGATTCGCCCCGAGTCGATCCCGCCGAATCGGCAACCAAGATGCAGTTCCAAACGCACAGACTGGTGATCGGCCACCGCATCGTTCGGCCACAGTCTTTTCTCCGCCACTCGCGGAGATTTTTGCCCCCACCCGAGGTGAACACCTCGTTGAGCCAGCCAAGGCGGGGCGATGTTAGGTCTGCTCAATTTGAGTGTCAAGCACGGGATTTCGTGGGATTTGGCGCAGCGTCGCGGAGGAACAAACGGCCTCACGAAAGCTCCTGTTGAGTGCGGCGCGAGGCACGAGACGACTATCATGGCCCAACCAAAATGAGACCGCTTCTCTCGAAGGGCACACCCATGGCGAACTCTTCCGACGCGAACCCCACACCGAACACGCCGGCGACTCCCGCAGCCGCGATTTATCCCGCGAGCGCCTCGTTCAATCAACCGGTGCCGTCATCGACGGCCCCCGCCGAGACCTATTCGCTCAACGCCGCGAAGTCCAACGCTCCCTCGGAACTCGACTGGAACGCAACGAGCGCCCCGGCGACAAGCCGACCGCACGCTGACAACGTCGCGACGGCGAAGCGGTCGGCCAAGAATTCCGGCTGGGTGTTGGTCGGCTGCAACCTGCTGGTGTTCGTGTCCAGCGTCTGTGTGATGGTCCTGGAACTGACGGCCTCGCGGCTGATCGCGAAGCATGTGGGGAACTCGCTCTACACTTGGACTTCGGTGATCGGCGTCGTGCTGGCCGGAATCACGATTGGCAATTTCCTGGGGGGCTGGCTGGCGGATCGAGCCGCTCCGAGCAAGCTGCTCAACTGGCTCTTTCTGACCGCCAGCATTCTCTGCATGAGCGTGTTGTGGTTGGATGGCATCGCCAGCAATCAACAGCGTCCGGAGAGCATGGGCTGGCCGACCTGGGTCGTGTGCATCGTGAGCATGGTGTTTTTCTTGCCGTCGATGGCGCTGGGAACAATCTCGCCGGTCGTCGCCAGCTTGGCGTTGTCCCAAAGCCACAAAGTCGGAAAGACGGTTGGCAACGTTTACGCCTGGGGAGCGCTCGGCTCGATCATCGGCACGTTCTTGGGTGGCTTCGTGTTGATCGACACGCTGGGAACGAGAGCGATCGTGGCGTTGGTCGCCGGCACTCTGGCCGCGATGGGATTTCTCTCGGCCGGAAGTCAGTGGGCGTTTCGGTCAGCAGTGCTGTTCGGCTGGATGCAGTTCGTGACGATGGTCGGCCTCGCCGCAGCGGTGACGGACGTTGGGGTGCGAGACATCGCGGCTTGGTTGGCTGGAGAAACTCCAAGCACCAACGACCCGTTCGAGCAGGGCGACTATGGTCGCCCGTGGTCGAAGTACGGCAAACGGCTCGGAGGCCAGTTGCACGCACTCGGCCTGACGCTCGGACTGCGTGAGGATCAACCCGGTGAATATCACGACGAGAGCAACTACTCGTACATCAACGTCACACAGACGACCACGAACGGCGAGCGGGTTACGGTGCTCAAGCTCGACAAGCTGATTCACAGCTACTTTGTGCTCGATAACCCGACGGCGCTGAACTACGACTACGAAAAAGTTTACGCGGCGGTCACCGAGCAAGCGGTCGCGACGTGGGCCCGCTCGACGACGGTGTCGTTGGGCGACGTGCGCCGCGGGATCGAGCAGTATCGGCAAGCGAACGCCGCTCGCCTCGACCCTCTCCCATTGGACGAGGGTCGAGGTGAGGGGCTCGATGCGTTGGACGAGGCGGCGAGAAAAGTGCTCGAGGGTGGCTCGAACGAAACGAAGGCTGAGCAAGACTCGGATCAGAAGAGTGTCTCGCTGTCGCTGAAGGAGATCAGCCAGCAGTTGCCATCGTGGGTCACGTTCGACGCCGAAAAGCAAACGCTGTCGCTGCGCGGAGGGATGACTCCAGAGTTGAAAGCGGAACTGCTGCGGCGGCATCCGTACGCGAACTATTGGCAAGCGGTGGATCGTTTGAGCGAAATGACTCGCCGAGCGGACTGGGGCGACTTCAGCTCAGTGCCGCTGGCGAGTTTGCCGAAGGATGTCACGATTCCCGCAGGACTCAAGGAGAAGGTGATTTACGATCGGCATCTGCAATGTCTGAACGTGTACCGCACGCTCAATGCCGACGACGTGCAGACGCTGCAGCGACTCGGTGATCTCGAGGCGGTGACGTATCGCGAGGCCGTCGAGCGGCTGTATCGCGAGTCTCGCCAAATCGGAACGCTGTTCTTGGGCGGCGGCGGCTTCGTGTTTCCGCGCTGGATTGAGTCGATGTTTCCGCACGAGCCGTTGATTCACGTCGCCGAACTCGACCCCGGTGTGAAGGCCGCCGTGCAAGCCAAAATGGGCTTGCCGCCCGACGAAGAAACTCGCGTGGTGACGACGATCGGAGATGCCCGCAACTTCGTCGAGGACCGCGTGCGCTGGAATGCCGAAGCGGTCAAACGGGGCGAGAAACCGGTGCTGTACGACTTCGTCTACGGCGACGCCTTCAACGATTTCAGTGTCCCTTGGCACCTGACGACGAAAGAATTTTCCGAGAAGATTGCATCGCTGTTGCACCCGACCGAGGGGATTTACCAAGTCAATCTGATCGACATCTACCCGCGCACCACGTTCCCTGGTGAAGGCAAGACGGCGGACGGCACGTTCAATCGGATCGAAGGTGACCTCCCGGAAGTATTGACTCGGCTGGCCGGCGATGCGGACGAATGGGCTGGTGCTCCGGCACCCTATGAGGGTTTGGAGGTCTCGCAGACGGACGACTTTTCGGGATATCGATTGGCGGTGCGTGGCGTCATGTCCGATCCGTTGCGCGATCGGCTGCTCAAACTCGGTACAGGCAAATCGGGCTTCGCCGAGGCCGTGCAAAAACTCTACGACATGTCGCACAAGCAACGCACCGGACGATTCCTGGGCGCCTACGTCCACACGATCTCGTTGGTCTTTCCCTACGTCTATGTCTTCAGCAGCGAGATCGACTTGCCTCATGCCGGACGGGACACGTTCGTGATCGTCGCTTCGAAGAGAAAACTGGATCTGACGGACCTCCGGCAAGCCAGCCAACACTGGAGCGGCGCACCCTTCGCCAGCCTGAAACCCGGCACCGAGGGCAAACGACCTCTTGCTTATGGCCAGATGGGCCAGATCCTCGCCAATGCTCACGGCATCGTCTTGACCGACAACTACGCTCCTGTGGACAACCTGCTCAGCGCGGTCTTCGACGAACGCTGATTGCAAGGGATTAGGGTTCGTGAAAACAGAAAACAAACGGCTGACCATTCCTCAAGCTCTAATCCCTAACACCTAATCCCTCCTCACATGGCTATCCAATTCAATTGCCCGTACTGCACGGTCACGATCCAAGTCCCGGACAATGCCGCCGGCAAAAAAGGGACGTGCCCGCAATGTGGCACCAAGGTTCTCGTGCCCGTCCCGAAGAACGCACCACCACCGCCAGTGGCTTCGTCGCA
>QWQF01000047.1 GCA_003669125.1 Planctomycetota bacterium
ACTTGCTGACCGATGGTCTTCCACATTTGCTGGAAGGCGGACATGCCTTCGCGGCGGTACTCGGTCTTCGGGTCTTTCTGAGCGTAGCTCGAGAGGCCGATGCCGCTGCGAATGTAGTCCATGTAGTGCAGGTGCTCCTTCCACGCCGAATCGAGCACCTCCAAGATCAACGATCGTTCGGTCTGGCTCATCTCCGGACGGAAGCGCTCGTCGTAAGCGGCCAGCACCATTTGCTCAACTTCTTCGCAGCTGAGGCGACGCAGTTCTTCGGTCGTCCAGCCGACCTGCATGACTTCGTTCGCCCAGTTGACCAGCGATGCGAGGCCGTCCGCATTCGGCAGGATTGGCCCGGCAACACGATCGTCTGCATTCGGGGCCGGAAACGTTTGGTCGAGCAACTCCTTCAATCGCTGCGACAGTGATCCGTTGCCGAAGTAATCGGCACTGAGCTGATGCAACCGCTTCGCCAAGTCTTCGACCGTCTTGCCACTGAATTCCTCGGGTTGCAAGTTCGCGCGGAACCGAGCATTCGCCCAGCCCAGGATCCGTTCGAGCAACACACCCGAATCGTTCGCGGCTCCCGACGAGTTCAAGAAGTTGTTGAGCGCGATCTCCACGGGAAACGCGATCTCTTTGGCTTGCAGGTGCTTTTCGAGCTTCACCTTCACAATCGCGATCACTCTTTCGGGATCGCGATTGTCGAACTCCGCCGAATCGCTGCGCAGACTGAACCGGTGGGTCAGCCAGTTCGACAGCGAAATCTGCCCGAAGGCGGGGTCCATCAACGTGTCGAGTGCGGACAAATCGAAGGCGCCAATTGCCGTCATTGCTTTCGGACGAATGAAATCGAACAGGTCATCGCGACCGGCTTTCTTCATCTCGGCATCGGTGAAGGTGCTGCCGAACTGAGCGTCCGCCCATCGAGCCATCGCTTGCCAGTTCCAGTTGCCTGGGTCGTCGGCCAGCGACAGGTTCTCGTCGATCGACTCCAAAATCTGGTCTTCGTACTGCCGCGAAGCCTCATCGCGGAGATAAAGCGTGAACGGCTCGCGGTCCATGTCGCGGATGTTGTTCGCATCCAGCTTCACATGCACGGTCTCTTTCGCCCAGGCGGAGATCATCTCCCAGCGATAATCCCGCTTCCAAAACTCGCGCACCCATTGATCGACTTGCAGCGAGAGCATGTCCTGGACGAGTTGCCGGCAGTTTCGTCCGTCGAGAATCCGCTGGCGGTACGAGTAGACCTGATGCCGCTGCGTGTCCATGACTTCGTCGTACTCAAGCAAATTCTTGCGGACATCAAAGTGATGCTCTTCAACTTTCTTCTGAGCGGCTTCGATCCGCTTCGAGACCATTTTGCTTTCGATGGCCTCGCCATCTTGCATGCCCATGCGAGTGAGCATGTTCCTGACCCATTCGCCGGCGAACTTCCGCATCAGGTCATCTTCGAGCGACAAAAAGAAGCGGCTCGAACCGGGATCCCCTTGCCGGCCGGCGCGGCCTCGCAACTGCAAGTCGATGCGGCGAGCGTCGTGTCGCTCCGAACCGATGACGTGCAGGCCGCCGACTTCCGCGACCTTGCGGCCATCATCGATCATCCCTTCACGCTCGGCAATCTGTTTGGTCAGCGCGTCCCACTCGGATTTGGGAACGTCCAGTCGCGAAGCGTACCGCTTGGAAAGATCGTCCCACGCGAGGTACTCCGGGTTGCCGCCGAGAATGATGTCGGTGCCGCGGCCGGCCATGTTCGTGGCGATCGTCACCGCATTACTGCGTCCCGCTTGGGCGATGATTTCCGCTTCACGCTCGTGATTCTTGGCGTTGAGCACTTCGTGTTGGATGCCGTGCTTCTTGAGGTACTGCGACAGGTGCTCCGACTTCTCAATGCTGACGGTGCCGACCAGCAGTGGCCGACCGGTCGCGTGCTCGCGCGTGATCTCATCGGTGATCGCGGTCCACTTTTCGTGTTCGCTGCGGAAGATGACGTCGGGGAAATTGACGCGGTGCATCGGCCGGTTCGTCGGCACGGCAACGACGTCGAGCTTGTAGATCCGCCAGAACTCTTCCGACTCGGTCATCGCGGTGCCGGTCATGCCGCCGAGCTTTTTGTAGAGCTTGAAATAGTTTTGCAGCGTGATCGTCGCGAGCGTCTGCGTCTCCTTCTGGACCTTGACCCCTTCTTTGGATTCGACGGCTTGATGCAGCCCGTCGCTCCACTGACGACCGGGCATCTTGCGGCCGGTGAATTCATCGACGATGACAACGACCTGAATCGTTTGACCGGTGTCGTGATCCTCGCCGCGCTCCACGACGTAATTCACATCGCGTTTGTAGAGGTAATGCGCCTTCAGCGAGTTGTCGATCAGGTGCGGCCACTCCATGTTGCCGGCCGTGTAAAAACTTTCCAGCCCCGCCAACTGCTCCGCGTGCCGGACACCTTCGTCGGTCAGATGGCAGGAGTGCTCTTTTTCTTTGACCTCGAAGTGCTCGTCCCGCTTCAGTTGCCGAGCGATCCAGTCGGCCTTGGGATACTTGCTGACGTCGTCGGCTGCCGCTCCGGAGATGATCAACGGCGTGCGGGCCTCGTCGATCAGAATGTTGTCGATCTCGTCAACGATGGCGAAATCGAGCCGCCCCTGCACTTGCAGGTCGCGCCGCGGTTTCATGTTGTCGCGGAGATAGTCGAAGCCGAATTCGTTGTTCGTGCCGTAGGTAATGTCGCAGGCGTAGGCCGGCTGCCGCTCGTTTGGCGACATCGCGGACTGAATCGCTCCGACCGTCAGGCCGAGTCCGAGATGTGACGGCCCCATCCATTCCATGTCGCGTTTGGCGAGGTAATCGTTGACCGTGATGATGTGAACTTTGCCGGCCAAACCGTTGAGAAACGCCGGCAACGTCGAGACGAGCGTCTTGCCTTCACCCGTCACCATTTCGGCGATCATCCCTTTGTGCAGGATGTAGCCGCCGACCATCTGCACGTCGTAGTGCCGCATTTTGAGGTAGCGTTTGCTGGACTCGCGCATCGCCGCGAAGGCGTCCGGCAGGAGGTCGTCGAGCGTTTGGCCGTCGGCGAGCCGTGCTCGAAACTTGCTGGCCGACTCTCGCAGTTCAGCATCGGAGAGCCGTTCGTAGTCCGGTTCAAGCTGATTGATCCGCTCCAGCGCCGAACCGAGGCGAATCTTCGACGATCCATCTTTTTCTCGGATGAATCCGATGTCGCGCACGCGGCGTTCATTCGACGAGCCAAACAGCTTCGTGACGAGGCGTTCGACCTTGCCGGTCGCCATGCCGAAGACTTCACCGACGGTATCAAGAATATCCATTGTGTGTGATCTCTTTGGGTGACCGCCTCGCTCCGCGAGACGCAACACGCACGCTTTCTAAAATTCGAGGCCGATGAACGGCCTGACAACCGTCGGCCGAGGCCGGCTCATCCCGCACCGCGAGACCGCCAAAACTTGGCACTCGGCACGGCAGACTTCCTGTCTCCTGGGTGAGGCGACGCGCC
Organism: Planctomycetota bacterium; assembly: GCA_003669125.1. GTDB lineage: Bacteria > Planctomycetota > Planctomycetia > Planctomycetales > Planctomycetaceae > SXKJ01. The sequence continues at coordinate 3,509 of QWQF01000047.1, forward strand.
GAGGCATCAGTATTTCGTTCCTCGTGGCGTTCTCTTGAACGCAATTCGGCCGAGCCAAAACGGCCTCCTGCCGCTGTCTAACTCGTGACGCCAACGCTGTTTGATGAACAATGCGGGCGGAGTTTAGGTGGCTGACTTTTGAGGGTCAATGGCGTTCCAACCTCTGCGGTAATGGCCGCTTTACGCATCACAACAGCTTTCTCACCGCATCTTTCAATCGCCCATTGGTCGAGATTCCATTGCCGCCGTAAATCGTGTCGGTGCCGGTCCAATCGAAGAACTGGCCGCCGGCCTCGCGGATGATGGGCACGAGAGCCGCCGCGTCCCACGGGTTCAGCAGTGGGTCGAGCATCACGTCGGCTCGGCCGGTGATGACGAGGGCGTGGCCGTAGCAGTCGCTCCAGCCGCGAGTTTCTCGCGCGACGGTGTTGATGCGGTCGAACGCGGACTGCTTGCCGGCCTTGATCCAGTTGTTGAACGAAGTCGTGCAGACCATCGCGTCCTCCATCCGATCGACCGAGGAAACTCGTGCGCGACGCGGTGCCGCCTCGCCGATCTGCCACCACGCGCCGAGTTCTTTGCCTCCGAAAATCACCTCGTTGAGCGCCGGCAAGCGGCAGACTCCGGCCAGCAATTCGCCGTCCGCTTCGAGTCCGATCAGCGTTCCGAACAACGGCACGCCGTGAATGAACGCCTTCGTGCCATCGACGGGATCGAGCAGCCAGCGGACTCCGTTGCGGCCGGGAGTTTCGCCGTACTCCTCGCCGAACACGCCGTCGTCGGGGAAGCGTTTCGCGATGCGGTCGCGGATCAATTCCTCAGCCCCGCGATCGGCGGCGGTCACGGGCGAACGGTCACGCTTGAGATCGACGACCAATTCCGGTGTCAAATAGTACGACAAGATCAACTTCGCCGCCTCACGAGACACGGCGAGAGCGAATTCCAGACGCTGAGCAATTTCGGACGGGGACATGGTTCGGCCTCTCCACGAGTGACTTGCGGGCGGCTTGTTTCAGATTCAAGAGCGTCCGTCAAGCAAGCTCCGACTTTTGCGGCCAAACCAGTCTGACTTGCTCGGCTTCGCCTTGCCCTGCCGATATTATCCTTGCCTTCGTGGCGAGGGCTGTTCCGCGTGGTGGCTCCTCGCCGTTGTTTTCGGAACATCCCCGGTGGGACAGCAGCCTTCCACGCTGACCGTCCGCAGCCGCGATCCTTCATTTCGCTATGAGCCAATCCGCATCTGCTTCGTCCCATGACGTTCAATTGACTCCCTATCAGGGGGGGCTGCTTTCTCGCAGTTTTCTGGGCGTGCTGCTGGCTCAGTTTCTGGGGACGATCAACGACAACGTCTTTCGCTGGTTCATCGTGTTCGTCGGCGGACGGACTTGGGACAACGAAGCCCAGGCGCTGTCGCTGGGACTGTTCTGCTTCACGCTGCCGTACCTGATCTTCGTGACGATGGCCGGCTATCTCGGCGATCGCTTCAGCAAGCAGAAGGTCATCGTCTATCTGAAATTCTTGGAACTGCCGCTGATGCTGCTGGGGATCGCCGGCATCCTGATGCGGAACGTGCCGTTTCTGTTTTTTGTCGTCGCGCTGACGGGCTGCCAATGCGCGCTGTTCGGACCGGCCAAATTTGGGGCGCTCCCGGAAGTCTTGCGGCCCGACAAGTTGTCGGCCGGCAACGGAGTCATGGGCTTCGCCACCGTCATCGGCACCGCACTGGGATTGGTGATCGCCGGAATTCTCGATGACAAATCGAAGATCAATCTGGCCGATACCGTGTTGATCGGACAGGTGAGTTCCGAGGCGATCTTTCTGGTGACGCTGGCCATCATCGGCTGGTTCTGCACGCTGCTGATCAGGCCACTGCCGCCGGCGGACCCGCATCGCAAGCTGGCGAAAAATCCGGTCGCCGAAACTTGGAACAACCTCAGCTATCTGTACCGCAACCGGCCGTTGTTTCTGGTCGCGCTGGGCATGGGCTATTTCTGGCTGCTGGGAAGTTTGGCTCAGAACGGCGTGCTCGAATTCGGAATGAATGAACTGCAACTGCTGGACAAGACCGAAGTCACTCCGCTGCAAGCGATGCTGGTGCTCGGCGTCGCGGCCGGCAGCATTCTCGCGGGCCTCTGGTCGGCGGGAAAAATCGAACTGGGGATCGTCACTGTTGGCGCAGCGGGCATGGCGATCAGCGCGCTGTTGATGTTCGCGGTCGGCGTTCCGATTGAGTCTCCGACGCCGGAAGCGATTGAACAAACTGCGATCCGTCGCCTCGATCAACGACTGGCGAAAGCGGACGGCGAAGCGGCGAAGGAATCCATTCGCAAGAAACATGTGCAGGAGCAGGAGAAAGCCAAAGCCAAGGGGCAGACCTCTCTGTCCGTCTATCCAGAACTTCGAACGGAGTCCGCCAAGCGAGCGATCCCGTGGGCGGGAGCCTGCTTGCTAGTGCTCGGCCTGAGCGCCGGATTGTTCAACATCCCACTGGAGGCGTTCCTGCAACATCGCAGCGACCCGAAGATGGTCGGCGTCAACATTGCCGCCAGCAACTTCATTGTCTTCTCGTTCATTCTCGCGTCGTCCGGGCTGTATTACGCGCTGCGCGAGGTCATCGGCCTCACTCCCACTCAAGTCTTCCTGGGATGCGGGATCGTGACTGTTCCGATCACGGTCATCATCTTTCGACTGATTCCCAAGGAAACGATTCGCTGCTTGGTCTGGCTGCTGTTTCGCCTGATGTACAAGGTGCGTGTCTTCGGCAGCGAACACCTTCCGGCCACCGGCGGTGGACTGATCGTCGCCAATCATGTCTCGTGGCTGGACGGCTTTTTGTTGATTCTCAACTCCGAACGGCCAGTCCGCATGATCGCCTGGGCGGACTATGTGACCGGCCCGTTCATCGGCTGGCTGTGCCGCACGTTTGGCGTCATCCCCATCAAAACGACCGAGGGTCCACGAGCCATCGTCACCGCGTTGAACACCGCTCGCGAGGCGATCAAGAACGGCGAGCTGGTTTGCATCTTCGCGGAAGGCGGGATCACACGCACCGGGCAGTTGCAGCCGTTCCAACGCGGTCTGCTGCGGATCATCGACGGCACCGACGCGCCGGTCATCCCGACGTATCTCGACGAACTGTGGGGCAGCATCTTCAGCCATCGCGACGGCCGATTCTTTTGGAAGCGACCGCGCGGTTGGCCGTATCCCGTGACCATCGTCTTCGGCCCGCACCTCAAGAATCCGGACAACATCAACGAGGTCCGGATGGCGGTCGAAAAGCTTGGCGTCGAAGCCTCGATCAAGCGACGCGATCAAGAACTCATTCCCGCTCGGATGTTCTTGAGAAAATGCCGAACGGCACGCTCACGACTGAAGGTCGCCGACTCCTCCGGCCAAGAACTGACCGGCAGTCGAACGCTGATCGGCACGCTCTGCATCAAGCGAGCCCTCGAACGCCTCTGGCTGCAACCCGACGAAAAGAATGTCGGCATCTTGCTGCCGCCGTCGAACGGCGGCCTGCTGGCCAACATGGCAATCACGGTCTCTGGCCGAGTCTCCGTCAACTTGAATTACACGCTCACCGACAAAGACATTCGCTACTGCATCGCGGAGTCCGGCATTCGGCACGTCATCACCAGCCGTAGGTTTCTTGAAAAGAGACCGGTCGAGTTCGATCCCGCCACGCAAATCATCTTTTTGGAAGACGTGAAAGAAAAACTCACCGGAACTGACAAAGCTCTGAGCGCGATCGCCGCGTATGCGGTGCCGATGTGCATTCTCGAACGCTGGCTGGGACTGACTCGCATCAAACCGACCGACTTGATGACCATCATTTTCTCGTCCGGCTCCACGGGACAGCCGAAGGGTGTGATGCTCTCGCACCACAACATTGGCTCGAACATCAGTTCGGCCGACCAACTCTTCCAGATCAAACGCACCGACGTGATCATCGGCGTGCTGCCGTTCTTTCACAGCTTCGGCCACACGCTGATGATGTGGCTGCCCATGAACGTCGAATGCGCGGCGGTTTATCACTTCAATCCGCTCGATGCCCGCACGGTCGGTGAACTGGCACAGAAGTACAAAGGCACGATTATCGCTACCACGCCGACGTTCTTGAAGTCGTATCTCAAACGGTGCGACAAAGAACAATTCGCGACGCTCGATCTCGCAATCGTCGGAGCCGAGAAACTCCCGCAGCAACTCGCCGAAGAATTCCACGCCAAATTCGGCGTGATCCCGACCGAAGGCTACGGCTGCACCGAACTCTCGCCGCTCGCCGCCGCGAATGTCCCCGACCATCGCTCGCAGGAGATCACGCAGATCGGCACCAAACTCGGCACCGTCGGCCGAGCCGTCCCGAATGTCTGCGCGAAAATCGTCGATGCCGACACACTCGCCGAACTCGGCAACAACAAACCCGGCCTGCTGCTGATCGGCGGCCCGAACGTGATGCAAGGCTATCTCAATCACCCGGAGAAGACCGCTAGCGTCATTCACAACGACTACTGGTACAACACCGGCGACATCGCCGAGATTGACGACGATGGCTTCATCAAAATCACCGGCCGCCTCAGCCGCTTCTCCAAAATCGGCGGCGAAATGGTCCCGCATATCCGCATCGAGGAGGAACTTGCCAAGATCGTCGAAGTCCCCGACAGCGACGATGCCGAGATCAAGTTGGTGGTAACGGCCGTCCCCGATGAGAAGAAAGGGGAACGCCTGATCGTGCTCCACAAAAAACTGTCCAAGACGGTTGATGAAGTTCTGAAAGAACTCGGTACTCGCGATCTTCCCAACCTTTGGATTCCATCTGCGGACAATTTTCTGGAAGTAGAATCCATTCCGCTGCTGGGCACAGGAAAGCTCGACCTGAAAGCCGTGAAGGATCGAGCTCTCGAGGCGTTTGCCGCGAAGTAACAACGTCGGACAACTCCTTGACACCTTTCCGAACCGGCCGCTAATGTTCCGCCCGCCTCAAGCGGCCGGAATTTCTGGCAACTTGAGTCAGGTTTCGCGGATCATCCTGCCGAAGACATGCAGGCCAACCGTCACGACCGGCAACGGCTTCTAACGCTGATTTCGTTCAGCCGATTCCGTTCGCCCAGCCAACTCCCTGGGGGATTAGCTCAGTTGGGAGAGCGTCTGCATGGCATGCAGAAGGTCAGGGGTTCAAGTCCCCTATCCTCCACTTTGTCCTGAAGTCAGTTACCGAAACGAGTTACGTTACCAGCCGACGTTCGGCTGTGCGGTGAAAAACCTGTTTGATTCGTGGAACCGTTCCACGAAACGAAAAGGAACCGCACGATGCCACGTCAAAAGAACGCAATTCCCAGCTATTTGCTCCACAAAAAGAGCGGCCAAGCTCGTGTCCGAATTGCCGGACGCGATCACTTACTTGGTCGCTATGGGAGCGACGAAAGCCGAATCCGCTACGGCGAACTCATCGCCAAGTTCGCTTCGGGAGTCCCGATTGATCCACTCGCCGCCG
>QWQF01000072.1 GCA_003669125.1 Planctomycetota bacterium
TGTCGTTCGCCGATCACGATCGTGTCGAAGAAATCGCCGGGGCCTTGAATGCCCATCACTCCGCCGCCGCGTTGATCGAGATTGTGAACCTGGCACCAGACCTCCAGGCTTTTGGCTTTCAGCTCGATCGGCAAACCTGGGCTTTGCAAGTAAGCCTGATCGAGGACCGCCATGCCATCTTTGAACTCGATCTTGCCGTGAGCTGTCAGATCAAGAGAGCCAATCGATTCTTTCAGGTCGCCGTTGAATTCCCAGGCCGCGAACGGCTTCAGGTCCACCGGCTTCTTTTCGCTGGCGTCCTTTTTTCGATCGGCCAACAGCTTCGTCTTCACAGGTTCAATGAGCGCATCGAGGTCCGACTGAGCGGACTTGATCGAGACTTCCAATCGCTGGCGTTGCTCGTCGTTTCGCCGGTTGTCTTCCGTGATCTTCTGGAGGTCCACCGGCGGCGGCTTCAACTCGGACGTGTACCACGTTTTCAAGAACTCGCTTTGATAGCTGAACTGCGGCGCGATGAGATCCACGATCGGCCGGTCTTCAACGAACACGGTGTCGAACAGCAGCAGCGGTTCGAGCACCATCTGCAAGCCGGCGGGGTTGTCCTGGTCGAGCTTGAAGTATTTGTTGATCTGCGGATCGGGAGTCGCCGCAAGCACGTTCTCCAACTGCAACCACTGGGAAGGAAACGTATCCAAGAAGCGTTCGATCTTCGGGTCGGCGAGCATCCGTTCGATCGTCCGATTCAGCACGTCGGGCTGGGCGAGTTCGCCGGTCTCGGCCAGCCGCAGCAACTCGTGATCGGGACAACTGCCCCAGAGAAAGAACGACAGGTTCGATGCGAGTTCAAACGGAGCATCTCGATTATCCGCAGCCCCGGTTCGATACAGAAACATCGGCGAGGACAACACGGCCGATCCGACCTTCTTCATCGCATCGGTGAACGACAGCCCTTGCTTGATCTTCGCAGTCGCGTAGGCCGCGTATCGATCGAGCGTCTCGGCTTCGACTCGGCCGCGAAAGGCGATCGACAAAAATGGCTCCAGCCGGCGTTTCACTTCGGCTTGCGAGTCAGTCCCATCGGCGGGCTGCCGAAAGAAGTCGTTCCAGATGCCGACCGTCTGCTCGTTGAAGTCCGGGCTTTCGACGATCGACACGCTGAGCCGCAGGAAGGCATCCAACAGCAACGGCGACAGCGTCAACTGATTTGCCTGATTGTCGAAGCCGTGCTCGGCACGCAGATCTTTTGGAAAGGCTTTGACATCGCGCAATCCGGCCTTGGGGTTCAACGCCAGCGACGCGACGCGAACCTTGTCCGGCATCTTCTTCGCAGCGGGATGCAGGTAGTTGTCGTGCCGCGTCATCAGCTTTTCGGGCAGCTCGAAGACGTCGAGCTTCAACTGGAACAGATCGCGCACCGAGTTGTTGTATTGAAACCGATTCAACCGGCGGATCTGAGACGGCGCTCGCTCCTTGCCGGTCGTCGCATCGCGCAGCATCGACTTCAGTGTGGCCAGCAACCGCGTGCGAGTTTTCTCGTCCAACTGCGGCTCGTCTTCGGGCGGCATGTCGTTGGAATCAATGGCGTCGATCATTTTGTTGATGAGCGCCGGCTGCGCGAGAAACTGAGCCGCCGTCGTGATCGGCTTGAAATTGACTTCGCCATTGACCTTCTCGCCGCCGTGGCATTTGAGGCAATGCTTCGCCACCAGGGGATTCACGAAGTCGGCAAATTCATCGGCGCGACATTCGGCCGAGACGATGGCCAACGACAGCACGAACAGCACGAATGATTTGGAAATGATTTCTTGGCAAGGCATCGACGATGGTTTCCTGAGCCGCAGGGCGCTAGTCCCGGTTTGGATTGCACGAAACCGGGTAGTAGCCACGTTCGCCAGAACGTGGGAGAACCAGTGAAAGTCCCACGTTCTGGCGAACGTGGCTACAGACTACGTCCAAAGATCGGAAACGACGCCCGTGCTGTCGGCGTAGGATTCGATCTCCAAGCCCATCAACTGCGCGACCGTCAGCCACAGGTTCGAGTTCAGCGTGCCGCTCTTCATCTTGATGTGGCGACCCTGCTTGATCCGGCCTTGAGCTTTTCCGGCGACGATCATTGGCAGATCGTAAAACTGGTGAGTCGCGCCATCGCCCAAGCCCGCGCCGTAGGTGATCAGCGAGTTGTCCAACATCGTGCTGCCGTCGGACTCCTTGAGCTCCTTCATCCTCCGCAGCAGGTAGGCATATTGCTGCATGTGGAAGAGGTCGATCTTCTGCACGTCTTTGTAACCGTCCCCCTTCTGGTTGTGAGTCATGTTGTGGTGCTGCACCGGCTTGTCGAAGACCCCTTCGTACATGAGCGTCGCATCCCAACGCTCGGGGCCGATCATGAACGTGCTGACGTTCGTGATTCCCATTTGAAACGCCAGCAGCATGAGGTCGATCTGCAAGCGAATGTAGTCGCCGCGCGGTAGGACTTCGTTCTTGGGAATCTTCACGTCCACGCTGGCCAGCAGCTTGCTCATCTTTTCGATGCGGACTTCGATGTCGCGAATCATCTCCATGAAGCGGCCCATCGTTTCCCGGTCATCGCGAGCCAGCTTCCGCGAGAGTGTCTTCGCGTCCGCCAGCACGAGGTCCGTGACATCGGCGACATGGTTCCGGTAACTGTCGCGCAGGAACAGCCGGTCGTAGAGCTTCTGGGGATCGCGGATCGACGGGGCGATCTTGTCCGGCCCGTACCAGGAAATGTTGTCGAACTCGATCGGCTCTTTTCCGGCCGTGAACCCGTTGCAACTGATCTCCAGCGTATTGAAGATCGTCGAACGTCCGATCGCATCGCCGATGACCTGGTCCAAACTCCGCCCGTTGGGATGCTGGATGCCTTTCGCCGCGGCCTGCACGGGCGACAGGCTCGTCAAATAGCACGACGCGCCTTGAGCATGCACGTCCTGGCCATTCTTGTAAGTTCGCTCCAGCCCCGTGATCAGCGTGACGTCGTCAGCGTGCTCGGCCAGTGGCTGTATGGTCGAGGTCAGCTCCAGCGGAGAGATACCCGGCAAGTTGGCGATGCGCCGCTGCTCCTTCGTCTTGTCCGCATCGAACCCGCCGATGAAACCCGGCAGTTCGGCGTTCTCTTCGCCGGGGAAGAAACACCGGCGAACGATCCCGTTCGGGATGTACATGATCACGAGCTTCTTGCTCGGCGTTGCCGCGATCGCGGTCTTGTCATTCCCAATCGCCAGCGAGTGCAAGAACGGCAACGCCAGCATCGCCCCATTGGCTTTCAGAAACTTTCTGCGGGACAGGTTCATCGGAGTTCCTCGCCTATTGGGGTTGCTTCAGGAGTTCGAGCATCGCATCGCCCATCGCTTTGCCGATGCGGTTGAACCAGATCGCGCTGCCGTAGTAGTGGTAAGGACGATCGCTGCCGGTGTGAATCCATTCCGGTTCTTTCTGCCAGTTCGGGAACATGGCCTCGGCGGCCTTATCGACCAACACGTCGACCGGGAACGCCTTGAGGTTGCCTTTGAACTCCGGCACTTCGTTCATTGACAATTGGGCCTCGCGGACTGTCAACATCCCGCCGGTCGCCGGCTTCGATCCGTTCTGGCCCAGCGCGCCAATCACGAACGGCAAGTTCGGTGTGCCGAGATCCTTGCGAACGTCCTTGATGAAGTGCTGCATGTTGGAGGCGTATTCGTCCTGAGCACCGAAGATGTCATTGAAACCCTGAAACCAGACGAACCCCGCCAGCTCCAGCGTCTTTCCTTCCAGTTCGGGAAACAGCTTTGCGTAGTTTTCCTGCACGTCCTTCACTTCCGACAGCATGTTGCGATACGACGAGCCGTAATCCTTCTTGATGTCCTCGATCGTCGGCAGCGGCGCGTTCTTCTTGTTCTTTTCGTTGTCTTGTGTGACCCGCTTCTGAGCCTCATCGAGATCCTTCTGCAACAGCGCCTCAGGGAGTCCTGCCGAAGGCGAACGGAAGAGTTTGTAAAGCGAGTGCCCACCCCATGCGGCCTTGATCAAGAGGGCCGGTTGATCGAAGTGGTTTCCCATCGCGGTCCCGAATTCGAGCTCCACGCCCGTGCAACCAGGCGACCCATAGCCGACGGTGAGCGGTCCTTTTCGATCGAGAAACTTGATGAACACGTCATCGCGGACGACCCACTTGTCGTCCTTCCGCAGATGAGCGAAGAGGTCTTTGGTTTTCTCGTCCGTCGCTTGGTAATCGAGCAGGGCGTTGCGGGCTTTACCCTCCATGTTCGATTGCCCGGCGAGAATAAAAACCTTCACGGGCTTATCGGCGGCATACACCGGAGTGATTGCGAAAAGGCAACCGGCCACGAAAACAATCAGCATGCGAATCATCGGAGACCTTTTTTCGTGCGTAACTTGCCGACTCCAGGGCACTCATTGATAAGTCGTCGGCGACCCTCACTAGAGCGGCTCTGACAAATTCAACGGCCTAGATTCTCGAACAAGTACAACCCGGACTTGCCGGGGCAGACGAGGTCGAGGTCTCCGTCACCATCGATATCGATTGCGGCCATTTGCAGTCCGGTGCCGGCGCTGCCGCGTGGGAAATCTTTCAACGCCCAGCGGTCCTTCGCAGCAGCGGGAGCGTTGATGGCAGGCTCGCTTTTGTAGATCTCACGCTTGATCCACTTCGAGGCGGCGCGGTCGTACTGGTAGGTGAACACGACCGACGGATCCGTGGCACCGGGTTCGACTTCATGAGCGTAGACTCGTTTGCCAGTCACCAGTTCTTGCTCGCCGTCGCCATCAAGGTCGGCGAAGATCTGCGTATGCACCTGCGAGAACGTCTCGTCGATCACCTGCTTCATCCAGACTCGCTTACCATCCGGGCCGGACGATTGCTTGAGCCAATACAGCCCGAAGCCGTGGCCCATTCCGTAGACCACGTCGGTCAGCTTGTCGCCATCGACATCGCGACCATGAATGAAGATCCCTGCTGCTCCCAATTGGAACTCGCCGTGGAATGACCACTTCTCGGACGCGGTGGCGGGCTGCTCGTACCAACCCTTGGGAGTGATGATGTCGAGGCGGCCATCGCGGTTGATGTCACCAATACCGACGCCATGGCCGGCTCCTTCGTTGCCGAGATCATGCTTGGTCCAAACAACCTCTGGCTTTTGTTGAGTCAGTTCGTACCAGACAACGACGTTGCCGGTGTTCGGCAGAAAGTCGAGCTTGCCATCGCCATTGATGTCGACCAGTTCTCCGGTCTCCATGTTTCCAGGCGTGTCGATCTCGTGTTCGATCCACGGCTGCGTCGCATCCCCACCGGGATTCTCGACCCAACCGACGCGCTTGCCGAAGTAGTTGCACGTCACGATGTCGGGTCTGCCATCGCCATTCACATCCAACGGCGAGTCCGCGAAGTCTTCGTAGTAATGCGGGTTCGGACCGCTCGCGGGGACGTCGCGAACTTTGTGCTTCGTCCAATTGGGAGCTTCATACCACGAATCGCCGCTGAAGATGTCGATCTTCCCATCGCCATTGAAGTCCGCCGCTCCGCCCCCTTCATAGGGCGACTGATCGTTGATCGCGTGCTTCTTCCAACGCACGGAGTCTGATTTGTCTTGAGCCATCGTACTCAGAGAGAATTCCACGAAATCAGCGGATGGAAAACCCAACAACAGGATCAGCAACACGGAACAACGAGCTAGTCGTAACAAGGCGTGGACTCCAATTCGAATTGGCATGTCGGGAATTCGATGTGACGATTATAACTCGGCGCCACTCATGGAGCAGCGCCTGGTGCCTCAATTGGCGCGTCGCAGAACGTCAGCGCGGCGAGGCCGTTTTGGCCGTAGAGCAGGTTGTCGGGGTTCCAATTTGCGCTATCCAGATAAGTCACGGTCTTCGACTTAGTGGGTTCCTTCAGCTTCAACGTGATCGTGTTGCCGTTAGCCGAGCCAGAAGCCACTTGCTTAGGCTCGCCATCGAGGTGGAACTGACTGACCAGCGCGTCGGACCAGTTGATTTGGTAGTCGAACTCCAAAATCAGTTCGTCGCGCTGTGCTGACGTGAAGAAGGCTCGCTTCAGATTCGGTGGATTGAATAGCCCGACATGTCGGTGATAAAGATGGTACTGCATCATCGGATGCAGGAACCGAGCGAACTCGGCGTAACCGGCGGCGGGGAAGTGGCAGCCTCCGGGCGGCTTGATGCCGAGCGTTGAGATCACGTTCAAGTTCGAGAACAGCTTCGGCAGCGTGCGTTGCACTTCGCGCAGTCGATTGTCCGAACCGTTGATGCCCATCGAGCACGACTTCGGCCAGATCTGGAACGCGTAGTAGTGCTGGATGTTCGGGTAGTTTTCTTTCCAACTCGCGGCGAGTTCCACGAAGAACTGGCGATAGGTCTCATAGCCGTAACCGCCGGTCGGGCCGTCGGCACCTTGATCGTTCTCGCCTTGATGCCAGATCACCGCGCGGATGCCGTGCGTCAGCTTCGCTTGTTGGGTTCGCCAAAGCTGTCGGCCGTAGATCGTGTTGACGTCGGTCGGGTCGGCGTCGTTGCGCTGATGCTGATCGATGCGGGTGCCGCCGACTGCTCCGTTGATGATGCAGATGGGGATCTTCTCGCTCTCGACCAAGCGTCGGCCGAGTTCCATGCCCCAATAACCAATCTCTGACTTGCCGCCGGGACTGCGAGCTTCCGCGTTGGCCCAAAGCTTCAATCGCGAGCCGTTGGGATCGCCCGCCGTCGCGCCGAACGTGCGCACCCACTCGCTGGGCACAAGCGGATTCTCTTTGCCGAAGTCGTTCGCGACCGCGTTCGACTGGCCGATGATGAGGTACGCATCGCCGCAGATGATGTTCTTCGCCGAGTGCAGCACGGTCTCCTTGTCGCCGGTCTTCGAACCGAACTCGGTGCGGTACTTGATCAGCCCCAAGTTCAGCTTGACGGTCAGCGAATATTTTTTGTTGACAGCCAGCTTGGCTGTCTCGGTTGCGAAGAGTTGATCGTCGGCGAAGACTCGCACGAAGACCGAATCAGCGGCGTCGGCGAGCGTTCCGGCATAGACCAACGATCCGAATTTGAGGCCACCTCGATTCGGGCCGTCGCGGGCGATGAATTGGTTGTCTTCCGGCTGCTCGGTATCGGCCAGCGGTCGCGAAACCCAGACGTCCTTTGATGGTGGCGGCTCCTGCACGGCGATGCTGATCGACTGGACGACCTTCGCGCCGCCGTTGTCGATCGCGGCGGTCACTCGCATCGCGCCGTTGCCTTGAGCACGCTTGAGAATCAGCTTGCCGGCTTCGATTCGCTTGATGACCGCGACGTCATCGACGGTCCAAGTGACGTTCACGTCCCCCGCGCCTTTCGCCTGCATCGCGGCGAGGTTTGTGATCTGCGGCACGACTTCGATCGTCTCTCGACCGTCCCACTTCGCCGGAGCCGCGAGCGTGAAGACAGGCTCGGGGATGTCGTCGCTGATCGTGATGGCGATGTCTTTGGTCTTCACTTCGTTCGAGTAGATCGCTTTGACGGTGAGAGTCACCTTTGTTTTGCCGAGCACTCGCCCCGCGTTGAACGCATACGAGAACCGGTCCGTCGCTGCGATCGACTCGCGCCCGTCGCGTTTCAGAATCCACAGCACCTTTTGAGCACCGCCCGCCTTCGCAGTAATCGTCGTGCTCTGATTCTCTCCCACCACAAGCTGCGACTGCGAGACCGAGAACTCATTCCCTGGCTGCACCAACGAACCGACCAACGATTGATTCGGCTTCTGATTCTCGAACTGCAACTTCACCCATTCCGTCGAGCGGACGACTTTCGAGACTCGCACTTCGTCGAGATCGCCGACGAAGTCGTAGTTGTTGTACCAGCCGCCGAGAAACAGCCTCGCCGGAGTTCTGATATTGAGCGGCCCGCCTTGCTTGATGTTGCTGCCGTCGAGCACGCCGTTCACATACAGCTTCGCTTCGCCTTCGCGATACGTGTGAACGATGTGCGTCCATTCGCCAACGGGAACGCGGCCGGCTCCCCCGACATTGCCGCCCGAGAAGTAGCAATCCATCTGAATGTGCGGCGGACTGCGATACTGCATGACGACCTTGCCCTGACCCTGCTCGTTGCCCCAAGCAATCAGAGTTGTGTTCGGCCGCTCGGGACGGAACCAAGCTTCGGTGCTGTGAGGGTCCGAGCCGGTCGGATAGTTCGGGATCATCTCGCCGCAGAACACGCCCTTGCGATCCGCGAAATGCCGAGCTGCGCCGATCACGCCCGCCGTCGCCGTCGTGCCCGTGTCTGTGCTGGTCAATGTGCCCGTGTCATCGCGCACCGAATCAGCCATGTGCCAGACGCTGAGATACCCGTTCGACTCATTGAACACCGCCTTGCCATCGGACTCGCTGGCCGCGTTGGTGTTGCCCCAATGCAGCTTGATCTCCTGCCGCGAGTTCCCCGTGATCAGCGGCACGCGCACCCAAACGCTCGCAACGCCCTTCGCCGCATCCCACTCTTCAATCTGAAACGCGAGCCGCTCGCGGCCGCTCGACGAGAACCGCAAGTCGTCCCCATTGGGCTTCGCTTGAGTGAAGTCAAAGAAGTCCCGATGCAACCGCACGAGCACCGGGAACTGTTCGACCTTCGTATCGGCCGGCAGGTCCGCACCGTCCGGCGTCGTCAACAACCATATCGAGCCGGAGTGCTTCCAGTCTCGATAGCTCGCGGAAGCCTCCACCGGTTTGTCGGCCGAAAGCACCGGCATGTTTGCCAGCAGGCAACCGACAGGGCCTACGCGCCATAAGTCGTTTAAAAACAATGAGTTAGGTTTGCGCAATTGAATCGGAGTCATCATCACACGTTCTGGATTCGTTTTTTCCGGAGGTGTGATGAAGAAGACACAATGGGATGGTGTGGTGCTGGGCGGATTGTTGGCTCAGGTGAA
>QWQF01000111.1 GCA_003669125.1 Planctomycetota bacterium
AGGAATTGCCTCGCCGTCCAAATCGCACGCTGCGACTGGAATCTCCGGCGAGCACAAGAGGAGCGGAACTGTAGCGATCTGACTCCTTGACAGGCCAGCGATTTGACTCAGTTTCTCGGCACAGTCACCAACACGAATGCTGAGGATTCAGGCCACTCGAAGTGCCACAAAATGAGTCTGTCCGACAGTTCGCTTTTCAAGCGTGAACCGCCGAAGTGGATGCCTGCAACCGCAGCATTTCGAAGAAGTCGCGGTGAATTGATTGACAGTTGCCAATGATGCCGTTGCACTCTCGCACTGCAGGATCGTTGGGAAGTTAATCAAGGAACGGAGAAAAGCGAATGAAGGTGCTAGTGGCATGGGATAAACCGGAGCAGGTTGAGCTTTTGCAGGTGTATTTGGGGCTGGGCGATCACGAAGTTTCTTGGACGTCCACGTCGGATGAGTTGCTGGCTTTGACCGAAGCTAAGCCTGCCGATGGTAAGCCTTGGGACGTCGTGCTGATGGCGATCACGCTGCCGGATGTGGAACGTGGCTTTCAGGCGTTTACGCAACTGCGGAGTCTTCTGCCGGGAACGCCCGTGGTCGGCGTGTGCGAACCGCAAGAGGCCTTCCGCATTGTGCGGTTCATGACGAACGGCATGGCGGCGTACATGATCCGCGACGCCAACAGCGACTACCTCTTCATGCTGCTGAGCGTGCTGGAGGCCACGGTCGAAGCGGCACAAGCGGCTCGCGAACAAGAAATTGTGAAGCTTTTGCGCGAAGAAATCGACGCCGTGCGCAAGCTGCAAGAGACGATGATCCCACCGCTCATCGACTCGCCGCGCGGCTATCAAATGTGTGGCCGTTACGAGCCATCGCAACTGCGTGTGTCGGGTAGCCGTCCCGTCACGATGGCGGGCGGCGACTACTACGACGTCTTCAATTTGGACGACAACAGCGTTGTGTTTCTGGTCGGCGACGCTTCGGGACACGGCATGAAGGCGGCCATGTCGATCATGATTATGCACACGCTCGTCCGCATGATCCGCACGCAAACTTACAAGGACACCGCCGCGTTTGTCGCCGCGATCAACAATCAGCTTGTGGAACAGACGATCGTCAACGAAGAAGGGGGGTTCATCACGCTGCTGTACGCGATCCTGCGGTTAGACACGCATGAAATTCAATGGACCTCCGCCGGACATCCGCTGCCGCTGCTGCAAAACCTCGATACGGGCGAAATTCGTTCAATCGTCGATGGCGACCCCAGCGGCCTGCCGCTCGCGATCGTTCCCGGTGCCGAATACGAAACCGTCACCTCGCCGCTGCCGCCGCGTTGTCGAATCTTGCTGTACACCGACGGACTCGCTGAAGCCTTTCCCGACGGAAGCGACGGTGTCCTCAGCCAATTCGGCGAAAAGGGGATCATTCGCGTGCTTCAGGAGACGGCCGGCTTGTCCGTTTCCGACACGATGGAGCGGCTCTTTCATGACTCCAACGAGTTCACTCAAGGCTCCGGCCGACACGACGACACGTCCATCGTGCTCGTCGAACGCTTGAAGGTCTGAGAAACCCAGCAATAGACTCAACGTGGCTGAAGGGCGAGGGCAGAGGGACGCGAGTGCCCGGCCCTCGTTCTTGGCGTTTGCCCTGTTGCACTCAGCCCTTGCTAATCACCCATTAGGAGTCTCGCCATGTATCGCCAGAAACTCTCCCGCCGCGAAATGCTGGAACGGTCGATGTTCGCGACCGCCGCCGCCCTGGCTGCTCGGCATGTGATCGAGCCGGTCGCGCACGCTCAAGAGTCGAACAGTCCGAGCAACACGATCCGCGTGGCGATCACTGGCGTCAACGGCCGCGGTGGTTCGCACATCTCCGAATTGAAGAAACGCAAGGGAGCCGAGATCGCCGCGATCATCGATGTCGATGAAGCGGTCGGACAACGCAACTGCGACGCACTCGAAAAAGAACTCGGCAAGCGGCCGGCATTTTTCACCGACATTCGCAAGGCTCTCGAAGACAAGTCGATCGACGCGGTGAGCGTCGCGACTCCGAACCACTGGCACTCGCTGGCGGCGATCTGGTCGATGCAAGCGGGCAAGGACGTTTACGTCGAGAAGCCGGTCAGCCACAACGTCAGCGAAGGTCGCCGCTGCGTGCAGGTCGCTCGCAAGCACAAGAAGATTTGCCAGACCGGAACGCAGAGCCGCTCCGAACAAGGCATGCGCGATGCGATCGCGTTCATCCACGCGGGCGGCATCGGCGAGGTCAAGCTGGCTCGCGGGATGTGTTACAAACGCCGCGGTTCCATCGGACCGCGCGGCGTGTACGAGCCGCCGAAGACGGTCGACTACGACATCTGGTCCGGTCCCGCTCCGCTGAAGCCAGTGACTCGGCCGAAGTTCCACTACGACTGGCACTGGCAGTGGGACTACGGCAACGGCGATCTCGGCAATCAGGGCATCCATCAAATGGACATTGCCCGCTGGGGTCTGCAAGTCGCCGACCTGGGCGAAGGGGTGCTCAGTTACGGCGGGCGGTTCGGCTACGAGGACGCCGGCGAGACCGCCAACTCGCAGGTCTGCATCCACAAGTACGGCGACAAGCGGCTGGTCTTTGAAACGCGAGGTCTGCCAACTCCTAATTACAAGGGAGCCAAGATTCTCGAAACCGATGAGAACAAGGGGGCCGGCGTCGGTGTGATTTTCTACGGCACCGAAGGCTACGTGATCATGCCGAGCTACTCGTCGGGGATCGTCTTCGACAAGGACGGCAAGGTCGTGAAAGAGTTCAAAGGTGGCGGCGATCACTTCGGCAACTTCCTGGCCGCCTGTCGCAGCCGCAAGCACGAAGACCTCAACGCGGACATTCTCGAAGGGCACTTGTCGAGTGCGCTGTGTCACCTCGGCAACATCTCGTACCGCTTGGGCGAGCAAATGCCCGTCGCCGCGATCAAGGAGCGGCTGGCCAACGATGTCGAGGCTCTCGGAACATTCGATCGCTTCTCCGAGCACCTCGCTGAAAACAAAGTCGATGTCGCCAGCACGAAGGCGTACTTCGGCCTCGACCTGACGCTCGACGGCAAGAAGGAAATCTTCACCGGCTCCCACGCCGCCGCCGCCAACCCGATGCTGACTCGCGAGTACCGCAAGCCATTCGTCGTGCCGGCTGAAAAGGACGTCTAATCGAGCCTCCGCAGTTTCGATGACATCATCCAAGCGGGGGGCCTGTCCCCCCGCTTTTTTTTGGTCCCCGCCGTTGAGGAGCAAGTCATGAAGCTTTGTTTTGCTCTCGTGGTCTCAATGTGCATGCTCTCGTCCTCATTCGGCGAAGAGCCGACGCGAACGTATCGCAACGTTTTGAAGCCACTCGACAACCCGGAACCGTTGCTCGCCGATCATCCGGAGTTCGTCGAACCGGTTCGTGAACTGCGCCGCTTCGAGGCTCCGATCCTCGTCAACGAATCGGACGCGGACCTCTCGGTGCGGGCGTGGCGGTTCTCGTACAACGCACGCGGCATCGTCGAGATGCCTAATCGTCTGCAAGCCAAGGCGACCGCCGTCATCATGGTTCACCCGTGGGGCATCGACGACGGCCAAGGCTGGAACACTCCCGAACCGGCCGGAGTCTGTGACTTCTGCACGCCGGACAAAAATCATCTCGCCGCGCGGCACACGCACGAGGTCATTAATCCGTTCTTGAAGGCCGCTCGCAGCAAAGTTTCGTTCGTGATGTACAGCCTCCCCGGCGGCGAAGACCCGATCCGCAAAAAGCTGTACCGCTCGCTGCGTGCCAAGCCGAGCGACTCCGACCGCCAGCAGGGAGCGAAGGAACTCACGGCCAAGCTGAAGAGCTTTGAATACAAAGGCCAGCCGCTCGTCGAAACGATCTCGCTGTCGGCCGAGAATCCGGTTCGAGACTACTTCCGCCAGTTCCCCGGACTCGACGCCAGCGCGAAGTACAACAACGCCGGCTTCTGGGAACAGCCGATCCCCGTCACGAAGGACATCGACGTCGATCCCCGCGACGTCGTGATCTACGACTCCGAAGGCTACGAGCCGCTCAAGAAGTTTTTGAAAGCGAACGGCATCCGCCACGTTCTGCTGACCGGTTACGCCACCGACATGTGCTACTGCAAGACGACCGCCGGTTACGAGAATCTCTCGAAGGATTTCAATGTGTTCCTCGTCGGCGACGCATCGCTGGCGACGTTTCCCGCCAACAATACGCCACGCTTCGCGACCAACGCTCATCTGTCATTCGCGTCGCTCAACCAATTGGTCACGCAAATTTCGTGGATCAAGTTTGAAAAGTAACCGCCGATATGCCCGCATTCACGCACCATTTGTTCGTCTGCTGCAATCAGCGTGCTCCCGGCCATCCGCGCGGCTGTTGCGATCCCGAAGGGTCGGAAGCGTTGCGGAATGCCTTCAAGGCCGAGGTCAAGACGCGCGGGCTGGGGCCGCTCGTTCGAGCCAACACGTCCGGGTGTCTGGATCAGTGTGAGCACGGGCCGTGTGTCGCGATTTACCCGCAGGGAATTTTCTACGGGCATGTCAAAATCGGAGATGTTCCACGGATCGTCGAAGAAACGGTCTTGCAGAATCGAGTCCTGGACGATTTGCTGATTGCTCCCGAATGCCTGAACAACCGCAACTGCGAGCACATTCGCTCGCGACCAGCTGTTTGAATTGCCTTTGCGTCGCCCGCCTCGCTTCCTTCAACTGATCCCGCCAGGAGAAGACCGATGGGTTGCTCACACACGAATCACGGATCGCATCCAGTGTTGTCTCGTCGAGCCGCGTTGCAGGCCGGATCGCTAGGCCTGATGGGCTTGGGCCTGACGGACGTGCTGCGGATGCGAGGCATCGCGGCGGGGCCGCAAGTGGTGACGCCGGTGAAGTCGGTGTTGTTCGTGTTTCTGACGGGTGGACTGTCGCATCAGGACAGTTGGGATTTGAAGCCAGATGCTCCCGCCGAAGTGCGAGGCGAATTCAATCCGATCCCGACGCGGACGCCGGGCCTCTTCGTCTGTGAGCACTTGCCGAAGCTGGCTCAACGGTCCGAGCAGTACGCGTTGATCCGCTCGATCAGCACGGACAGCAGCGGACACGGTGAAGCGTGTCACGCGCTGTTGGCTGGACGGCTCGACATTCCGCCGGGGTTCAACATCAACGTTGTGCCCAGCCCGCTCGAATGGCCGTCGATCCCGTCGCAAGTCATGCACGCGACCAGGCCGCGCAACAATGTGCCGGCGGCGGTCGTGTTGCCTCAGCCGAGCGTCAATGAGGCGAACAGCGTGCGCCCCGGTCAGTACGCCGGACGGCTGGGGTCAAAGTGGGAATCGTGGCACATCGACATCGCCGCTCCGTGTACCCTCGGCAACGGTGCATGTCCGCACTGCTTTCGATTTGACACCGAGGATTATCAGCACGGCTTGCCGACGATCTTCGACACGCCGATGCTGACGCTACCCGAAGGTGGATCACTCCGGCTGAACGACCGAGTCGGTTTGCTGGCCGAGATTGAACGGCAGCAACGCAACCTCGAAAAGACAGCCGATGCCGACCGCATTGATCGTCAACGGATGCAGGCGCTGTCGGTGCTCGCGGAACCGAAGACACGCTCCGCGTTCGATGTCGAACAGGCCGATCCCGCGATCCTCGCCAAGTACGGCAAGAACAAGTTCGGCCTGTCGCTGCTGATGGCTCGGCGGTTGATCGAAGCGGGTGTTGGGCTCGTGCAAGTCAACCTCGGCAAGAATTCGACGTGGGACACGCACCGCCGCAACTTCTTGAATCTGCGAGACAACTTGTTGCCGTACTTCGATCAATCAGTCTCCGCGCTGCTGGAGGATCTCGAAGCGACCGGACTGTTGAAGACGACACTCGTGATCGTCATGGGCGAGTTCGGCCGCACTCCGAAGATCAACAAGGATGCGGGCCGCGATCACTGGAACCCGGCGAACTCGGCACTGTTCGCCGGAGCGGGTGTGCGCGGCGGACACGTCATCGGCGCGACCGACAAGCTGGCGGCATATCCGATTGCCGACAAAATGACGCCGGAAAATGTTGCGGCGACGATCTACAACACGCTGGGCATTCCGCGAAATGCCGACTGGCACGACATCGACGGCCGTCCGTTCGAGTTGTACCGCGCCGAGCCGATCTTCGATCTGTTCTAGGCCGATTCGGCTTTGCGAGCTTCCACCAAAATGCCGCCGAGCTTCAGAAAACGATGCACTCGCGAGAACCACAACTGCCGATTCCAGGCGAGACCGGTTAGATCGCACGCGTGCTTGAGTTCGTCGCGGTTGAACGTGCGGCAGCGCCACATCCGGCCGTTGAGAAAACCGGTGTAGGTGTCCTCGGTCGCGGCGAGCAGCAGGCTGCCTCCCGGCTTCAGCACACGATGCAACTCCGCGAGGCCGGGGAGCGGATCGGGCAAGTATTCCAAAACGTAGCCGCAGGTGACGCAGTCGAATGAGTTGTCGGCGAACGGCAGATGCGTCAAATCGGCGGCGATGTACCACGGGCGAGTTTCGCCGCGCGATTGTCGCGACTTCATCGACTGCCTCGCGCGGCGGAGCATCTGCGGCGAGAGGTCGCACGCCACGATCTGCACTTCGGGATGCGTGTGCTTCAGCAAGTGACCCAGGATTTGGCCGGCTCCCGAACCGACATCCAGAATCGACTGAAATCGGCCGAGATCAAAGTTCTGCTTCCGCAACATGCGGCCGATGAGCGGCTGATGCAACGAGATCAGACTGGCGATCATCAGCATCGCTCCGGCTGGCCCGTCGTAAAGCCGCCGCACCTTGCTGCGGTACTGCTGCAACGGCAGTCGTTGGAATCCGCGAAATTCAAACAGCCGGCGAAAAGCGCGTTTGTGTAGAGCCGGGCGAGTGATGCGTGGCGGTTCGAGTGGGGTCATGTCGGAAGGGTGTACTGTCTCAATGAGCCGGAACGCGCTAGCGTCCGGTGAAGTTGAACGTATTGAACCGGACGCTAGCGCGTTCCGGCTGATTCACTGAGGTCGACCTTGTTAGATCATCTTGCGGCCCAGCATTCGGTCCAGCGAGTCGCCAGTCTGATAGATCAACGCTTCGGGGAAATATTGGTACGGGTGAAAGTACTCGAACGTCAGGTAGCCACGATAGCCGGTCTTGTCGAAGGCATCGAGCACCGCCGGCCAGTTCGTCGTGCCGTCCAGCAGCGGGCGAAAAGTCTCCAGCGATGTGTCGGTCCCCTTCTTGGTGAATTCCTTGAGATGCACGTTCTTGATGCGGCTGCCGAGAATGTTGATCCAGTGCTCCGGAAACTGGAACATCATGATGTTGCCGGTGTCGAAGTGAACTTTGACGAACTCGGATTTGAACGAGTCCACGAAGTCGATCATCTCGCCCGGCGTCATCAAGTAGCCGTTGAAAAAGATGTTTTCGATGTTGAGATGCACCTTGAGCTTCTCGGCGGTGGGACGCAACTTGGCGATCGCCTCGCGAGCACGCTTGTCGCAGACATCGTTCTGCACCGGATCGTGATCGGTGCGCCACGGGATGTGAACGGCTCCGGGGACGACCAGCAAGTTCTCGGTGCCCAGGTCGTGCGCCGCCTGAGCCATCATTCCGGCGAGTTCCATGCCACGTGCCCGTTTCTCCGGATCGTTGCTGACGAGCGGGTACGGCCAGAACAAAAACGAGCACAAGCCGCTGATCGCGATGCCGATCTTGTCGGCCAGCGCGCGAATCTTCTGGAAGTCTTTCGTCCCCGACTTCGGCGAGAGGTCGCTGTCGAGGTCGTAGTTCAACTCGATGCCGTCGAAGCCGGCGTCCTTGGCGGTCTTCAAACACTTTTCGAGCGACCACAGATTCGGATACGGAAACGCCCAGAGGTTGATCGACTTCTTCATGTCGTATTTTTTCGCAGCCACCGGTTTGGTTTGTGCGGCGGTTGTGTCGGCGAGGGCGACCTCGCCACGCGGCTCAAAGGCTGCGGCGAGTGACGATCCGAAGGCGAACGCCCCGCCGGCAACGGCACTCGACAGGGCCGCTCTGCGAGAGAGTTCAATTCGGGAATCAGAACTGTGGTCATCGCGAAGAGGCTGAGTCATGTGTGGTCCTTTTCGGCAACGTGGCAGACTGGAGATCGACGCCGCTTACCATGACAATCCGCCTCCAACTTTGCCATCGTTCGCCCGCCTGAAACCTCCCTGCGAAAGGCTGCCATGACTGTTCCGTCTTTCATCTTCGACGTGCATCTCGATCTCAGCATGAATGCTCTGGAGTGGAATCGTGACCTGCGTTGGTCGCAGGAAAAGATTCGCCGCTGGGAGCAGCACATGAAGGACAAAGTGGACCGCGGCAACACGACGGTCTGCTTTCCGGAGATGCGTCGCGGCAACATCGGGCTGTGCGTGGCGACGCAGATTGGCCGGTACTCGCCGTACTTTCATCGGCTGCCGGGTTGGAGTTCTCCGGAGCAAGCGTGGGCTCAGACGCAGGGGCAGCTTGCGTGGTATCGCGCGATGGAGGAGGCGGGCGAACTCGTGCAGATTCGGACGAAGGCGCAGCTCGACGCGCATCTCGATCTGTGGCTCAACTCGCCGCCGTGTGATGACGGCACGCCGTACATCGTCGAGTCGCGCAAGCAGCCGACACATCGACCAATTGGCTACATCCTCAGCTTGGAGGGAGCGGACTCGATCATCACGCTCAAGCATCTCGAACGCAGCTACGCCGACGGACTGCGAGCACTCGGCCCGGCGCACTACGGGCCGGGGCGATACGCTTTCGGAACCGACACCGACGAGCCACTGTCGCCGCAGGGCAAGGATTTGCTCAAGGAGATGCAGCGG
>QWQF01000201.1 GCA_003669125.1 Planctomycetota bacterium
AATCCCGAACTCTACGAACAAGAGTGCCGTCGCGTCGCCGCACGTTTTGACGAGGCTCTCCAATTGGCCGAGCAGGCATTCCTCGCCGAACTCTCGCAGCTCGTCACCCATCTGACAAACCGGCTCAGCGGCACCGAGGATGGCAAGCCGAAAGTCTTTCGCGATACCGTCGTCTCGAAACTGACCGAGTTCTTTGAACGATTCCGGCGGATGAACGTGCGATCGAACGAGCAACTCGACACTCTTGTGTCGCAGGTTGAAGACTTGGTGAACGGCGTCCAGCCAAAATCGCTCCGCGAAAACCGCGTCCTCCGCGAGTCCGTCGCTGCGGAGTTGAACCAATTGCAACCGGTCTTCGATGGCCTACTGGTTGATCGCCCACGTCGCAATCTTCTTCGGCAGGCCGGTGCAATTCCGGTGCAGGAGGCGGCCTGATGCTACTCGTCATCACGCCGGTCGGCGACGTCCGCTGCCTCTACGACGAATCGCTCGATCTGAGTTCGCTGGGATCGGTCCACATCCTGCGCGGTTCGCACGTTGAACCTGACCTCTTCGGCCAGTGGTTCGCCGACATGTCCCCCGTCGGTGGCCCCCGCTTGGGACCGTTTCCTCGCCGGAGCGACGCGCTCAGCGCCGAGGTCGCTTGGCTGCGCGATCACTGGCTGGCACCATCCCTGAGCGCCGATTCTACCGCTCTCGTCTGACCCACGGTCGCGGTGGCATATCTCCGTTCAACCTCTTCACAAGGAGGTTTCTTTGGAAAGTCTGATCACCCTTGGTCTGCTGATGTTTCTTGCTTATTGGTTCTTCAAACACGGCAAGAGACTCGGCAGTGCTGGTGGCTTCCGCGCTGGCTGCCGTTGCCGGCGACGTCGCCGCTGACGAAATCCCTGACCACAAAATTGAGGACGGAGCGCCCGGGACAATCCTGGGCGCTCCGTCCGATTTCTTTAGCCATCAGAGATTCCGCAGACAGCCGACTTTTCCAATCAAACGGCGCGTACCTACGGCTGTGTGATTCCTGGCCAAGTATTGTGTCTCACTTGGCCAAGTATTGTGTCCCAAATGACAGGAATTGTGTCCCAAACCACAAGGGTCGGTTACACGTCCAAGTCTTTGACATCGAGCGCGTGTTTCTCGATGAACTCGCGGCGGGGTTCGACGGCGTCGCCCATGAGGACGCGGAACATTTCATCGGCGGCGGCGGCGTCATCCATTGTGACCTTCAACAGCGTGCGGGTCTCGATGTTCATGGTTGTGGCCCACAGTTCTTCGGCGTCCATTTCGCCGAGGCCTTTGAAGCGGGTGATCTTCTTGCCCTTCTCGCCGAGCTTGCGGAGTGACTGGATCAGCTCGCGGATGCTGGTGAGTTTGATGCCGCCGGCGGGGTTGTCGATGTGAAACGGGTAGTACGGCTCGCCGTTGCGGTTTCCAGCCGGGAGCAAGTCTTTCATCGCGAGGTTGAACGCCTTCAACTCTTTGAGCACGTCGTTGATGATGCGGACTTCGTGGAGTTCGACAATTTGCAGCAGGTGGCCGTCGCTGGCAGCGGCCTCTTTTGTCGCGGGCTTGGCTTCGGTATTCACTGGTGGTGACAGGCTCGAAGCCTGTCCGACGAGAGCAGCCTCGGCGACGGTGAACTCTTCGCCACGGCGCTGTTCCTCGGCGGCCAAGAATTGGTCAAGATCTTCTTTGGCGAGGAACCAGTGTTGGTCTTTGCCGACGAAGACTCGGAAGCGCGGCAGGCTGCCTTCGGATGACAAGTGATGTGTGGCGACGTGACGCAGGTCGATGCCGCGGCGCTCCATTGTTTCGAGCGGTTCGGCCAGGCGACGGATCAGCGCGACCAGCTTGTGTAGCGATTCGGTTTCGATGCGAGCGCCGTCTTCCAGGACGACGATGCTTTCGTTGAGGCCGAGTTCGATCATCTCGCCCATCATTTGTTCGTTCGATTGGACATAACGTATTTTGTTGCGCTGTTCGACTTTGAAAAGCGGCGGTTGAGCGATGTAGATGCAGCCGTTCTCCACCAACTTGCGGAGGTGGCGGAAGATGAATGTCAGCAGCAGCGTGCGGATGTGGCTGCCGTCGACGTCGGCGTCGGTCATCAGGATCAGCTTGCCGTAGCGGCGTTTTTGGACGTCTTCGAGTTCGGCACCGGGAGGGACTCCGACCGCTTTGAAGATGTTGCCGATCTCGATGTTGTCGAGCACTTTGGTGAGAACCGCTTTCTCGACGTTCAGGATTTTTCCGCGCAGCGGGAGGATCGCTTGCGTGTTGGAGTCGCGACCGGTGTCGGCCGAACCGCCGGCCGAATCGCCTTCCACGAGGTACAGCTCGCTGAGGTTGAGGTCTCGGCTGCGGCAGTCGCGCAGCTTTTCAGGCAGACCGCCGGTGGTGAGTCCGCCTTTCTTGTTGCGGACGAGATCGCGGGCTTTGCGTGCGGCTTCGCGAGCTTCGGCGGCGATCATGCCTTTCATCAGGATGGTCTTGGCGGTCTGCGGATTCTCTTCGAGGAAGCGGTTGAGCCCATCGCCGATCATCGACGAGACCGCACCTTCCACTTCGCTGTTGCCGAGCTTGACCTTGGTCTGTGCCTCAAATTGTGGATCGGGGTGCAGGACCGTAACGACGGCAGTGAGGCCCTCGCGGAAGTCATCGCCGGTCGGCGTGAAGTCTTTGAAAAAGTTGTTCTTCTTGCCGTAGTTGTTGAGCGCGCGCGTCAGGCCGCTTTTGAAACCGCTGAGGTGCGTGCCGCCGTCTGGGTTGTAGATGTTGTTGGCGTAGCTGCGGACGATGTCGGACGAGCTGTCGTTGTATTGCAGCGCGATCTCGATGCCGATGATTTGTTTGATGCCATCGGTCGTGACATGTTCGTGGTCCCCTTTGACGTGGATCACATCGGCGTGCAACGGATTGTCGGTGCGGTTGAGAAACTTCACAAACTCCAGCAAGCCGTTCTTGTAGCAAAACTCGTCGGTTTGATTGGTCCGCTCATCGAGGATGCGGATGACGACACCGGCGTTGAGAAAAGCCATCTCTTGCAGCCGCTTGTGCAGCACGTCGTAAGTGAACCGTGTCTCTGGAAAGATCTGCGGATCGGGCGAGAACGTGACCTTCGTGCCAGTCGAGTCACTCTTGCCGATCTTCTGCACGTCGTGAACGACTTCGCCGCGAGCGAACTCCATCGTCCAGACGTGGCCCTCGCGGCGGACTTCGACTTCCAGCCATTCGCTGAGCGCGTTGACGGCGGTGATGCCGACGCCATGCAGTCCGCCAGTTCCGGTTTTGTAGCCGCCGGCTCGATTGAATTTGCCGCCGGCATGGATTTTCGTGAACACGATTTCCAGCGCGGATTTTCCGCCATGATCGGCCATGCGTCCGACTGGGATGCCTCGGCCGTCGTCAATGACCGTGACGCTGCCATCGGCGTTGATCTTCACCGAGACCGTCGTCGCAAACTTGTTGACCGCTTCATCGATGCTGTTATCGACGACCTCGTAGACCAAATGATGCAGACCGCGACTCGTCGTGTCGCCGATGTACATGGACGGACGATGGCGAATTCCCTCGATTCCTTCGAGAGCTTGGATCTGTGTTTCGTCGTAAGTGTCCGGTGTCGGTTCGATGGCTTGGTCGCTCATGCTTCTGGATTCCGTGGGCCGATTTCCAAACCGGCCGAAATGTGAGTGACGGGTTGGAAACCCGTCCTACCGATTACTTCAGTTCCGTCTTCAGCCGAAATTTGATGTCTCGAATCTTCAGATGAGCAAACTGTTGTTGGAGTTGTTCCAGCAACACTTGCTTGTGAAACCCCGCCAGTTCGTTGAGCAACGCTGAATTACTGACACCGACATTCAAAACTCCGCGACTCAATTCCAGCACTCTCGATTTGCGTCCGACCTCATCCCCGGCAACCGTTCGCCAAGCTTGCTGCAATTGTTCCGTGCCGTGGACTCGTGCGAGTCCTTTCAAAGCGACCAACTCCGAGAGCACTTTGCGGACATGCTGCGGCTCCGCCGTTTTTTCGGCGGCTGCGGCGAATCCTCGGAGAGTATGAAACGGGTCGTGCGGCATCGTCTCAAACAAAGAGTGACTTGGGATTCTCTGATCTCCCAAAACCTACCGATCTCGTGCAAGCGGCATGATGACGTAGGTGTAGCCGTCATCCGTGCGGAGAACCGCCGCGCTCTCTCCGTCGGTGAGCTGTAATTTAACCGACGTTGAGGCATCCAAGATGCGAAGAAATTCTGCGATGTAACGCGGATCAAAGGTGATCGTGATCGGCGAGCCGTCATAACTGATGGGGATTTCAATCTTGGATTGGCCGATGTCTGCGGCAACGCTCGTCAGCCGCAAAACGCCGTTCTCAAAGGTGAAATCGACACCGCGGCTTTCTTCGTTGGTCACGATCTGAGCTTGTCGCACGGCTGAATAAAACGGCGAAACGACCATGTCGATCATCGCTCCACCACCAGCCGGGATGACATCTCCGTAACGCGGGAAGCGGCCTTCCACCAATCGGCTGTAGATCGTACTGCTGCCGACTTTGACCAAAATGCTGTTGGGATAGACCGCCAAATACACATCCTGGTCGTTGTCGCTGATGCTCCGCTCGATGAGGCTCAACGCTTTCGCTGGGACCACAGGTTGTGTTGCCCGTGGCTCGATCGTCCCGATCGTGCTGCTCGCGGTGCTAACCACTGCCAAGCGACGGCTGTCAGTCGCGGCCATCGTGAGTTTGTCAGCCGCAAATTCCATCAGCACTCCTCCGAGTGCGTATCGCGTGCTCTCAACATCCGTCGCGAAGACGGTTCGCTTAATCATCTCCTTGAACGACGCAGCCGGGACGACGTGATAGCTCGTCGCATCGAATTCCTGCACCGGCGGGAACTCTGCGGGGTCTTCGGCCGAGAGTTTGAACTCGCTGTGTCCCGATCGCACCCACAACGCTTTCTCGGTGACTTCGAGATCGACTCCATCGTCCGTCAATTCACGAAGGATGGCGATCAAGCGATCTTTCGGCAGCAGCACTTCACCATCGGAATCGGTCTCGACTCCCGGGATGTCGTATCGAATTCCGACTTCCTGATCGGTCCCCACCAGCGTCGCCTTGCCACCACCGACTTGGAGCTTCACATTCCGCAAGATGTCTTTTGGAGTCCGTGACGGCACGACACCGCTGACGATTTGAAATGCGGTGGCCAGAGTTGGTCGATGGCAATGTAACTTCATGGTTTGCTCGCTTGGGGAGGAAGCTGGAGAACGGTGTGTTAAGCTTCTTCTAAAAGATATTTAGAGAGTAGTCGTCGTATCAGAGACGGCGATTTTTGTCAGTGAAATCGCAGGCGAAAACGGAACGTAAGAGTAGCGAAAAACTTACGTTCTCACAACGAGTGAAAGTGGGTGTCGACAACGCGTGGAGTGCCCGTTCTGCGGCGTTAACGAATCGCGATTTTAAGTGGTCTAGTCAACAGGTTCGCAGCTCGACTCCGGGAGCCGTTGAGGAACCAACGGTTATCAACGCCGGGTCAACGTCTTATCGACAGTCGCTTTCCAGCCGAGCAATCCGTTGCCGCAGGGCAGGCTCGTTCTCGATGCGAGTTTCCAATTTTCGGACGGCATGGATGACCGAAGAATGTTGCCGGTCGAAGAACGCACCAAGCTCCGGGTACGAGAGGTGGCACAGCTTTCGGCACAGCCACATCGCACATTGCCGAGGCAAGACGAGCGCTTGCGAGCGGCGGCGAGAACGCAACGCGGACAGAGCGATTCCAAAGTCCTTGGCGACCGCGCGGCTGACCTTCAGGGGAGTGATCGACTTGTTGGGAAGTTCCCGTTGCAAGAAGTCTTCGATGTCGGCTCTTTTCAGCGGGCGACGCCTCTCGGCAAGCTGAGTGATGACGCCAATCAGCTCTCGTGGAGAGGCTTCCAACGACTCTGCGAGCAGTGCGAGTGCGTCGCGCGAGATCGACAAGCGGCGTTGTCGGCAGAAAAGTCGGAGGAGTTCTGCTCGGCTGTCAGGCCCTGGTGGCTTGATGCCGATGACGGTTCCGCCTCGGAAGCGACTGACCAATTTGGCGGGGAAGGACTCAAACTGCCCCGGCAACTTGGTGCTTGTCACGAGGACATCGCTGCCGTGAGCGAGCAATTCGTCGATCACGGTCAACAGTTGTCGCAGTGTTTCAGGCCGGCGTTCGAGGGCTTGGACGTCCTCGCAAACCAGCACCGATACAGATCGGAAGCGTTCTTGAAACACGGGGAGTTGCTGATTGCTCGAGGCCTCGGCCAGTTGAGCGGCAAACTCCGCAGCCGTGACTTGCAGCGGCGGGACTTGCGAGGAAGGGAGCTCGCGGAAAGACTCTGCCAGCAACGCGGACTTCCCGCTACCTGCTGGGCCGACAAGGTACAACAAGCGGCCTTTGCCAGCGGCGGTCGGTTTCCGCAATCGGCGCAGGGCCGAGCGTGCCAATCGTTGCTCGGCAATCTGAATCAACGGCTCAGTGGTAGTCGCAGGTGCGGACATGGCGGGGGAAGTTTACAGAGATCGTCAAATCCATGCGTGACTTGGCGAGCCAGGTAGCGTGAACGATTCGTCCGGGGGCTGACGCCGCCCGGCTCACCAGTTGTTGAATTGAAGGGAAAGAGAAACTCATGGCATACGACGTTTACGGCGTCGGGAATTCGTTGGTCGATCTTCAAGCTCGGGTTGAAGACCGGTTCTTGGAGCGAATCGGTTTCACGAAGGGGATCATGACGCTGGTCGATGAGGCCGCTCAGCGACGCGTGCTGGCAACGCTCGCCGACCAGCCGACGAGTCGTTGTGCAGGTGGCTCGGCCGCCAACACGATCATGGGCCTCGTCGATCTGGGAGGGCAGGGGGCGTACGCCGGCAAGACCGGCCGCGACGAGATCGGTGAATTCTTTCTGTCCGACATGCGGCAACGCGGCGTCAGCATCGAAGTTCCTCCGACGGACGGCCAGTCTGGGACGTGCGTCGTACTCATCACGGAGGATGCCCAGCGGACGATGCTGACGAATCTCGGCGTGTCGGCGACACTCGGTCCCGACGACATCAACGAAGCGGACATTCGACAGGCGAAATACGTCTACATCGAAGGCTACCTCTTCACGAACGAAGGCCCGCGAGCCGCCGCACTCAAGGCCATCGAGTTTGCCAAGAAGAACGGCGTGAAAGTCGCCTTCACAGTCTCCGATCCATTCTTGATCGGACTGTTCCGCGACCGCTTCTGGCAGCTCATCGAAGAGGACGTCGATCTGCTGTTCTGCAACGAAGAGGAAGCTCGCGCGTTGACCGGCAAGGAAGACTCGATCGAGTGTGCTCGGATCATCCACCAGCATTGCGAGAACGTCGCGCTCACGTTGGGCAAGAACGGTAGTCTGCTGATGCACCAAGGAGAGGTCATCCCCGTCGAGGGTGTGCCAGTGGTCGCGATCGACACGACCGGAGCCGGAGACATGTACGCCGCCGGAATTTTGTACGGCATCACCAACGGCCTGAGCTGGAAGCAGTCCGGCCACCTCGCCTCGCACGCGGCCGCGCGAATTGTCGGACAACTCGGAGCACGCTTGCAGCGACGGTTCACTCGCGATGAGATCACAGCGTTGTTGAAGTAACCCCAGGAGACTCCCATGAAACGGCAAGTTCCAGGCATCGCGTTGTTGGTCGTCGCACTGAACGTGCTCGCGGTCAGCGCGGACGAAGAGGGCTTCGCTCCGCTGTTCAACGGCAAAGATCTCTCGGGCTGGGTGCCGGTCAATGTTGCTCCGAATACGTTCACGGCGAAGGACGAAATGATCGTCAGCACTGGCAAGCCAACGGGCGTCATGCGGACGGCGAAGCAGTACGAGAACTTCATTCTCGAGCTCGAATGGCGGCACATGCAGCCCAAGGGGAACGCAGGTGTGTTTGTCTGGAGCCATCCGCTGACGGCTCAAGGAACGCCGTTCGCCAAGAGCATTGAGGTCCAAGTGCTCGACGGCCACGAGACCGCGAACTACACCAGTCATGGCGATGTCTTCTCGATTCACGGCGCGCGAATGAAGCCGGATCGGCCGCATCCCGGCGGTGCTGAGCGTTGCCTGCCCAGCGAGAAGCGCAGCAAGCCGTCGCCGGAGTGGAATCACTATCGCGTCGAATGCCGCGACGGAGTTCTCAAGTTGGCGGTCAACGGCAAGGTGGTTTCGGGAGGCAGCGAATGCCGACCGCGCAAGGGCTACATCTGCCTCGAATCGGAAGGCTCGGAATGCCACTTCCGCAACTTGCGGATCAAAGAGCTGCCGACGTCGAACCCGCCGGCCGACGAAGTGCAGCCGGTGATCGACGGATTTCGTTCGCTCTACACCGGGCTTGATCTTGCGAACTGGGTGAACGATCCGGGACACGTCGGTCACTGGCAGCCGCAGGACTGGGTGCTCAACTACGACGGCAAGAGCGAAGCGAAAGGGACCGGCCCCGCCGATGCCGGACATCTTTGGACGGAAAAAGAGTTCGGTGACTTCGAGCTGATCTGCGACTGGAAGTGGACCGGCAAGCCGAAGACGAACAAGCGGCCGGTCATTCAACCCAACGGCGACGAAGGCCCGGAAGAAGAAGAGTTCGCCGATGCCGGGGACAGCGGCATCTACCTGCGCGGCAACGATAAATCGCAGATCAACATGTGGTGCCGCCCGATCGGCAGCGGCGAGATTCGCGGCTATCGACTCGACAAGTCGATGCCGGCCGAGGTGCGCACCGGCTGCATTCCCAAGAAACGCGCCGACAAGCCGATCGGCCAA
>QWQF01000142.1 GCA_003669125.1 Planctomycetota bacterium
GGGCCGGAAGCCATCGACATTCTCAGCAGCCACGCGACCGCGACCGAGCAAGGGGACATCGAGGAATCACTGGCGATTCACAAGGTCTTCGGCGACCGCATGAGCCTGGCGATCAACAACACGAAGAGCTTCATTGGCCACGCGATGGGAGCCGCCGGGGCGCTCGAACTTTTGGGGAATCTCCCCGCGTTTGACGACCATTTGGCCCACGCTACAATCAACCTCGACCGGCCGGACCCTCGTTGTGCGTTGCCTCAAATCGTGGCCAATACGCCGAGAAAAATGGACCGCGTCGAGTACATCCTCAACAATTCGTTTGGCATGTTGGGGATCAATTCCGCAACCATCGTGAAACGGTATTCGGGAGAGTAAGAGGAATGAGCGCCGATCAGATTCGACAAGTCATCATGAAAATCCTCTGCCGGATCGCTCCGGACAATGACCTCACGGCGCTGAAGGATGAAGTGCCGTTCCGCGAACAGATGGAACTGGACAGCATGGATTTCCTCGACATCGTCATGGAACTCCGCAAGCTGTACCGCGTGCAAATTCCCGAAGAGGACTACGGCTTCCTGAGCACCATGACCAGCACGGTCCAGTACCTGATCCCGAAGCTGCAAACCGCGACGGCGTAAGCTTCGTGTCACCGCGATGTACGACACCATCATCATTGGAGCTGGCCTGTCAGGACTCGCGGCGGGGATTCGGCTGGCGTATTACGAGCGGCCCGTCTGCATCGTCGAAAAGCACACGACGATCGGCGGGCTGAATTCGTTTTATCGGCTCCGCAAACGGGACCACGACGTCGGCCTGCACGCCGTCACGAACTACGCCAAGCCCGGAACGAAGACCGGGCCGCTGAGCAAGCTGCTCCGTCAGCTCCGCCTCCGCTGGGAGGATTTTGACCTCACTCCGCAGTGCGGTTCGAGCGTCGCGTTCCCCGGAGTCACGCTGCGATTCACGAATGAGTTCGCCCTCTTCGAGCAACAAGTCGCCGAGCATTTTCCGTCACAGATTGACGGCTTCCGCCAGCTCGTCGCGCAAATCCAACAGCATGACGAATTGAACCTCGCCAATCGCGAGTCCTCGGCCCGCGAGATCGTCAGCCGAGCGATCACCGACCCGCTGCTCGTGGACATGATCTTCTGCCCATTGATGTTCTACGGCAGCCCCACCGCTCACGACATGGACTTCACGCAGTTCGTGATCATGTTCAAGGCGATTTTCCTGGAAGGCTTCGCTCGGCCGCACGAAGGCGTGCGGCTCATCATGCGGAAGATGGTTCAGCAGTACCGCAAGTTTGGCGGCGAACTGCGACTGCGTTCGGGAGTGAAACGCATCCTCTCGAAAGACGGCAAAGTCACCGGCGTCGAACTCGAAAGCGGCGAGACCCTCGAAGCCAAGCACGTCGTCTCCAGCGCCGGCTCGGCCGAGACGATGCGGCTGTGCGACATCCCGCCGCCCGAACAAGAGCCGTATCAGCCGGGAGCCGTTTCGTTCGTCGAGACGATCTTCTCGCTCGACTGCATGCCGTCGGACCTCGGCCACCGCGAGACGATCATCTTCTACAACGACCACGAGCGTTTCGTGTACGACGCCCCCACCGAACCAATCGACCTCCGCAGCGGCATCATCTGTTCGCCCAACAATTTTCAGTACACCACGCCGCTCGACGAAGGCCGAGTCCGCATCACCGCTCTCGCGAACCCCGACTATTGGATGAACCTGCCGCAGGACGAATACGTTGCCGAAAAAGACGCCTGGACGAAACGCATGGTCGAGTCCGCGCTCCGCTTCATGCCCGACTTCCGGTCACACGTCGTCGACACCGACGCCTTCACACCCCGCACGATCACCAAGTTCACCAGCCATCTCAACGGCGCGGTCTACGGAGCACCGCACAAAATCCGCACGGGAACGACGCATCTCGACAATCTGTTTCTGTGCGGCACCGACCAAGGCTTTCTGGGAATCATCGGTTCGATGCTGTCCGGCATCACGATCGCGAACCTGCATCTGCTGAAGCCGTCGTCGTAGCGGTCACCTTCCCCCAATTAGTGGACAGTGCGGGCCCAGCGAACCGCGAACAAGGCCCCATCACGCTGGTCGAGGCCAATTCGACCCACCCAACCGCAGCCGACGCCAAGCCTGGGCGGATCCAGTCGTCGCCAATGGACACCTGTTGTCGCGAGACCAAGAGACTCTGTTTTGCTACGATCTCCGCCGGTCAAGCAAAGGCGGAATTCCTTTTCTTTCACAACTCAAAACGAATGGACTCACCCCATGAGCACTGAGGTTCTCGCCGCACAACCTGCCGACTTGCACGCCCGCAAGCAACTCATTCGCGAACAAGCCCACGCCAATCGCAACGCGCAGCCCGACAAAGACGAGATCAGTCGCCGCATCGTCGCGGCCTTCATGGCTCAGCCGGAATACGCCGCTGCACGGGCCGTGATGTTCTACGTCGATGTCCGCTCCGAGGTCCGCACGCGCAACGATCTCGAAGCCGCGTTGCAAACCGGTAAGAAGATTGTCGTGCCGTACTGCGTCGATGGCGAACTCGAATTGTTCCATCTGGAGTCGATGGACGAACTCGAACTCGGCATGTACCGCATCCTCGAACCGAAGGCCGACCTGCGTCCCGTCGCGGCGAAACGAGTCAATGTCGAAGAACTCGATCTGATCATGGTCCCCGGCGTCGGCTTCGATCGGCGAGGCGGCCGCACCGGACACGGCAAAGGCTACTACGACAAACTGCTGGAACACGCTCGCCTCGACACGCCGCTGATCGCGCTGGCCTTCGAGTGCCAGCTCTTCCCCGAAATCCCGATGCAGTCGCACGACATGTTTATGGACAAAGTCGTCACCGAGTCGGCGGTCTACGAAGGCTTGGGGCGGCGAGGCGAGACCGAATCGTCCGCGCCCTCGAAGCCGCGCTGAACTTGCATCCTCACCCCACCGGGACAAGCTCGGTGGGGTTTGCGGAGAATCACCATGAACGCTCCCCAGCCCGACGGCTGCGAAATCGAAGACACTTACGCCGAGGCGTTTCGCAGCATCTACGCCGAGATTCTCGTCACCGCGCGGGATCGCAAGTGGCTGCAACACGCCGTCAACAAAGCGACCGGCCACGCCAGCAGCACGATCTTTTGCGACTGCGAAGCGGGGGTTGATCGCTTCGTCGGACCTGGCGGCGATGAATCGTTCGAAACTCCTGACGGTCGGCCCGGCGCGATCATTCAGATGCACGTTCCGCGATTCCGCAAGGACCGCGAACCTGCGCTCGAACGCTCGCTGCTGACGCGCGTCAGCCAGAACGTGCTGACCTGTCCGACGACCGCGTGCTTCAACCTGCTCGACACCGATCCGTATTTCAAACTCGGCCGCAAGATCGCCTTCTTCGGCGACGGCTTTCAAACGCGAGTCATTCGTTACGGCCGGAAGATGTGGACGATCCCAATCCTCGGCGGCGAGTTTGCGCTCGATCGTCGCTTCGGATTCCGCGACGGCATCATGGGCGGCAATCTCTGGTTCATGGGCGAGTCGGTGGACGCCGCCATCGAAGCCACCGAACGGGGCGTCGCCGCCGTTGAGAAAGTTCCCGGCGTCATCATGACCTTTCCCGGAGGCATCGCGCAAAGCGGGTCAAAGGCCGGCAGCAAATACTCGTTTCTGATCGCCAGCACCTACCAGCAATACTGCCCGACGCTGCGCGAGAAGCTCGGTGCCGAATGCCGTCTGCCTCCGAACGTGAACTCGATCATGGAGATCGTGATGAACGGCCGCGACCTCGAAACGCTTTCCATCGCGACACAAGCCGCGATCGCCGCCGCACGCACGACTCCCGGTCTCGTGAAGATCACCGCCGGCAACTACGGCGGCCGGCTCGGCAAGTCGTTCATCTACCTGCATCCACGAGAGACCGCGAACGCCACTTGACGATCGTAAATGCCACAGCGCATGGCACCGCGATCCACGTCCAATACCTCGGCCCAAACACGACGGTCCCGTTGAGCATCATCAGCAGCCAGACTCCGTGACGTCCCGCGCCGAGCGAGCGAATCTTTTGCGATCGAAACTCTCGCACCGCGTCGATCTGCCACCACGCGACGAAGGCGAAGTTCACGAAAACGGACCACGGCAACTCCACGCCGAAAACACGCCGAGTCTCCATTGCCGTGTGCCGCATCGCGTTGGCCAGGCTCCAGCAATGCCCGAAGCCCATCGCCACAACGACGTGAGCAACACAGGCCAACGCACCGAACAACCAACTCCAGCGGATCACACGCTCGCGTGTTTCAAATGATTGGCCGGACGCCTCGACGAACACTCGCAACAGCCATGCGGTAACCGCCAACCAGATCGTTACTCGAATCAGCCACCAACCCAGCGAGAAAGTATTGATCACAACGCTCCTCGCCTCATCGTTCTGCCAAATGTTGTGGCAGAACCATGGGGCAGAATGATGCTGGGAAGCAATCCAACGCTATTCCGGCAACGGCTGGCCCTTCGTTTCTGGGGCGAGCCAGATGATGCCCATCCCGACGACGTAGATGAAACTCATGGCCGAGCACGCCAGCGGATAGCCTCCCGCGAAATCATGACCCATGATCGTGGTGGTGGGGACTTTGGTCAGCAGACCGGCTTGCAGTGCTCCGATCGCGGCCAGGATGCGGCCAAAATTGAACGAGAAGCCCTGCCCGGTGGCTCGCACTTTCGTCGCGAACAATTCCGGCAGGTACAACGGCAGCCAACCGTAAAACGACGCCGTGCAAGTGCCGGCGAGAAAACAGGTGAAGAGGAAGAACGTGCCGTATTCGGTGTTGCCTTGGAAGAACAGCAACGCGGTCGCCAGCGAGGAGACGCACATCAAGAGGTACGTCACGCGACGACCGAGCCAGTCGCCGATCAGCGCGGCGGCGATCGTGCCGATGATCGCTCCGATCGCCAGGCAGATCTGCGTGTGCTCGCGAGCGAACGGGACGTCGGTGCGGCCTTGCGTCAGCTTGCCCGCCCACGCGGGAGCCCACTGCGTCGATCCCCAGGTGCCCAGCAGCGCGACGCCGCTCAAGCAAGCTCCGAGCAACATGCGTCGCAGCGTTGGCTTCCACGCATCCGCTTCTTTCGTGATTCCGCCGAGCGCGAATGTTCGCTTCAGGAACTGCATCACCGGGAAGACGTAGCCGACGGTCGCGATCGCCAGCCCAAGCAGCGTGCCGAAGATTCGCACCGCCAACACCACCTTGTTCGCCCAGACGTAAATGATCAACGCCGGACCGGCCGCGCCGACGACCACACCCAGAAGATCGCGTGCGGCCCATTGCGAGGTCGAACCACGCCCCTTCTCCTGCTCCCACTTGTGCGATTCGGGGACGAACAGCCGAAAGAAGAACGTCAGCAGCGCGGGAGCCGCACCGAGAATCATCATCAGCCGCCAACCTTTGTAGGCCACCAGCGACGCGGAGTTTTCCGGCGACAGTCCCAGCGAAAGCAGCCACTGCTCCATGTTGCCCAGGATCGACGTCAGCCCCATTCCGATCACGCCGACCAGCAAGTAGCCGACGTTTGCCGCCGCGCCGATCAACCCGGCCATCAACGCTCGCGAGCGATTCGGCCAAACCTCCATGACCAGTGCGACACCCAAAGCCCATTCGCCTCCCATGCCCAGCGAGGCGATGAATCGCATCACGGCGATCTGCAACGGCGATTCAACGACTCCGCACAGCCCGGTGAAGATCGCGTAGGTCGCCACCGACAGCGACATCGCTCGCACGCGACCGATGCGATCTCCCAGCCAGCCGAACACCACACCGCCGGTCGCCGCGCCGACCAGGAAAACGGCGATCACGACTCCGAAATAAAATCCGATCGTCGCCTCTTGATCCAGCGTCGGTGTGCCCGTGAAGCCCATCAAGTCCTGAATGGCCGAACGGCCGACCATCGAGAACAGCCCCATCTCGAAGCCGTCAAACATCCAGCCCAGCAATGCCGCAGCTAAGGCCAAATACTGGCCGCTCTTGGTGATCTGCCGGGGACTCGCAGTCGAAGGACTCATGCGCGATCGCCTTTCGTACTTGGAGAAGCCTGACGAAGAGGTGGCAGCTTATCGGGGCCGACACGTCAGCACGACGCGCCAGCGAGTGTTTTTTCGAGCGACCACTCGCTGGCGCATCGTGCTGGTGTCACAAGGCCGCTACGCCAATGCGGCGAGCAGCGCGGCGGACAGCGTGAAGGTCGTGTTGATCTCGTTGATCGGATCGAACACCGTGTCGCTGCCTTCGCCGGGGTTGATGGTGTCGAAGCTGCCTTGGCCATTGAGCGAGTCGTCCCCTTCATCGCCGAGCAGCACGTCGTTGCCGGCACCGCCGGCCAGCGTGTCGTTGCCATCGCCACCGGTGAGCACGTCGTTGCCGGCGGCTCCATTCATCAGGTCGTCGCCGTTGCCGCCGCCGAGCAGATCGTTGCCGGCCATGCCATCGAGCGTGTCATCGCCGTCGCCGCCGTTGATCGTGTCCTCGCCGTCGTGGCCCAAAATCGAATCGTTCCCGTCGTCGCCGTAGAGCTTGTCGTTGCCGTTCTCGCCGGTGATCGTGTCATCGCTGCCGCCGCCGCGCACCGTGTCGTTGCCGGTGTTGCCGTTGAGCACGTCCGCTTCGTTACCGCCGAGAATCGAATCGTTGCCCGATCCACCATCGACCGTGTCGGTGCCATCGCCGCCGTCGAGCGTGTCGTTGCCGTCGCCGCCATTGATGGTGTCGGCTCCGACGTCACCGATCACGGAGTCGTCGCCGGTTCCCGAGTCGATGTTGTCGCTGCCATCACCGGCGAGGATGCGGTCGTTGCCCGCTCCGCCGAGAATCGTGTCGTCACCCAGCCGGCCGAAGATCAGATCGTTGCCACCCTGACCATCCAGCACATCATCGCCATCGCCTCCGTCCAGCGAGTCGATGCCGGCACTGCCGGTCAGCGAGTCATCGCCAAGTCCGCCGATCAACGAGACTCGCATCAGTCCGATGCTTGCGCCGTTTGAGTTGATCGTGTCGTTACCGTCACCGCCATCGACCGTCAGCAGCGTCGCCGTGCGAACTCGGTCGAGCGCGCCGATCGTGATCGTGTCGTCACCACCGCCGGCCAGAATGTCCACGACTTGAATGATCGGCGAGACGTTGAGCACGGCGGTCCCGTCCGTGATCCGCAACTGCCCGTTGGCCTGCGACACGACGAAGTTCTTCGCCACCGCCGTGCCTTGCACGCGGACACGGTCGTAACCCGACAAACTCGACAACGTGTCCACGCCATCGCCGGTTCCGTTCCAGATATACGTGTCCGAACCGTCGCCACCCTTCACCACATCGTTGCCCCCTTGACCATCAACGGTGTCGTCGCCGAGGTCGCCGTCCAGCATGTCTGCACCCGCTCCCCCCAGCAACAAGTCGTTGCCAGTTCCGCCGACCAGCGAGTCATTCCCGGCATTTCCATTCAGGAAGTCATCTCCACCGGCACTGAGTAGTGTGTCGTTGCCGTCACCGCCAAACATGGAATCGGGCAATTCCACGGTTGGCCCAGGTGGTGGCGTGGGAATCGCCGTTACGGACAACGCGACGTCGTACATTTGCACCATATTTTGCGGTCCAGTCACCCGGACGAAATAGGTTCCGGCACCCAAATTAAAGCCGGTGAGTTGCTCGGCCTGCCCCAACCCGTTTCCGTTGGTCGTGCTCAAAATCGTGGTGCCATCGGCCGCCAAGAGGTCGAATGTCAAATCGACTTGGGCAAGAGCATTGAAGACGGTCGGAGGTGCTCCACCTTGCACTCCGGACAAATAGGCCGTCCCCGTCGGTGTGATCAAGATGTCTGTGGAAACGGCTTGAGCCACCGTGAAGCTGTAAAAATCCGTGTCGCTGTCATCGTCGATGCTGACCTGCGTTGTGGACACGCTCGCGGTCGGAGTCACCAATCCCAAGGGAGTTGCTGTGGCGAAGGTGTCGTTCCCGCCGTTCTTCTCATTGCGATCGCCGTAACCTCGGTTCGTCGCCAGGATGTCGTCTTCCTGAGGTCCGTCAAACGCAACGCTGAGTGTCGGTTCCATCAGTTTGGTGTTGTTGATCGGCATCACGTGGGGGAAGCCAATCCCGTGCCCATGTTCGTGTTCAAGGACGTTTCTCAGAATCAGCGAGTTGTTGGTTGTGATCGTGTAAACCGAGTCGTTGGTGTCGATCACCATGTCTCCGGCATTCGGGAAGTAATTGAAGGCCAGGACACCAAAATTTCCATCGATGTCGCGGCCACCGATCCGAACGTCCGGTCGGACGCCAACGGCACCGGCAGCGTTCGGGAATGCCGCTCCGTCATCATTTGGCTCGTAGGCGTAACTCAGCCCCGAAAAACTCGCGAAGCGGTCGAAGGCGGAAACGAACAAATTGAACCAGGTTCGATTCCGGATGTCCGGCCCCGTTGCCGTTTCGCTGTAGATCGTATCCAGCCGGGCAACCAGGTTGCTGGCATTCCCGTTATCAAGCGACGTTCCATCATCGACCAGCCCCCAAGTCAACGTGGTCGCCTGACCCTGAGCTAACCCGCCACCATCGGTCGCCGTGTTAGCCCAACGTTGATTGTCGTTAAACGTGAACCCAGAAGCTCCGGGAGGGATCACAGGATCGCCCGCCAATCCGCCAGGGAGTTCCAGGAGTGTTGGCCCGGAGATTGGCCCGAAAGTGATCGGTCCGCCATCGTCGTCCGCGATCGTGGCAACTCCCTGAGCATCCGCGAGCGTGGCGTTGATCGGGTTGCTGAGGTTCACGAAGAACTGCTCGCTATTCTCGCCGACATTGTCCGTAAAGATGCTGACCACGAACGTCTGAGTCGTGACTCCCGGATTAAATGTCAGTGTGCCCGACGCGGCGACGTAGTCCAAACCAGCGAGAGCGTCGTTGTTCGCCGTGGCATAGTTGACGGAAACGGTCGTGGCGGTCGGCGTCGAAAGTCGGACAGTAATTGTCAGCGTGGTCGTTCCACTGCCACCTTCGGGAATGGAAGCATCGTCGATACTGATTCGTGTGTCGGTGTCAAGAATATCGACGGAGGCCAGATCATTATCGATGACCACATTTGCTCCCGCGCGGATCCTCACGAAGAAGGACTCGGCCCCTTCGCCTGCGGTGTCACCAATGACATCCACGGTCAGCGTGGCGGTGAGTTGGCCGGGCGCGAACGTGATCGTTCCAGACTTGGCAACGTAGTCTGTGCCCGCGACCGCGGTACCATCCTCCGTCTGAAATGTGGCTGTGATTGTCTGAGCACTCGCCTCAGCCAGCGTCACCGTGAATATGACCGAAGTGACGCCAGAGTCGGCTTCGGTCACGGTCGATGCGTTCCCGATCGAAATGCTGGAGCCGACGCTTTGAATTCGATCGTTGCCGGCATCGCCGAACAGCAAATCACTGCCGGACCCGCCGAAGATCACGTCATTTCCGGCGTTACCGCGAACGGTGTCGTCGTCACCTCCACCAATCAAAAAATCATTGCCGCTGCCGCCAAGAATCGAATCCGCGCCATCATTGCCGAGACATGTGTCGTTGCCGCTTCCGGCATTGATGGTGTCACCCTCCGAGCCACCCGTGATGGAGTCATTGCCATCTCCGCCATCGAGGCTGTCAGTGCCTGCGTCACCACCGAGCGAGTCGTTGTCCGCGCCGCCATTGAGCGTGTCGAGGCCATCGCCACCGGAGGCGGTGTCGTTGCCGGTGCCGCCCAGAATCGAATCGTTGTCGGCTCCTCCCTGCAACGAGTCGGTGCCGTTGTCGCCGCTGAGCGTGTCGTCGCCGGCATCGCCGTTGAGTGTGTCGCTGCCATCGCTGCCGTTGAGCGAGTCGGTGCCGTCGCCGCCGGAGACGTTGTCGGCTCCGTTGCCGGCGATGACTGTGTCGTTGCCGACGTCGCCGGTGATCGAGTCGGCTCCGTCGCCGCCGAGGATCGAATCGTCGCCGACTCCGCCGCTGAGCGTGTCGTTGCCGTTGCTCCCTTCGAGCGTGTCATTGGCCAGAGCACCGGTGATCGAGTCGGCTCCGTTGCCGCC
The DNA here is from genome assembly GCA_003669125.1 of Planctomycetota bacterium. Classification (GTDB taxonomy): domain Bacteria; phylum Planctomycetota; class Planctomycetia; order Planctomycetales; family Planctomycetaceae; genus SXKJ01. Next base: position 10,076 of record QWQF01000142.1, read on the forward strand.
AACGAGGCTGTCGGCGAATTCGCTGCCAAAGATCGTGTCGCCGCCGTCGCCGCCATTGACGGTGATCGTCAGCGCGACATCGAAGTCCGCCGCCGTGACACCCGTCAGGTCGATGAGGTTTGAGCCATCACCCCCCATGATCATGATCGAGGTGATGTCCGCCGTGAGAATGTCGGGATTGCCGTTCACGACCAAGCCGCTCGACAGAACTGCGAGCTTACCGGCTGGGTCGGATTGAATCACGACGTTGTCACCGGCCTCAAGCTGCACGAGCAACTCGGTGCCGTTGATCAGAATCGGCGTGACCGCCAACAGGCAGCGCGGTTCGAGCGACTCGGACAGTTGCATCGCTCGCGGAACATCCGCGCTCACGCGACGAGCGGTCTTGGGGAGCGCGAACTGCGCACGAAGCGATCGTAACCAAGATTGAAGCGACATGGGGCTGGGCTTCCGTTGGATGAAGTCGATCCGCCAGGGCCGACGAATCGAATGGGCAATCGAAGATGTCGCCCCACAACGCTCACACCGACGTCCTTGATTCGTCAGCGCGGCGTGGTTCGCAGGTCGGGATCGATCCCCAACCTACGGACAAGGGGGCGTCTCGTTCATCGACTGCAACGCTCGTGACGCTGACGACGTGTTGTGACGAGGAATCCGGTTTCTCACGTTTGCTCGGCGGCGCACGCTGCGATTCGCAAGCAAGGCAGGACCGCCGCAACTGCTGTTTTCCGTTTGTCAAATGCAGTGCGAGGAATCGTCGAAAAGCACACAGCCGGACAATCACGACTTGCCGAAGCGACGCGGCGTGCCGATTGTGCTCCGTTGAGTTTCCATGCCGGTTGTGCCACATTCCGACGCCCGTCTAACCGGAATAATCCAACTGATCGCCACCGCTCGTGGCGGATGCGTCTTGCATCCGCCCGACGCGAGACGCGTCGGCCACGAAAGAAGCATCATGCCCAAGAAAACCATCGCCGACATCGACGTCCGCGACAAAGCCGTGCTCATCCGAGTCGATTTCAACGTGCCGCTCGACGGCCAGACGATCACCGACGACCTCCGCATCCGCATGGCGATTCCGACCATTCAATCGGTCCTCGATCGCGGTGGCCGAGCCATCCTCATGAGCCACCTCGGCCGCCCCGAAGGCAAAGGGCCGGAGCCGGAGTTCAGCCTGAAACCCGTTGCCGAGCGATTGTCCGAACTGCTCGGCCGACCGGTCACGTTTGCCGCCGACACCGTCGGCCCAGACGCACAAGCCAAGGTGAAGTCGCTCGCCAATGGCGGCGTACTGCTGCTGGAAAACGTCCGCTTCAATGCCGGCGAAGACGAGAAGGCTCTCAAAAAGAAGACCGGCCAAGCCAATGACCCGGCGTACTTCACCGCGCTCGCTCCGTTCGGCGACGTCTACTGCAATGACGCTTTCGGAACGTGTCACCGCGCCGAGAACGCCTCGATGTACAACGTTCCAAAAGCGATGACCGGCAAGCCAAAAGTCATGGGCTTCCTCGTCGAGAAGGAAGTGAAGTACCTCGAAGAAGCGGTCGCGAATCCGGCTCGCCCGTTCGTTGCGATCCTCGGTGGCAAGAAGGTCAGCGACAAAATCGGCGTCATCCAAAACCTGTTGCCGAAGTGTGATCAAATCCTGATCGGCGGCGCGATGGCCTACACGTTCGCGCTCGCCAAGGGACTGAAGATCGGCAAGAGCTACGCCAAGTCCGAAGACGTGCCGCTCGCCAAAAAGCTATTGGCCGAAGGAGCCGCCAAGATCGTGTTGCCGATCGACAACAACGCCTTCGACAACTTCGTCTGGGACAGCTACGCCGCCGATCCGAGCAAAACAAAAGTCTTCCCCTTCGGCGAACTGCCCGACACTTTTGAAGGTCTCGACATCGGGCCAGGAACGATCCGCCGATACGTTGGCATCGTGAGCTCAGCCAAAACCGTCATCTGGAACGGTCCGATGGGCGCGTTCGAGCTTCCGCCGTTCGACGCCGGCACACGGGCGGTCGCTCAGGCGATTGCCGATTCCGCCGCGATCAGCATCATCGGCGGCGGCGACAGCGCGGCGGCCATCGAACAAATGGGCTTCGCCGACAAAGTCACGCACCTGAGCACCGGCGGCGGCGCGAGCCTCGAACTCCTCGAAGGCCAGAAATTCGAGACACTCGCGATCCTCGACGACAAGTAACTCAGTCGTCGTTCAATCCCGGCACGAGCTTGTTGGTCGGCTTCGGCGGCAGGACGTCGTGGCTGAGAATGCCGCTCTTGCCGACGAAGTACGTGTCGAAATCGGCGACGACAAGGTTGTACGTCGGAGCCGACTCCGCAGGCTCAGTCGATGCGACGCGCACCGCGCCAATCGGCGTGTGCAATGGCTGCTCGGCAGCGAGTTCGCGAGTCTTGGTCCAGCCTCGTCCAGAGACCCAGAAGTGATGCCCTTCGGTCACCTGGATCGTCTCATCGTCGATCACGAGCTTCGTGATCGGAGACGATTCGCGCACAGTCGTGTGCAGCACGACTGTGTAGGCCAACTCGCCAGTCTCGATGTTCTTCGCCAGCACACGGTCGCCAGACGCGATACGTTCCACGGCGAATGCGCAGCAATGCGGCCCAAGGCTTGTGAGGCTTGATAGGTCGGAATTTGTCGCAAGGCTTCAACCGCTGCTTGGCCGGATCGTTCGCTGCGGGGCGCGAGCACCAGTCCCAAGGCGGCGACCTTGTTGGTGTTCGCGAGTTGCTTCAGATGGTCTCGTCGCGATGTCTCCGAGAGACGCCCGGCTTCAAGGTCATCGCCGAAACGATCAACGGCCGGCGTCCCCGATTCGAGTTGTTCGAGGTACTCGACGAGATCGCGTCGAGCTTCGAACGCCTCCTGGCGGCTGAACCATTCCGAGCCGACACGGACGTAACCCATGCGTTGATAGTGCCGGCTGAGGTCCGCGTCCTTGGGCATAAAAAACAGAGAGTGGTAGTTGTGAGCTTGAGACTGCTCGGACAGTTGATGCTGGCTGCACCACGACGCGAGGGCCGATTGAGACTGCCAAGTGTGTTCCGCCTTCTCGCGTCGCTCGATGTATTCTCGGCCGTTTCCCAAAGACGGTTCGGGAGAAAGGGACTCCTCAAACGGCAGCCATTTTCCGTTGACCTTCACGAACCCGGCCTGCCAATGCAGCTCCTCATCGGAGTTCTTGGCAGTGACGAGTTCTGCCACCAGTCGCTGCCTGCGGTTTGACTCGTATCGCCCCGGACGGCTTTCGTCGGCGAGCACGCTGCGAACGGCCTTGCGAAGTTCATCCTTGGCCGACACCGCCGAAACAAGACTCAAAGCCACGAACCCGGCCGCACCAAGCCGCATCCATCGAACGCACGAAGTCGTCATCGGAATTCTCCAATTGTGAGGAACCGAAGGGAGGGCAGGCTTCCGCCGAGCCGAGATGGAATCAACCGCTATTTCCGAACCGGCTCGGCGGGAGCCGCACCCTCTCGATCTTTTGGCGGGTCGATTTGTTCGAGCAACCGTTGGCGTTCGTCGGCGATGTCAAAGTCGATGTAGGTTCGCAGACTTTTCACCTTGGTCAAAGCACGCGTGACCGCACCTCCTTTCTTTATCGCTGGCGGGGGCCTTCAGTTTCGTGCTGTCCTTTTTCAACCGGTCTTGCCACTTCTGCACCGCCGCTTCTTCTTTCACGAGTTGACCGGTCTTTTGTTGATACTGCTGGATGACCCCTTGCCGCTCACGGACGACTCTGGCTGCGCTCTGATGAATCGCGAGACTCTCCTGAGTCAGCCGGTCGTTCTCTTGTTGCAGCAAGATTTTTTGATTGAGGAACTGATCGATTTGCTGCTCGCCATTCTGCCCATTTGGGTTCGCCATCCGATTCGTGTTTTGAACCGGACGAACCGGATTTCGTACCACGCGGTTCGCTTGATTTTGATTGACACGTTGGCGGATCGAGTTGATTTCTCGGTCGATTTAATTTTGCGATTCGAGGTTCTCGACGGCACGACGCTCCAGAATTCCATGCTCTTTTTCCAGCCGAACGAGCAACCGATCCAACTGTTTGAGTTGGTCATCCAGCAGACGTTTGGAATCCTCCGCCGACTTCTTGACGCCTTCTGATTTTTTCTTGGCGGCTTCGGCATCGGCTTCGGTCTTGCTGAGTTTCTCGACTCGTTCCTGTTCGTTCTTGGCGAGTTGCTCTTCCTTCGCTGCGTCGAGTTCGACCTCGACGAGCAGCGCGGCGTCTTCGGCATCGTGTCGGCCTTCGTCGTAGCTGGTCTGCAAATCCTCGCCGAGCAAGTCGCGCAGGCGCAGATCGTTTTTTCGGACCGCCTCTTGAGCCTTCGGGGATTCCGCCAGCTTGTCGAGTTTGTCTGGCACTTGAGCGACTGCATCGACCAGGCAGCGTCGAAAGCCAAAGCTCTGTGCGAACTCTTTGCGTTGCGCGAGGCTGACGATCGGCGGCAACAATTCCGGGTCTTTGCGTTCCGCCAGTGACGCGGCCGCGACAAACGCGACGTTCACGTCCGGCGACTCTGTCAGCTTGACGAGAAATTGGATGTCCTCATCCCGTTCCGACAGAGCCAACCGGCTCATGGACTGCGCGGTCAGCAGCGTAGCTCGCTTGAGTCGCAGATCGCGTTCGACGGTCTCCTTCAAAGCCTCCGCGATGGGGATCTGTTTGACCGCCGCCGCATCGAGGATCGCGAGAGCTTCCGCTCGCCGTTCCTCGGACTTGCCTTTCAGGAAGCCAACGAGCTTTTGCGTGGAGACCGGCTTCGCGGTGGGACGGCCGACGGGGACTTGTCCAAAAGCAGACTGGCCAGCGAAAAGACAAAGGCTGACGCACAACAAAACCCAGCGACGTGTCATGGCGGTGATCCTTTGAAAAACGGATCGGAAAGGCGGAATGACGTTACTTGTGCAAATCCGAACCGTCAGCATTCTGTCGATTTTCCGCAGGGCGACGGCTTCACAGTTTTCAGGCGGGATGGAAGTCGGCAAACTTTGACGAACACACAAGGGTGGTTCACGGGTTACACTTCGCCGGTCGGTTGATCCTTTTCGAGAGGCATCCCATCGTGAGCGTCGCGGTTCAAAAATTCTCGCGCCCGATCGCGGTTCAGCCGGAAGTACCGGTGAAGCCAATCCGACTCGACCTGGATGAGCCTCGCTCAGAGTTCGACGACGTCATCTTGCTGGAGTTCGCCGACGACGACCTTCCAGATCCGACGAACACGCGCACCGCGCTAGGCGGCTTGTTGGTCAGCCTGCTGCTGCATGCCTGGCTGATGATGAACCTCGGCGGTTGGCTGTTGCCCGAACCAGTCGAGGCGCTCGAGCCAGTCCTCGAAACGACGTTCGCCGAAAAGGTCATTCACCAGGAGATCGAAGACGCGATCCCGTTCGAGTTGGCGAATCCCGACGACCGCGAACTCGAAGTCCGCGAGGTCACGAACGCCATGAGCCTCGGTTTGGCCGTCGTGCAAAACGTCCCGAAGGTCGCCGCACCGGCGAAGCAGTTGCTCGACGAGGCTCGTGTCGATCTCGCCAAACTGCCGGCCTACGACGTGCCCGAAGGACTGAAGTTCGATGACCGCCTCGTCGTCAAAGGTTCGACCGGCGAGCAAATGGTGCAGATCGAATCGGCCCTCGATCGGGTCACCTGGGAGATCGCTCAGAACCTGCAAGAGAGCAAGTTGCTGGTAGTGTGGTTGCTCGACGGATCGGGCAGCTTGAAGACGCAGCGCGAGGCGGTCGCCAAACGGCTACGACGCATCTACGGCGAACTCGGTGCGTTGGAAAACACGAGCACGATTCCGCGACACGACAAGGGACTGCTCTCCAGCGTCGTGATGTTCGGCGAGAAGACCAACTTCATCGTCAAACCGACCGACAACTTTGACGAGGTTCAAGAAGGCATCGCCAACTTGCCCACCGATTCGTCTGGCGTCGAGAACGTCTTCACCGCAATCAAGCAGACTGTGAATCTGTGGTCCAGCTACCGCACCGAGCAGCATCGCCGGATCATGCTGATCACGATCACCGACGAAGCGGGTGACGATTTCGGCAAGCCTCATCTCGATGCAATCGCGATTTGCCGCCGCTACGGAGCGAAGGCTTACGTCATCGGCCCGACCGCACCGTTCGGCCAGCGGCGCGGGTTCGTCCCGTACGTCGCTCCGGAGAATGGCAAGACGTACCAAATCCCGATCGACCTCGGCCCCGAAGCGGCGATGGCCGAGAACGTCAGCCTGCCGTTCTGGTTCAACGGCCCGCAGTACGATTACCTCTCGTCCGGTTTCGCACCGTTCGGACTGGCTCGGTTGGTCAGCGAAACGGGCGGCGTTTATTTTCTGACGAACATGACCACGATGGCCGGCCTCGCCCCGATCGGCACCTTTGACGAGGCGACTCTGCGGACATTCGCCCCCGACTACAGCTTCGGCGAGGTTGACGAGTTCGCGAAGGACGTCCGCAAACATCCGCTGCGAGTCTGCGTGCTCAACGCCGCGCAGATGAGCCTGCGTTTCAAAATCAAAGGCGCACCGCGACTCGACATTCGCGTGACCGCGAACAACTTTCGCCAGACCGCGACCAATGCTCAGAAGGATGTCGCCGAAAGCCAATACATGCTCGATGCGATGCTGCAGGCGTTCCCGCCCGGAATCGAAAAACAACTCGACCGCGAACCGTCACTCCGCTGGCGGATGGCCTTCAGTTTGAACTACGGCCGGCTGCTGGCGAATCGAACGCGGAACCTCGAATACAACTCGGCGCTGGCTCTGATGAAGACGTCGCTGTCCGAAGGGGACATCAACACCCGCTCCAATCACTGGATCTTCCATCCGTCGCCCGACGTGAAGAATTCCGGAGTCGCCAGCAAAAAGGGAGCACAGCTCGCGGTTGATTTGCTCAATCGCGTCGTGACCGAAGCTCCCGGAACGCCGTGGGCGATCATGGCCGCTCGCGAACTGCAATATCCGTTGGGCATCCGCGTCGAAGAGCGTTTCATCCCACCGCCACCACCCGCTGCACAAAACAAAGCTCAGCCGACTCCGCAGAAGCCACGTCCGCTGTTCATCCCTGACCCGAAGAAGCAGCAGCCACCCACTCCGCCTCCGAAGCCACCGGTCTTGCCGAAGCTTTAGCAGCCTCTACCATCTCGTCGCGATCCTTTGAGAAATCGAATCAACAGCCAGGAGCTTGTCATGCTGCGAACCGGAAATCCCGCCTTGAATTCGTCGACGTTTGAAACCTTCGACAGCTACGCCGCCGAACGCTCGAACACGATGACCCTGAATGGCACCGCGACCAAGACTGGCATGCTGTTGATCCTGCTCACCGCCTCGGCCGGCTACTCGTGGATCGAGTTGCGGAGCGCCGGCGGGATTCAGGGAGTGATTCCGCACATGGTCGGGGGCTTGATCGTCTCGTTGCTCGCCGGCGTCATTTTGTGGTTCAAACGCGAATGGGCCGCCGTGCTCGCCCCCGTCTACGCCGTTGCCGAGGGCTTGGTGTTGGGAGTGCTTTCGGCCGCCTTCGAGGCGAAGTTTCACGGGATCGTCTTTCAAGCCGTCTGCCTGACCGCCGGTACGCTCTTCAGCCTGCTGACCGCGTACCGGACTGGCCTCATCAAGCCGACCGAGAACTTCAAGCTCGGTGTCTTCGCCGCCACCGGCGCGGTCGCGCTGCTGTACCTCGTCAACATGATCATGTCCCTCTGCGGAGTGGGCGGCATGAGCTTCCTGCACAATTCCAGTTGGCTGTCCATCGGCATCAACGGCGTGATCGTCATCATCGCCGCGCTGAACCTGGTGCTCGACTTCGACTTCATCGAGCAAGGGGTCAATCACGGAGCCCCCAAATATATGGAGTGGTACGCCGGCTACGGTCTGCTGGTCACGCTCGTCTGGCTGTACGTCGAGATTCTGCGACTGCTCTCCAAGCTCAGCAGCCGCGATTAGCCAGCGAACGTGGCGGAAGCGTCTCGCCCTCGGTGGCCGTCGCCATCCAGAGAGATCGAGTCACGGCAGAAAGTCGTCGACAAGTACCGCGATGCTCTGCCGAATCTGAAGTCCGACTTCGCGAAGGGCGAAGCGGTCTTTCGTCGCGAATGCCAAGCCTGCCATCGAGTCAACAACATCGGCACCGAGATTGGTCCGAGCCTCGCCACGATCCGCCTTCGTGCTCCCGACGAGGTCTTGCGGCACACCCTCGGCCCGAACTTTGTGGCCTACGCCTCGAGCATCACGCTCATCCGTACCACGGACACTCGCGAGATAATCCTGCGTTCCAACATCGAAGACATCGCCGCCACCGGCCAATCCCTGATGCCCCCGGCCTGGAAGACCGAGTCACCCCGCAAGAGATGGCTGACCTGCTGGCATTCTTGCTGCCCGCCAAATGATCAGGACAGACTCAGCGTCCCCGTGCTGTCGCCTAGCCTGTCGAGATTGACCTCCATGCGGTTGAGCATCGAAACCCAAAGGTTGTTGAGCGGGGTTTCCTTCGGGTAGATGAGGTGACGACCGGGTTTGAGCGTACCGCAGCCGCCGCCGGCGAGGACCAGCGGCAGGTTGTCGTGGTTGTGGGCGTTGCCGTCGGAGTTGCCGCTGCCGTAGGCGATCATGCAGTGATCCAGCAGCGTGCCGTCTCCTTCTTTGACCGAGTCCAGCTTCTCCAGCAGGTAGGCCAGTTGTTTGACGTGAAACGTGTTGATGTCGCGAATCTTCGCTTTCTTGGCTTCGTCGTTGCCGTGGTGCGAAAGCTCGTGATGCCCCTCGGACACGTTGATGAACGGGTACGATTTGTTGCTTCCCTCGTTGGCCAGGACGAACGTGCTGACGCGCGTGCTGTCGGTTTGAAACGCCAGCATCAACAGGTCGCACATCAGGCGAATGTGTTCTTGGAAGTCGCTGGGAATGCCGGTCGGCTTCGGGCCTTCGGGAGTTTTCGCGGGGGGCAATTTCGCCGCGCGTTCGATGCGGAGTTCGATGTCCCGCACGGAAGAAAAATACTCGTCGAGCTTCCGCACGTCGTTGACTCCCAGCTTGCCGCTGAGGTCTTTCGAGTCCTCCCGCACAAAGTCGAGCACGCTCTTGCGGCGAACGTCTCGCTTGATCCGATCCGCATCCGGAACCGAACTGAAGAGCCGCTCGAAGACCAGCTTTGGATTGACCTCTTTCGGCAACGGCTGCGTCGCCGATCGCCACGCCATCGTGGACGAGTACACACACGAGTAACCCGAATCACAGTTTCCGGCCATCGCACCGGCTTCGGTGCCGATCTCGAGCGACGGCAATCGGGTCTTGTCGCCGATGCGTGACGCCGCAACCTGATCGACCGACGTGCCGGCTTTGATGTCGGTGCCGTCCGTCTTGCGCGGCTGAGCACCGGTGAGGAACGCTCCGAGAGCTCTCGCGTGATCGCCACCACCATCGCCATGTGGCCGAGCTTTGTCGGCCGTCAGTCCCGTCAGCACCGAGAACTTCGACCGCACTGCTTCGAGCGGCTTCAAGATCGCGGGCAACTCGTAGTCGGTCCCTTCGGTCTTCGGAGTCCAATCGGCCATGTTCTTGCCGTTGGGGACGTACAAAAATGCCATGCGATTCGGAGCGGCCTGCTCCGGCTTCGTGGCTCCATCGGCCCACGCGGTCAGCGGCCCCATCGCCTCCAACCAGGGCAACGCGATCGATGCTCCGAGTCCTCGCAGAACCGTGCGGCGGGAAAGATCGAGTGGCATGATGAACTCCTTCGGTGGGATGGAGGGCAGGTTTTCACACAGCGCCACAGAGGTCCACAGAGTTTGAACTCCGTCGCTTCTCTCTGTGCCCTCTGTGTTGAAATGTCTTCAATGAAATTATTCGTCTGCGGACTTTCCGCGTCGCAATCGGAACGGTTCGCTCTTTACTGTTTCGACGATGAGGGTTGAGAACCGATAGCCGTTTTTCCCCAGAGCGGTCGCGATCCGGTCCACGGCGGGACGATCATAATACTCGAGCCCTCGACCGAGAGCATACGTGAGCAGCTTTTCGGTGATGCACCGAGCAAACAGATTCTGACGAGTCTTCAAGATTTCCTTGAGTTCGGTTGGTCCGGCGATTTTTTCACCGGTCGGCAACTCGCCAGACGGATCGATGGGAAACTCGCCGTCTTTCTCGCGGAAGCGGCCGATGGCGTCGAAGTTCTCGAACGCGAAGCCCAGCGGGTCCATGCGTGCGTGACAACTCGCGCAGCTCGGGTTCGCGCGATGCTGTTCCATGCGTTGCCGCAATGAGCCGGTCAGCTTCTCGCCTTGTTCGAGTTCCGGCACATTCGGTGGCGGAGGTGGCGGAGGCGTACCGAGCAATTGTTCCAGCACCCAGCGACCGCGTTTGACCGGCGAGGTCCGCGTCGGGTTCGACGTGACCGTCAGCACGCTCGCCTGAGTGAGCAGCCCACCTCGACCGGTGTTCGTGAGATTGACTCGGACGAACTCGTCACCGCGAATCGGTTGGCCTTTGTCACGCTCGGCGTTCTTGCCGACGAGATTCCCGTTCGTGTCGGCAATACCGTAGTGCTTCGCGAGCGGCTCGTTCAGGAACGTGAAGTCGGCGGCGAGCAAATCGAGCAAGCTACGGTCTTCCTGCACGATCGCTTCGAGGAACAATCGCGTCTCCTTGAGCATCGAGCGACGCAGACCCTCGTTGAAGTCTGGAAAGAGTTTCGCATCCGGAGCGACCAGTTCCAGTCGCTTGAGTTGCAGCCACTGCATCGCGAATTGATCGACCAGCGCGGCGGAGGCTCGCGGGTCTTTCAACATGCGGAGGACTTGCGGTTCGAGGTTCTTCGACAGCTCGCCGCGTCGCGTGAGTTCCAATAGTTCGTCATCCGGCATCGTGTTCCAGAGGAAGTACGACAACCGCGAGGCGAGATGAAACTCGTCGATCGGCCGAGCCTCCGGACTGTCGGGACGATCGTCGAGTTCCACTCGAAACAAAAACTTCGGCGAGCAGAGCAAAGCTTGCACGGCCCACTGCATTCCGGCCTCCCACTTCTCACCGCCGGCGACCGCTTGATCGACGACTTTCGCCATCGCCTCGACTTCTTGCGGCGTCGCGGTTCGGCGGTAGCCGCGCGACAACAGTCGTGTCAGCACCTCGCGAGTCTGCTCGGCCTGCGGTTTGTCCGACGAACACTTCAGTAGCATCAACTGCGAAGCCGGCTGAGTTTCCAGCGGCCCTTCGGTCCAGATGTGTTCGATGAAGAGTTGCGGCGGTTCCTCCCCTTCGGGTGGCTTCACGACGGCGAGGCCGGCTCGCTGGATGTCTCCGCGGCGGTTGATCGGGAACTCAATCTGCTGCACGCTCTTCGCATCGCGAGCGGTGATTTCGAAGATCTTCAAAATCTTCAGCGGCTTCATCCCCTTCAAGGCCGCACCCATGAGCTGATCGACCTCGTCGTCGCTGGACGCTTCGGCGAGCTTGCCTCCCGAAATGAACAGCGCGACCTTCACCGGCGACGTCCCCTTCGTCTCGGCATACATGTTCGCTCGGAGGATCAAATCAGCATCGGCCGAGAATTTGAGGTAGTCCCCCGGAGCGGCGAACGGTCCCGAATTGAACGGCTCCGGGTCGATCGGATTCATCGGCCGGAATCGCCCTTGCGGCGTCTGAGCGTTGTTCGGCTGCAAAAATCTTCCGGACAAATAGCGACGCGACGGCGGCGGCGGATTTACGAGGATAACCCGCTGCGAAACCGTCTCGGCCGCCGCGAGATACTGCTCCATCAGGATCGGCGAAAGGGTCAGCACGTCGCCGATGTTGTCGAAGCCGTAGCCGATGTCGTCCGACGGAAAATCGGCCGCCGGATTGAAGTCTGCTCCGACCAGATCGCGCAGCGTGTTGGCGTACTCAACGCGATTCAGTCGCCGCATCGTGACTCGACCGGGATCGGGCTTCGCGTGCTTGTCGTGATGATCGAAAACGGCTCGTGCGAGCGACGCGAACTCTTCGATTTCTTTCGCCGTCGGCTGGGGCTTGTCATCCGGAGGCATCTCTCCCGCCTCGACCATTTTCAGCACGGATTCCCACGTCTTGCGTTTCTTGACGACCGAGGCGTTATCCACGAAGCCCGTCAGCGATAGCTCGGCCTTCGGCTTGTCGCCGCTGTGACATTCGAGGCAGTGCTTTTTCAAAAACGCGAGACCCGCCTGACCGAAGTTCGGGACGGAGTCTTGTGACTGGCTTTGGGTCGCAACCAGCAAAACGAACCCGCAAAGCACACACTGCAACAATCGGTTCATGGAAAGACACTCTGGCAGAATTTGAGGCGGGGGATGATCGGTGGGTAAATCGACGGAGGGCGCGTATCGTCGTCATCCATGCTGGCCGATTTCAAGGGGCAAGTCGGACGATTGGGCGGGTGAAACAAAACGGCATGACGGCGATCGGCTTTCGGCCGAATGCCAATCGCCGTTATTCCGTGGAGGCTCGTGGGAAATGGGCATCCTCGCGATTCGGGCGTTGACAAACGTGTCGATTGAACTGGCCGGCTCCGACCCCACTGCCGGATTCACAGAGATGGCCGTGCGCGAACTCGGCTCGGAGCGGATCATCTACGGAAGCGACAGCGCAGGACGCAGCTTTGCCTCGCAACTGGCAAAGGTCGGCGGAGCTGAAGCTGATCGAGAGCGGCTTGCCGGAATCGGTGCTCAAGCCGATTCGCACCGGCAACGCAGCGCGACTGTTGACCTCTAGTTCCGGCTGAACGCGGGTGGAAAACCCGAGGCGACGCCGGCTGCGAGACTTCGCTGGCGATGCCGCAGGTGATTCAACACGAGATCGCTGCGGAGATCGACGTCCGGTTCTTCGAGCAACAACTGCGCATCGAGCGTGGTCAGCCCCAACGAATGCGTCAGCACGTCGCACAGCACTCCGAGCGGTATCTCGGCATCGAGAAGTTGATGCAGCAGCGGGTCGGATTGCAGTTCCGGCAGAATCTCGGTGGCTCCCGACAGCAACTCGCGCTGGCGATGCCGGCGATCGATCGTCGGCTCTGACGGATAGAAGTCGGAAAGCAACGTCAACTCCGCTGTGCGGTACGGCTGATCGTTGTCGAACTCCGTCTCGATGCGTGCTCGGCACAGACCGCGTAGTGCAAGATTGAAGCGGCCATCGGGGAGCTTTTCTTCGACAGCGATGCGACCCAAGCAGACGACGGAGTGAATCTTTGCGGCCTTGGTCTCGTAGGCCAGCTCTTGATTCGGACGCAGCAGGGCCATCGCGATCAGGCGGTCGCTGTCCAAAGCATCGGCGATCATCGCTCGGTAACGCGGTTCGAAGATGTGCAGCGGCTGCCAAGTGTTTGGAAGTTGGACGACGTTGGTCAACGGGAACAACGGAGCTTGCCCTGTAAACAACTTCAGTTCGTCTTGAATGTCAAACGTGTCGCTCATGTCGCGGCGTCCTCAGGGAAAGCGATCTTCGGGACAAGCTCGTCACGAAGTTGAATGTCGGTGGGATATTTCTCTTTGTGGTCGAGCAGCTCTTGGAAACAGCGTTGGTAGTCGGTCAGAAACGTGGCAAGATCGATGCCCATGAAGCTGGGCCGGTACGGATCGAGCTTTTGCCGGCACGAGTCGTACAGCTTCCTCGCCCCGCCGAAGTTTTCATTGCCGAAGTGGAACAGCGAAACGGATGCCTGAATCAACCCTTGCAGGAATTTCTTCTCGTCGCCGAGCGATTCGGACCACAACTCTTCCCAGGCATCGTGGGCCTCGAAAAAATCCTCCTCGTTGAACAATCGCAGACCTTCGAGGTACTGCGGCGCGTATCCGTCCGACATGGGCTTGGTCCTTCGTGGTTGGTCCTTGCAATCGCCATTCGTCGGCGGGATTCTAGCGCCGCCGGAAACCGCCAGTCCACGAGCAACTTTTCAACTTCGACAACTTGATCATGCCTCAGACCAAACATGCCTCGCGCGGCGATGACCGAAAGCAACGTGCCCTCAAAATCGCTCGCCAATTGGCCAAGACCTACGCCGATGCCGAGTGCGCCTTGAAGCACGACGGTCCATTTCAATTGCTTGCGGCGACCATCCTGTCGGCTCAATGCACCGACGAGCGGGTCAACATGGTCACGCCGGCACTGTTCGCGAAGTATCCGACTCCCGCCGCGTTGGCTACGTCCAAGCAGGCCGATGTCGAGAAGATCGTCCGATCGACTGGCTTCTTCCGAGCGAAGGCGGCGAATCTCCGCGGCATGGCTCAGGCGTTGGTCGAACAGTTTGATGGTGTGCTGCCCCGCACGCTCGACGAAATGGTCGCGTTGCCGGGCGTCGGCCGGAAGACCGCCAATGTGGTGCTCGGCACGGCGTTCGGCCTGCCGACCGGGGTGGTCGTCGATACGCACGTCAAACGCCTCACGCGACTCTTGGGGCTGACGACAAATCTCGACCCAGTGAAGATCGAGCACGACTTGGCCGCGTTGCTGCCGAAGTCCGAATGGATCAACTTCTCGCACCGCCTGATTCACCACGGACGTCGAATCTGCAACGCACGCAAACCCAACTGTCCCGAGTGCCCGCTGTTGAAACTCTGTCCGCGCGTCGGACTCCCGCCGCTGTCACCGTAGCCGCCTTGTTCCGCGAGGCGGAGCATTCGCCAAAAGACTGACCGATGCTCACTAAACCCGGAATGCTGCTGATCATTCGCCCTTGCTGGCGCTTCGGGTTCGTGTGTTGCCTGCTGTGTCACTCGGTGAGCGTTCTCGCCGCCGAACCGCTCGCCGGTAAGCCGTTCGAGGCCGCGTTGGATCAGAAGATTGGACGTGCCTGGAGCGGTCAAGATGGCCACACCCTGCGAGACGTCGTGCGACAACTCTCCGATTCACAACGCATCTCGATCGTGCTAGATCGGCGCATTGATCCGACTCAGTCGATCGAACTGACGCTGCCGCCGACTCCGCTGCGAGACATCGTGTCCGCGCTCGCTGGCAAAGTGGATGGCGGGATGTCTGTCATCGGAAATGTCGTTTATGTGGGACCGAGGGACTCCGCGAAAAAACTTCGCACGCTGGTCGAGCTTCGGAACTCCGATCGGTCCAAGTTGACTTGGCGGAATCGACCGACGTCGTTGACGCAGACAAAGACCTTCCTCTGGCAAAACCTCGATCGACCTCGCGACATGCTCAAGGAAGTTGCCGACAAGTTTAAGATCGAGATCGACGGGCTCGACCAGCGACCGCATGACTTGTGGGCCAAGACGTCGCTGCCACAGGTGACGGCCACTGAAGCGTTGTCGCTGCTGCTCGTGCAATTCGACTCGACGTTTGAGTTCGTCTCCGACCGCGCCGCCATCCGCATCGTGTCGATTCCGGAACAAGTCTTGATCGAGCGGTCGTACCCGGTCCTGGCAAACTCGCCTGTGATTCTTGATGCGGCCCGCAAACAATTCCCGGATGTCGAACTGGAGCAATCCGGGGCCAAGTTGATTGCGCGTGGCACCGTCGAACGGCAGACAGAGATCGCCGCCTGGTTGAAACCGGGAAACCAGAAGACCAGCAAGCCGCCGGACAAACCACTCAGCGAGCGACGCTTCACGGTTAAGCAGAGAAATGCCGCCCTCGGCGACGTCATCAAAACGTTCACTGATTACGGGGTGAAAATCGAGTACGACCCGAAGCCGTTTGCGGACGCCGGCATCTCGCTCGACCAGAAGATCGACATCGACGTCAAAGACGTCTCCGCCGAAACGTTGTTCCGCAAGCTCTGCGAACCGCTGGGCATCGAAGTCACGATCGACGATGAAACGGTGCGGCTGCAACCAAAACCGAAATCGCCGTGAGGGACCGCGAAAAGCGGTCCTCCCAAAACAGCAACAGCCCGGCGGCCAAAAGGCAGTCGAGCTGTGGTGGAAAGATTCACTCGGCGAAAATTACTTCGCGGCGACTTCCAAAACGGCGAACGGGCTGATGCGGAAGACCTTCTGGGTAATCGCTTCCTTCTCACCCTGACTCTTCGCCTTGGCGTACTTCACGCGATATTTCTTCAACTGCTCGCCACGTTTGCGTCGCCGAGCCAATTCGCGCTGACGTTGACATCGTCCCATGATTCGTTGTGACCTCACACCCTGAAATCGTTGACCAAAATCGTTTTTGCCCCAAAGCAGGGCGAGACTTGTAGCGGGGCGAAGGTTGACGGTCAACCAGCCCAACCCCTGCGAAAACCCTTTCCGACAGGCTCGACATCGTTCATGCTCCCCCCATGTCCGCACCGTTCTTCGCCGAGTTGATTGTCGAACCGTTCCTCACTGGCAAGCGGATCGACACGTTTTTGGGGCGGCATTTCCGCAACTATTCGAGCTATCGGCTGCAACGAATTGTGCGGGCCGGTGAGGTGCGGATCAACGACGTTGCGGCCAACAACGATTCGCGGGTGTATCGCGATCAACGAGTCTCGATCCGCCTGATCGAACCGCCCGATCGGCTCCTGCCGCCGACTCCCGGCCCGCTGCACGTTCTGTACGAAGACCCGTGGCTGCTGGTGGTCGTCAAGCCGGCGGGGCAGATCTCGCATCCGGCAGGGGATTTCAAAACAGACTCGCTGGCCAACGTCGTGCAGCATCACCTCGACCAGCAGACTCCGTGGCGAGGCTTGCTGCGGCCAGGCATCGTGCATCGGCTCGACCGACTGACCAGCGGTGTGATGGTCGTCTCGAAGGAACACCTCTCACACGCGCTGCTGACCGAAGCCTTCATGCGGCGACAAGTCCACAAGACCTACGTCGCGCTGGTGATCGGAACCATCGAAGCAGACGCCGGAACGATCGACAAACCGATCGGCGAATCGCTCGATCCCGAGAGCTGTTTGGTGACGACGCACGCGGACGCAGTGAACCCTCGATCGGCGATCACGCATTTCCGAGTCCTCGAACGTTTTGCCCGGCACACGCTCGTCGAAGCGAAGCCCGTCACCGGTCGCCATCACCAGATTCGAGTCCACTTCGCCGACCTCGGCCACCCCGTCGTCGATGACGAGTTCTACGGACCATACGGCTGGGTCAAGAAAGCTCCCGACGGTACGCCGATCCCTGTTCCGGCCGAGCGCCGACCGCCGCCTGCCGACCGCCGTGATACCGTTGTTGTCGCCGATGAAACCGAAGAGCCGATCGGCCACACGATCCCACCGGAACTGTTGCTGATCGGTCGTCATGCACTGCATGCGCATCGGCTCGAGTTCCGCCACCCGATCACTTGGGAACCGCTCGCGTTCGAAGCCCCGCTGACGGACGACATCGCACGTGCGATCGAGCGGCTACGCGAATAATTCCCGCACCGGCTCCCCCTCGTCCGTGATCGGGACCGGCCGCGTCCCGGAATAAATCTCCTCACGCGGATTGATGCCGAGGGCGCAGTGAATCGTCGCATGCAGATCGGGCACCGACACCGGCCGCGAGACGATCTTCATGCCGAGTTCATCGGTCTCGCCAATCGTGACGCCGTTCTTCAAGCCGCCGCCAGCGAGCACAACGCTGAAGCACTTTCCGTGATGCCCGCGTCCGCCGCCGCCGTCGAACTGCGCGGGACGGCCGAATTCGGTCGCGACCACGATCAACGTCTTGTCGAGCAGCTTTTTGTTTTCAAGATCAAGCACCAGCGCCGCCAACGCCTGATCGAGTTCGGCGATCAGCTTGTGCTGATTCACGATCCCGTCGTTGTGGACGTCCCAGCCGGTGCCGTTGAGGAAGTTCAAATTGTGCGAGACTTCGATGAATCGCACGCCACCCTCGATCAGCCGCCGAGCCAGCAAGCAGCGTTGCCCGAACTCGCCGCCGAATTCGTTGCGCAAATCCGCCGACTCGCGGTCGAGATCGAACAGCCGCATGAACTCCGGTCCCGCCAATTTCTGAGCCGCCGCAATCGCCGCGTCGTACTCAGCCACGAAACCCTCACTGCCGTTTCTCGCTCGAAGATCATCGCGCACCGCGTTGAGCAGTTTCTCGCGCCGAGCCTGCCGCTCATCGTTGATTCCGACTGACCGCTTGAGCGCCGGCGGCCCGGACTTCGTGTCCGTCAAATGGACGTAACCGTACTTCGGTCCAAGGAATCCTGGCCCGCGAGTCACGTTCGGATAACCCATCAACACATACGCCGGCACACCTTCCGTGATCGTCCCACGCTGCTGAGCGACGATCGACCCGATCGACGGATACTGTTCCGTGCCGCTCGTCGGCCGCCCGGTGTGCATGCGATTCGTTGCCGCTGCGTGCTCGTCGATCACGTCGTGGTTGACCGTTCGCAGAATGTTGAACCGATCCAGAATCTTCCCGCACCGAGGCAAGTGCTCGCACACGCGCGTCCCCGAAATCGCCGTCTCGATCGACTCGTAATACGAGCCCGGCTTCTTCTCCTTCGGGTCACCCTTCGTTTTCGGATCCCACGTATCGAGATGCCCCTGCCCTCCCCCCAGCCAAACGAAAACGCAGTGCTCGGCCTTGCCGCACGGCAGTTGCGACTTCTTCGATTCGTCCGCCTGCACCATCGGTATCGCCAGCGCTGCGGTCGTGATCGCGGCCGTTTGAGACAGAAAACTTCGTCGAGTCGTCATTCGATTTGTCCTTCGGGCGAGCTACGTCTTTCCGGAGTCAGGGTCTCAGTCTCTCGACCAACCGAGTTTCAGGGAACGATCAAAAACTCTGGGCTGTTGATCAGCGACCAGATCATGTCCTCGGCCCGTTCGCGCCA